>NYYM01000065.1 GCA_002685815.1 Dehalococcoidales bacterium | reverse complement strand
GCTGAGTTGAAAGCGGAAATCGCGGAACTAAAAGAACAACACGATGTTGTTCCCGGCCTGGTAACTGTGCTGGTCGGTGCTGATCCCGCTTCCCAGGTATATGTGGGTGCCAAGGAAAAGACCTGTCTCAACTTGGGTATTTATTCTGAAAGACACGATCTCGCTGAGGATACCAGCAAGGAAGACCTGCTGAAACTGATTGACAGGTTGAATAATGACCCCAAGATCAACGGTATTTTGGTCCAGTTGCCTCTGCCCAAGCACTTGAACGAAGAAGAAGTTCTCTTTGCCATTGATCCCGGGAAAGATGTTGATGGTTTCCATCCGGTAAACGTCGGTAAACTGATGATCGGTGAACCGGATTACCTGCCCTGCACTCCGGCCGGCATTCAACAGCTGCTTATCCGCTCCGGCACTCAGATTGAGGGAGCCGAAGTCGTTGTGGTTGGCAGAAGTAACATCGTCGGCAAACCTATTGCCAATATGTTGTTACAAAAAGGGCCGGGAGCAAACGCCACGGTCACCGTCTGCCATACCCGGACCAGGAACCTGAAATTTCATACCCTGAGGGCCGATATACTGATAGTGGCGGCGGGAAAGGCGAATGCGGTCACCGCGGATATGGTGAAGGAAGGCGTTGTGGTCATTGATGTCGGGGTGAACCAGACTGGCACCACGTCAGAAGGTAAGAGAATCCTGGTCGGTGATGTTGATTTTGGGCCGGTCAGTGAAAAAGCGGCCGCCATCACTCCCGTTCCCGGTGGAGTGGGCCCCATGACCATAACCATGCTGATGAAGAATACGGTACGGGCGGCCAAAGTGGCTGCCGGAATTTCCTGAGCTGAAGGAGGACAGGTATGGAGTATATAGTTGAGATGAAGACTGCCCCGGGCAGAGAAGAGGTGGAGATACTGGGGGCCACCTTTGAGGAAGGCAAACCGGAGAGTTACCAGGTAGGCAGGTGGAGACAAAAACTGGAAAGCCGTCAGGAGAAACTGAAATACCTTGAAACAGGGGAAAGGTACTACTACAGCAATGACTGGTACGGCAGTGAGAAAAGGAAGAATCCCGCCTAACTAGGAAGGATAGTGAAAAATGGCAGTTGAGATTCCCAAAACATCATATAGCGGCAAGATTAAAAAGGTAACACTGGGTAAGGGCAGCACGTCCGTAACCGTTGGCGAGGAGACATCTTACCCCTTCTACCTTTTTGAAGGCGAGATGTCTAATGTACCCAAGATAGCTATGGAGGTCTGGGACTGCCCACCTCAGGATTGGCCGGAAGCAGCATTAGAGCCTTTCGCCAGAGTTACCGATGACCCTGTTACCTGGGCCAGGAAATGCATTGATGACTACGGGGCTGAAATGATCGCTCTGCAATTGATAAGCACAGACCCAAATGGCATAGACCGCGGTCCTGAAGAGGCTGCCGCAGTCGTCAAGAAAGTTTCCGATAACATTGACGTGCCTTTGATTGTCTGGGGAACGGCCAACCATGATAAAGATACCGAGGTTCTGAGGCAGGTAGCCGAGCTCTGTCAGGACAAGGCCCTGATTCTTGGACCGGTGGAAGAGGGTGACCATAAGAAAATCGGGGCTGCCGCCCTAGCCTATCACCATACCGTAATTGCTTCAACACCTATCGACATAAACCTGGCCAAACAGCTAAATATCCTGCTCGGTAACCTCGGCGTCTCCGATGAGCAACTGGTAATGGACCCCACTGTCAGCGGCATCGGGTATGGTCTGGAATACGCCTATTCCGTCATGGAGCGCATGAGAATGGCCGGATTGACCCAGCAAGATGAAAAACTCCAGTTCCCCATCATTTGTAACATATCTAAGGAAGTTTGGAAAACCAAGGAAGTGCAATTGCCGACGGAAGAAGACCCCAAGTTGGGTGATGCCAGGAAAAGAGGTATCTTGACGGAATCCATGTCGGCTGTTGTTTTGCTTTTAGCTGGAGCTGATGTGCTGATAATGAGGCATCCGGAGGCCATTGGGCTGGTTCGCGATATGATTACCGAACTATCCGTGTCCCCCGGGGGCTAGGTAGTGACCGGCACTGAGGTAACCTTGACATGAAGGGTAGATCTTGTTAAAATTAATAATGATAATCATTACTAGAAGGTGCTTTGGAGTAAATTTTTAGGTTAGGTTATGACCAGAAAATCGAAACAGAAAGAGGCAATCTTAAAGACGATAAGAGGGACAACCCTTCACCCCACGGCCGAATGGATCTATGAAGGGGTGAGGAAGGAAATACCTAATATCAGTCTCGGAACGGTCTACCGTAACCTGAGATTACTGAAACGCGAGGGAGTGATTCTGGAGTTGGACCTTGCTGGTAGCATTAGCAGGTTCGATAAAGAAGCCCAGAACCACTATCATTTCAGGTGTGAGCAGTGTGACTGTATTGTTGATCTGGATGAGGCCGTGAATACAGAACTCAATGAAAGACTGACCCGACAAACTGGTTTTCAGATCTTTTACCATCGCCTGGAATTCCGGGGATTGTGCAATGGATGCCAGTCCTGAGGTGTTTTGAGCAGCAATAATGCTGCCCGGCGAGTGGAATAGTAGAATCTAACCGAAAAAAGGGGGGGATATGGCAGAGCTGGCTAATGAGAATAAACTGGGTATTGCAAAGGGGACCGCTACCGAGCAAGCGGTGCAGGCTAATTTTAGAGGTGAAACCGGGGAAGTAGGTCTTTATCTGGCCATGGCTAGACAGGCTGAAAGGGAAGGCTATCCTGAGATTACCGGTGTTCTCAGGGCTATTGCCTGGGATGAAGCCAATCACGCTGCCCGTTTCGCTGAACTTGGCGGTATGATCTCGGACAGCACCAGAGAGAACCTGGAACAGATGATCGCCGGTGAAACCGGGGCTTGTCAGGGCAAACAGGATGCATGCCTTAAAGCCAAAGAGGCCGGAATAGGTGAGATTCAGGCTATCTTTGATGAAGCTTCCCGGGATGAGGCCCGTCACGCCAGGGCTCTTGAAGGCTTGTTAAAAAGATATTTCTAGTTAGAGTTGAGGCGGAATCCTACGACTCCGCGAACACCCGGTGGAAATTGCTGGCTGGCCTTTGTGGCTCAGGTGTTTTCGCTTGAGACAAACGGGCTGCCTATAATAGATATTGCCCAATCGAATAGTGTGTCTGTAAAAGAGACTTTGTAATGAGTTGGTCTCTTTGGTGGGCGCGAAGTGAACGCGACCGCGAACAGCAGTTTGAGATTAGGTCCAGTCTAATAAAAGAGGTGAGAAAATTGGCGGAACAAAAGAAAGTGGTGAGTATTGATCCGGCGACTATCGAAATGATAGAAAAGGCCGCCGCGGAAGGCGTCAGTACTGTCTTCGAAAGAGCTGCGAATATGAGACCATGCCCCATCGGAGAAGAAGGGAGCTGCTGTGCTCACTGTGCAATGGGGCCGTGCCGGGTACCATTACCCAGAAACAAGGAGGAAACTCTGGAAGAGCACCATAAACGAAAAGGACTCTGTGGGGCTACGGCAGAAACGATCGCTGCCCGCGGTTTCCTGCGCAAGATAGCCGCCGGAACGGCCTCTCACGGAGACCATGGCCGGGAAGTGACAAAAATCTTCATTGAAGCTGCTAAAGGCGAAATTGAAGGCTTTGAAATTAAGGATGAGCAGAAATTGTTGCAGCTTGCCCTGGAACTGGGTGTCGAGATAGGTGACCGTACGAACGAGGAAATAGCCATTGATGTGGGTGAGTTGCTTCAGCAAGATTTTGGCAGGCAGGAGGGCGAACTCACCTTTATTAAGAGAGCTCCTCTTAAGCGGCAGGAACTCTGGAGAAAGCTCGACGTAGTTCCAAGAGGAATCGACCGTGAGGTAGCTGAAGCTATGCACCGCACTCACATGGGTTGTGACCAGGACTACAAATCCCTGCTGGCCCACGGAGCCAGAACCTCCCTGGCCGATGGCTGGGGAGGGGCAATGATCGCTACCGAGCTCCAGGATATCCTTTTCGGTACTCCGGCGCCGGCAGCCAGCCAGGTTAATCTTGGCGTGCTCAAAGCGGACGAGGTCAATGTAGTCATTCACGGGCACGAACCTTATGTTGCTGAAATGCTGGCCGTAGCTGCCCAGGACCCGGAAATGATCGCTTACGCTGCATCAAAAGGAGCCAAAGGGATAAACCTGACTGGTATGTGCTGCACGGCCAATGAGATATTGATGCGTCATGGGATACCCATCGCCGGGAATTTTCTCCAGCAGGAACTCGCCATAGTTACCGGGGCCGTTGAAGCAATGGTGGTTGATGTCCAGTGTATCATGCAAGGACTGGCTGAGGTTGCCAACTGCTATCATACTAAGTTGATAACCACAGATGCGCGGACTAAAATAGAAGGCGCTATCCACATGCAATTCGATGCACACAAAGCTGTTGAATCCGGAAAAGAAATACTCAGAGCCGCCATTGATAACTACTCCAACCGGGGAGAAAACGTTCGTATCCCTGATGTCAAAACTGACCTGATAGCCGGGTTCAGTCATGAAACCATTAACTACTTGTTGGGTGGGCTTTTCCGGGCCTCCTATCGCCCTCTGAATGATAATATTATCAACGGGCGTATCAGGGGTGTGGCTGGCGTTGTTGGCTGTAATAATGCCAGGGTCGGTCACGATGACGTTCACGTTACCCTGGTCAAGGAACTTATTAAGAATGACGTCTTGGTGATTGAAACCGGTTGTGCCGCTATGGCCTGTGCCAAGTTCGGGCTTCTGGTGCCTGAGGCAGCTGAGTTCGCCGGTGAGGGTCTCCGTTCGGTTTGTGAAGCGGTAGGTATTCCGCCGGTACTTCATATGGGCGCCTGTATTGATAATAGTCGGATACTGATAGCCGCTACCTCTATGGTTAAAGACGGTGGTCTGGGAGATGACATAAGTGACCTGCCGGCAGTCGGAGTCGCCGCTGAGTGGATGAGCGAAAAAGCTATTGCCATCGGTCAATATTTTGTCAGCTCCGGCGTATACACAATTTTCGGGGCTACCTGGCCCACCCTCGGGAGTAAAGAGGTGACCGATTACCTTTTCAAGGAGATGGAGGGCATCTACGGTGGCAAGTGGGACTTTGAACCTGACCCGCTCAAAATAGCTGAGATGGTCATTAACCATATCGATGAGAAGCGCAAGGCCCTGGGCATTGACAAAGCCAGAGAACGAGTCCTCTACGATATGGAGATGAGGCGGGAACTGGGTAAGGTATAGGACAAAGGTCTTTTACGGAACAGAAAATAACAGGAGGGCTAGAGAGACATGTCTAAGATAATTGCCTCTGCGGCAATCAGAGGGGCTCATAAGATTGTCGGGCAGGCTGAGACAAAATGGCAGCAGGCGATGGACAAATGGGGAGTTAACGAACCGGTCGGTTTCCCCAACACGGCCTATTATCTACCCGTGATTTACGGGATGCTGGGTACCAAGGTGGAGAAGTTGGGTGACATGGAGGCGGTTTTAAAGAAATGCAAGTCCATTTTGCCGCCACCGGTAAAGGATACGCATCCTTTACCCTATCTTGCTCCGGCTCTCGATGCCGGGATGGCCACCCTGTTTGCTGAAGAACTCATTGAAGCTGTCAGGTATCTGGAGGAGCCGAATTTCTATACCAAGACGGAAGATATCACTGCTGACAATCTCTGGCTGGGTGCTGCAGATGACATAATCCTCAGGAAAAGGGGCATTGAATTTGTTGATGGTACCGCTCCCGGTTTTGCCGCCATCCTCGGTGCGGCCCCCACCAGTGAGATAGCAGCCCAGATCGCCCAGGAATTGCAACAGAAGAACCTCTATGTATTTATGTCAGCCGAATACGGCGGCAAGAGATTCTCCGAGCAACTCATTGAGGCAGGAGTGCAGATTGGCTGGCCCACCCGTCTGGTATCGTTTGGCCCTGATGTTTCGGCCACTGTATTTTCTATGGGTTTTGCCACTCGGGCTGCCATGTCCTTCGGTGGAATTGAGGCCGGTGATTTCAGAAAGATCCTTATTTATAACAAGGACCGTGTTTTTGCCTTCGCCTTGCCCTTGGGCTACGTTACAGACGAATGGTACGCCAACGCTGCCGGGGCAATCAATTGGGGCTTTCCAGTCATCGCCGATACCCCGATACCCGAAGTATTGCCTACCGGAATTTGCACCTACGAACACGTTGTCTCAAATATTCCCCACGACCAGATGGTGGCTAAAGCGGTAGAGGTAAGAGGTCTCAAAGTTGCCGTCACTGAAGTACCGGTGCCGGTAGCTTTTGGCGCTGCCTTTGAGGGTGAGCGGGTCCGGGGTGAAGAGATTTATCTGGAGGCTGGTGGTGGTAGGACTCCTATGGTCGAATGGGTTACCAGTCGACCGATGGATGAAGTAGAAGATGGAAAGATTGAGGTTATCGGCCCTGAACTGGCTGATATTACTCCGGGTTCCCGACTGCCTCTGGCCATTGTCGTTGAAGTTGCCGGACGGGAAATGCAGGAGGACTACGAGCCCATTCTGGAACGCCAGATTCACCATCTCATAAACTACGCTCAGGGATCGATGCACATCGGACAAAGGGATATCGCCTGGATTCGGATCAATAGACAGGCGGTGGAAAAGGGCTTCAAACTCTCCCATTTCGGCACCCTTCTCCATGCTAAACTGCATCAGGATTTTGGACGGATATTTGACAAGTTACAGGTCAAGCTCTATACCGAAGAGGCTAAAGTGCTGGAGATAATCGAACAGGCTAAAGCGGTGTACGNAGGCAGAGATACCCGTATTGAAGGCATGACCGACGAGACTACTGACACCTATTATTCATGCACCCTGTGTCAGTCATTCGCGCCAAGCCATGTTTGTGTTATCAGTCCGGAAAGGACCGGTCTCTGCGGTTCCTATAACTGGATGGACTGTAGAGCCTCTTTCGAGATTAATCCTACCGGTCCTAACCAACCCGTGGTAAAAGGGGAAGCTATCGACTCTGGTTTGGGACAGTGGAAAGGCGTTAACGAGTTTCTGACTCAGGCTTCCCGGGGTAAGATTGACCACTACAACTTCTACAGCCTGATAAATGACCCGATGACGACCTGCGGTTGTTGCGAGTGTATCGCGGCGGTCGTTCCCCTGTGTAACGGCGTGATGACGGTAAACCGTGAGTATACCGGGGAGACGCCTTGCGGTATGAAATTCACCACCCTGGCCGGAACTATCGGTGGGGGCTTGAGCACTCCGGGATTTGTGGGTCACGGGAAATACAATACCAGCCAGAGAAAATTCCTTGCCGGCGATGGCGGACTATTGAGGTTGGTTTGGATGCCTACGAGCCTGAAAGAAGAGATTGGCGAACGGATTGCGGCCCGTGGTGAGGAACTGGGAGTGCCCGGTTTTCTTGATATGATCGCTGATGAAACGGTTGGCGTTACCGAAGAGGAAATCCTTCCTTTCCTGGAGGAGAAGGGACATCCTGCCCTCACTATGGATTCCATTCTGGGTTAAAAAAGGTTTTCGGACCAGCCACAAAGAGGTCTGGTTCCTGCGTTACTGCTAAAAAAGCCTGCGAGGGGAGTATAACAAATGCCGCTCACCGGAATAGAGATATTTAAACTGCTGCCGAAAACGAATTGTAAAGACTGCGGGGTGCCCACCTGTCTGGCCTTTGCCATGAGTCTGGCCACCGGGAAAGTAGAATTGAGTGCCTGCCCCCATGTTTCTGATGAAGCAACTGAGCAACTGCAGGTAGCTTCAGCCCCTCCCATCCGCCAGCTTACCATCGGAGTTGGTGAAACCGCTCTGAAAGTCGGTGGCGAGACGGTGATGTTCCGCCATGAAAAAAGGTTTGAGAACCCCCCCGGTGTGGCTATCTTGGTCAAAGATACTATGGAGGACTCGGATGTGGATGCCAGGTTGGAGAGGTTCCGGCATCTCCAGTACGATAGGGTGGGCGTCACTCTTCGCCCTGAGTTAGTAGCCGTGAAAGATGAATCGGGAAACGCCGCTAAGTTCGAGGCGCTGGTCAATAAAGTAATGCAAAACAGTGATGGCGGCCTTATTTTGATGAGCGATAGTCCTGATGTTCTGGCGGCTGGAGTGAAGGCCGGCGCTGACCGGAAACCCCTGATATACGCGGTCACCAGCGATAATGTCGACAGCCTGGCTGCTCTGGCCAAGGAGAATTCGTGCCCGGTAGCTGTAAAAGCCTCCAGTCTTGACGAGACGGCGGAGCTGACCGCGAAGTTGACCGAGGCCGGAATCAACGACATTGTCATCGATTCTGGGGCTAGGACCGTCCGTCGTGCCTTTGAAGAGCAGGTAATCATCAGAAATGCAGCCTTGACCCAGAAATTCAAACCCCTGGGCTTTCCCACTATTACCTTCCCTGGTGAGATGACCGATGACCCGATGAAAGAGGCGGTGATTGCCGCCATGTTTGTGGCCAAATACGCCGGCATTGTCGTTCTCTCTGATTTTCAGGGCGAAAGCCTGTTTCCTCTGCTGGTGGAACGACTCAATATCTATACCGATCCCCAACGACCCTTGGCCACCACTGAAGGAATCTACGAGATTGGTAGTCCTGACGAAAACTCGCCGGTGGCACTCACTAGTAACTTCTCGCTCACCTATTTCATCGTGTCCGGGGAAATAGAAGCAAGCAAGGTTCCCAGCTACCTGCTGGTCATGGATACCGAGGGACTCTCGGTTATGACGGCCTGGGCGGCCGGCAAGTTTGTGGCTGATGCTATCGGCCCCTTTGTTAAGAAAAGCGGTATTACCGATAAGATTAAGCATCGCAAGCTGATTATCCCGGGCTACTCGGCTCCGGAAAGCGGTGGTTTGGAAGAAGAACTGCCTGATTGGGAGATTATGATCGGTCCTCGGGAAGGAGCTCTTATCCCGGCCTATCTGAAGGCCTGGACACCCTAAGGAGGTAAAATGATTCTCATCGGAGAAAGCGTTAATATCATGTCCAAGACTCTCGGTTCGGCAATGAAGGAGAGAAATCCTGGCCCCATTCAGGAAATGGCCAAAGCCGAGATTGAGGGTGGCGTGGACTACCTCGATATTAATATTGGGCCTGCCCGAAGGGGCGGAGACGAGCTCATGGAGTGGATGGTTAACACGGTGCAAGAAGTTACCGATATGCCCTTGTCTCTTGATACTACCAACTCGGTAGCTATGGAAGCCGGTCTGAAGGTTTGCAAAAGCCGGGCCTTAATCAACTCTATCTCCCTTCAGCCGGACAGGTTGGAGCAGGGACTTCCCCTGGCTAAGAATTATGAAACTGATATGATCGGGCTGCTTTGGGGTGTGGATGGAATGCCCCGGGATGCCAATGAACGATGTATGCTGGCCGTTGACCTGGTTTATCAGGCTGGTGAAATGGGTATCCCCCCTGAAAACATCTGGATAGACCCTATAGCCAGTCCCATATCGGTGGAAATAAACCAGGTGAAATCCTGTGTTGAGTTTATGAGCATGTTGGCGGATGTTGCCCCCGGCTGTAAGTCCACGGTGGGGCTTTCAAATATCTCAAATGGCGCTCCGACTCATTTGAGACCTTACCTTAATCGCACTTATCTGATAATGCTGATGAGGTATGGGCTTCATTCAGCCATTGTTGACGCTTTTGACCCTGAACTAGTAAAACTGGCCAAGAGTGAAATGCCGGAAATTGTCGATTTGGTACATCGGGTTATGGACGGCGAGAAACCAGACCTTTCCTCGTTGAGTCAAAAAGAAACCGAATACGTCAAGACAGTCCGGGTTCTTACCGGTGAATCCCTCTACTCTCACTCCTGGCTGGAGATATAGGTTCCACCTTTCAGAAAGAAATGAGCAGTATCACGATAGCACTAAATGGGTCCGAGGTGACTGCGGCTGAGGGCAAGACCATACTTGAAGTTGCCCAGGAAAACGGAATTGACATTCCGACCTTCTGCTCTGTAGAGGGGCTATCACCCACCGGGGCTTGCCGTATTTGTGTGGTGGAAGTGGAAGGTTCGCGTACTTTGGTAGGTTCCTGTCATACTCCAATCACTCAGGGAATGGTTATTCAGACTCATTCTCAAAAAGTCATAGAAACCCGCGGGGTGATTATGGAACTCCTCCTGACCAGCCATTGCGGCACTTGCTACATGTGCGAACAGGCCAATGCCTGCAAACTTCGCGCCATCGCCGCTGACCTGGATGTGGGACTTCCCCGCTTCCAGTCGAAAAAGCGATTCTATCAGATCGAGGATATCAGTCCCTACATTGTCCGTGATTTGACCAAATGTATACTCTGCCGTAAATGCGTCCGGGCTTGTAATGAAATCGCTGGAAAGAACGTCTTCGCCACCGGCTACCGTGGGTTCGATTCTAAAATCGTGGTCGATTTTGATGAAGTTTTGGATAAAAAAGTCTGTCGTGATTGCGGTATTTGCATTCCCCACTGCCCGACGGGAGCTTTGAGCGCTCCGGTCGGGATTACCGAAGAAAAGAAGGCTACCCCGTTAATCATTCGGAGCTAGCTAAGCTGCTACGGGGAGAGAAAATGACTCAAGTCCCGAAGGGCATTATCGACAAGGACAGAGACCCCGAACAATTACTGGTGTTGTTGAAAGAAGCCCAGGACAAGGCCGGTTATCTATCTGAAGAAGTCATGGCTGAGTTGGCTGAATCTCTCAGCATCTCAAGAAGTGAGGTATACGGAGTAGCCACCTTTTACTCCTTTCTCTCTACCAAGCCATTGGGCAGAAACGTAATCAGGATTTGCCAGAGTCTTCCCTGCTATCTCAAGAATTACCAGACTATAGTTGAAAGTATCGAGAAAGAAATCGGGATTAGACCCGGCCAGACCACAGATGATGACCGGTTTACCTTTACCTTGACCAACTGCATTGGGGCCTGTGACAAAGCTCCGGCGATGCTGATTAATTCTGATGTTCACGCTAACCTGACACCGGAGAAAATATCGCAAATCTTGAAGGACTATAAATAGGGACGGGCAGGAGATTATTTGTGCTGGAGAATCGGATTGTCTTAAAGAACTGCGGAGTCGTTGACCCAGGTAATATAACCAGCTATCTTGAGGAAGATGGTTTCAAAGCCTGGCAAAAGGCCTCGACTGAGATGACTCCGGAACAGGTGATTGAGGAGATGAAGGCCTCGGGCTTGCGGGGTCGTGGCGGGGCCGGGTTCCCCTGTGGCGTAAAATGGGAGATGGTCAGGAACGCCGCCGGGGATGAAAAATACCTTATCTGCAATGCCGACGAGGGTGAGGTAGGTACCTTTAAAGACAGGTACATGCTGGAAAATGACCCTTTCAGTCTTATTGAAGGAATAGTTATCGCTACCTATGCCATCGGTGCTCGGCAAGCTTATATCTATCTTCGCGCTGAATACCGTTTCT
>NYYM01000064.1 GCA_002685815.1 Dehalococcoidales bacterium | reverse complement strand
ATCGACGTTACTGAGAGCCTTGGTATTACTATCGGCTAGCACCGATATGCGTACATCGTATGTTTCAATGACCAGTTCCAGGGGCTTGGGCACATGTTTGAGTTGTTCATCGGAGGCATGGCGGAAGAATATCTCTTCGGCACCGGGCAGAGAGAGCATCATCATTGGGTGCCCCCCCGCCTGCAGTACTCTGGCGTAGATTTCCTTTAACAGCGGCTCAGCCAGGGAAGAACCGTTTATCAGTACCCGGTCACCCTCACGCACGGCAACGGAATAGTCAACCAGTGTCTCGGCCAGTTTCTCGATTCTCAGATCTGCCGTTGTAGTCTCCTTCCCCACCAGGGTACTATTTCGGAATACATCATAGCACGAAAACGGGGCGTTTCAATAGTGTATCGAGGGAAACAATCTGTCATCTGTGTGGGGCAGAAAAAGGGAGGCGATGAATTCATTCATGAAGGGTAAATAGTTGGATAGTTCGATGTTGGTCATCGTCTTGGACAGGCTTACCGCCGATTCAAAGGCGCTCCTGGACAGCAGAGCTATCCGTGCTCCCATGATGGCACTATTGCCGATGTATTGAATCCGCTCCGTGTCGATGTCGGGTAGCAGACCTATCGCAATGGCTTTAGGGATGCTTAACGAACTGCCAAAACCGCCGGATAGATAGATCTTATCCAGTTGTCCGAAGCTCAGGCCGACGTAATCAGTCAGAGATTTCAGGGCAGCAAATATCGCCCCCTTGGCCTTGATGAGATTACTGATGTCTATCTCGGTAATGGTCACGGCCTCTCCCGTTTCCGTTTCCTCCAGGAAGGCCAGTATGTACTGGGGGCCGTCCTCTTTCACAATAATTCGCTCATTATCAGTTGACAGATCAAATTTTCCGTCTTGACCTATTATCTTGTTCCTGGCCAGTTCATATATAGAATCAATGAGACCTGAGCCACAGATGCCCCTTGGCTTGGCCTTGCCGATTGTCTCAATAGTAACCCGGCTATTTTCTATCACCACCTTTTCAATTGCCCCTTTGCTGGCCCTCATTCCCCATTTGGTGCCCGCGCCCTCAAAGGCCGGACCGGCCGAAGCTGAACAGCAGACTATCCACTCATCGTTACCGATAACAATCTCCCCGTTGGTGCCGACATCGATTAAGCAACTTACCTCCGGATTATTGCCTAATCCACAAGCCAGTAGGCCGGCCACGATGTCCCCCCCTACATAACTGGCAACACTGGGTAATACCTCCAGAATCCCGTCCGGGTTTATGTTGATTCCAATATCCTTGGCTAATATTTGAGGATAGATGGTGGCGGTAGGAATATAGGGCTCCAGCCTGATCGAGCAAGGTATCAGACCCATCAGAAAATGGCTCATGGTGGTGTTTCCAGCGGCCACAACGCAACTGATATTATTGGTATCGATGCCCTTCTCTCGCGTCAGGGCTTCCACCAGGTCATTGATATTGGTTACGACTGCTTTATGCAGAGGGTTCAGACGGTTCCGGGTACAGGCAAATATCATTCGGGATATGACGTCTTCGCCGTAACGGGCCTGCGGGTTATGATTTCCTTCTACCCCAATGACCTCGCCCGTTTTGAGGTGGACCAACTGGACTACCATCGTAGTCGTGCCTACGTCAATCGCCAGCCCGTAATTGCCGTCCGTGGTGTTGCCTTCCTCCAGTTGCAACAATCGCCCTTTGCCGTCTTGCCTGGCTACCGTGGCGGTGACTTTCCAGTCACTCTGGCGTAACTTATCGGCCAGATTTTGAAGACAGGCCAGAGATATATCATAGGAGGAGAAGTTGAGCTGCCGGTTCAGTTCCCTGGTGACCCGGTCAATATCGGATATATTGTCCTCCATTGTCGGTTTTGGCAGTTCAAGGTAGACCTTGTTAACCAGCGGTTCGGAGAGAGAAGCCGGGTCCTGTGCTACCTTGTGCAGGGAGACCTTCCCGGGCTGGCTGTACTCAACCGGAGTTCCCTCGGTGACGATTTCTTCCATTTCCAGACGGGATTGAGCCGGTATCCCCACCTTCAGATTATCAGTCACTGCGGTTTGGCACGCCAGCACGTAGCCGTCTCTAATCTCTTCGCCCGAGAAGAAGCCGATGGCGTGCTTGTCGGCCTTCGCGTTTCCATTGAGGATTTGCAGCCGGCACTTGCCACACAGACCCTGACCGCCGCACTCACTGTCGATGTAGACACCCGCCTTCCCTGCCGCCTCAAGCAGGCTACCCCCCTCTACTTCAACCTCCACCTTGTCTGGTAGGAAAATTACCTTGTATTTAGCCATAATGTCTCAGTCNCCTATATTTTCATAATACATATGTATTCGATATAATACAACGTGTTTTCTAATTGTTCATGAAAAAACGATAATTCGGCCTAATAAGGGATACTACCCCCGGAGTAAGAACCGCCGGATATGTGCTTNCCCATTTTCATGCTAGCCCAGATGAGAGTGTTTGTGTTCTTAGCCTGTTGTCTCTTTGCGATTAACTTATCATTTCCCCTGGCGTACATCTCTCCTTCGTNTCGGCTTAGTCCATTATGAGCTAATCCTGAACCGATTGTGAACCCGTAAAGGGTATGTTTTTTGAGCTATCTGGGTTACGATTTAGATGAGAAGTCTCAATACCACGGCCATACAGGTTCAAGTTCAATGGAATGGTCAGGTATCGTTAGAGTTGCCGGACTTCGGATATCACTACTTGGTACCGATCCGCGGTNTTTGAATGGCGAAACAGTTTTCTTGCCTTTTTAGCAGTACAAAATAGAAATGAACATCAAAGACGAAGGTGCACAAATGACTGTAAATGGCAAGGAAGACGATCTCTTCACGGTGATGTTCATGGTGACTGAGAAAGATGTTTTGGCCTGGGCCGAGGAGCTGGGAATGCCCTTGNACAATAGCAGTGAAGAGATGGTTCTTATGTTGAAGGAGAAGATTCAACAGGATGCTTCCAGTTGGCAAGAGTTGTTTGAGCACATGGTAAAAGAGGCAATCAGGTGCCCGCTCGATAGGGTTTGTANGCGTTCATGCACTTGACGTGAGATTGGCGACTGNAGATTGCCAACAATGCTCAAGGATTAGCCAGGAACTGATCCTCAGAACGACACCACGTATCAGGCCCTGTTGTCTATCGCTTTGAGCATCAGTAACCTGTAATCCCGAACATTACCCTGCTCGGGGTCTTTGGATTCGGGCTCATGACAATTCCCGCCTTCCTTCGTATTATTGTTGCGAGGCCCGTCCTTAGGCATGGTTCTATCAAGGTGGTCCCTTGCCACTGAAAAACAATCGACAGATTCTGCCGACAACGCTGACCTGAACAGTGGCATAATCACTNGAAGTNGGCTATCTTAGGTAATTGATTATGGGAAAATACGAAAAAATAGACGCCGGAAAGCTCTGCTACATGAAGGTTAGCGATATGCGCCCGGCAGATACATATTTCCATTTTTCTTTCGCTAATTATCGTGACCCTGATAATATGAACTTCAGTGTTTTGAGAGTGCTGAACGATGACAACGTGAAGCCTAACAGCGGTTTTGGGACTCATCCCCACCAGAATATGGAAATCTTCAGCTACGTTGTTGATGGGCATTTGCCCCATCGNGACAGTGCAGGCAACCACGAAGTTCTCGCCCGGGGTCACGTGCAGTGTATTTCAGCCGGGACTGGATTGACTCACTCTGAACTCAACGAGCAGGATAATTGGTGCCGTTTTCTTCAGATATGAGTCGCACAAATTTTCATCCGAAGACAGAAGAATATGTTGCTACAGATTGTATCCGGTTCAAAGCACAAAGACCGGGGCCCCCTTTACGTATGCCAGGATGTTAATGCCTACGTGTTTGAATTGACGGAAAGAGACGGGGGTGTGTCCTTCATTTTAGACGAAGGCCGGCAGGCGTATGTCTGCTGTTTTGAAGGAAGCATAGANATTAATCAGTATCCTTCACTTGGGGAGCGTGACTCATTGAAAATATCTGGCCGGGCCGATATAAAGTTTAGCCTGGCCTCTGATANAGCCCATTTCATTATCATTGAGATGCAGTAGGAAGAATCCGGCAAGTTACCGGCCTCTTGGGAATTACTTATTTCTTCTGCAATCCTTGTGGTCAACTCCTCTACCGGGCAGCGGGGCCTCATCCCCATATCTTTCAATCTCTCTTTCTTTCAACCGGCTCATTCGTATATCCCGGGGAATCCAGAGGAAGATCACCAGGGCGAACAAAGGAATTGCAAAGTCCCCCCATTCGCAGAGGGAGCGGACAAGACCTAGCCAAGAATCCGCTCCAGATCGGACAGTTATGGGAAAAAGGACGGTAACCAGGTATTTCGCGCACGTTGTTGCTCTTGATAAGGCTCTTGGCTCAAGCTAATTGTCAGAGGTAAGCGTAAAGATCCGTCCCGATGTTGTTTGATCGTCCGCTTGGTAGACGTACTTTTTGCCCGGACTGAGGTTTTCTTCGTACAATACTTCCTCATGGTCTTCAAACCTTAGTATTAGCGAATAGATAAAACTGTAAGGAATGCAAAATCTGGCGTATCCTTGGCCATTGGTCGTGGTACGACCCAATCCGGCCACGACTACCTCAGCCCCGGCAACCGGTTCGCCTGTCGCATCGAGAACTTTGATTCTGGTGGCCAGCCACGGCAGGAGATGTTTGACGATGAATTGTTTTCCTTTCCTGACACGGCCGGGCAGGGAATCCATTGGGATCAGGTCCACAACGTCTTTCTCATAGGAGCCCCTCTTCTTCGGTACCGCCCATTCAGAACCATACATGAAACCCAGATACTCTTCAGGTGGGTTTGGCACCTGGAATTTCTCGCCCAGGAAATCAATTTCTTTCAGCTGGTTGAATAATCGGGCAGGAATGCGGACCCCCGGCCAGTGGAACGTGCTGTCATCAATAATCCGGTGAATCATCCAGTCCGCTCTTACCGGTGGTTTCAGCGTCGTCACCGATATGGCATAGTCCGGATAGTCCACTTTGGTGATGAAGCCGCTCTCTCTGAAGGAAGCCGCGACTTGATCGATTGATTTCTCAGTAAGGCCGTGAAATCCTATTACCGATCCCACATCAAGGTCGTCATCCCAGGGTATTAGTCCCTTGTCCCTCACAGCACCGAGGCAGGTCCCTTTCCTAAGAAAGAATGTTATCCCGTGCTTATCGAAAATCTGCTTTACTTCTTTTAACACTTCTTCAGCTTTGGCTACGTCTAGAGGTTGCAGTATCTCAATTGACCTCTCCATCGCTGCTTCATCTTCAGGCCGTATTATCTCATGCATTTAGAGCTATTCTCCCGTATCTTGCCTCCAATAATAGCATGGTTGGCAATCCGGTACAAATCACTGGACTGCAGATTTGCTCAACACGAAAGAGAACAAGTTGAGGCACTTTGGGCAATAATGGGACCTTACGAGGCATCATCATTGACCTTATTGACCTCCAGCCGGACGGTCGGTGCCGCCTCCCTGCTGTCGGCTGGCCGGGCCTCTGATCGTATTCACCCGGCACGTTACATGTCACCATCATCCCGATTAGATGGTCCTTGTGATGGTGAGCCGTACACCTCGATTTTAACCGCTCCGGTATTGCCGCCGCCGTAATTACTGCTAGTGCCGACTATCCGCGCTCCTTCTCCAAGAAGAGCCAGGTTTTTACCAATTTCCTTTCGGATTGTGGTATTTTCAGGCAGAGTTATGAAGGTCAAGTCTGAGCTTTGATACATAGTCCCGTCAGGACCCATGCCACCGATCTGATAATGGTAGACGGTATCTGCAGTTAGTCCTCTCAAAACCGGATGGTGGTCACTGTGTCCCCCACTAGCCATATCATCATCGGTTGTAATCTGACCATAATCGCTGGTAAGTCCGTAAGCGACAGCGCACGCCACGTCGATGGTGCTGGTAGCCTGGATAGTAACCGAATGGACCTGGACATTAGTGGCCGTTGGTTTGCCAATCAGTATCTCGTCGATGTCTCTTGGGGCCGCTGCGTCACTGCATGCCCCGAATATCAATAATGTCCAGGTAACTACTGATATCAGTATCCAACTTTTGTGCATAGAGATGCTTCCTATCTAGACAGTTCGATTATACCATTATCCTCGTT
>NYYM01000063.1 GCA_002685815.1 Dehalococcoidales bacterium | reverse complement strand
AACCGGTGATCTCCTCCTTGAGAGGGAGGTGTCCTAAACCCCTAGACGAATGCGCCACAGCTTCAGATAACTCAAATATCTCTCAAGCTTTTTCAGAAAGTTCACTAAAGTTCACTGCTGAGCTATTGCAAAAGTTTATCATATCGCGCCCAATCGGGACAAGCCCTAGGACCATTGACGCTTATCATTACACCTTAGATAGGTTTGTAGGTTATCCTATCAGTTCAGACGGTATGACCAGTTATCTGGCAAGCTTAACATGTGGCAATGGCAAGGTTAAGTTCTATTCCTGTTTAAGGGCATTATCAAGGTAATTCTGCCTAATAGGTGGTCTCTTCAGTGGAGGCATGCACCACCACCTGGTAGCTATATCCAATTATTCTGGCAAGTCAAACTATTTGTCAGTGTTGACACATTATACCGCATACGGTATAGTACTGCCATGGCAGTGTACACTACTCAAGAAGCAGGTATGATGTTAGGGATTTCTGAAAGACGAGTAAGGAAGCTTTTGGAAGAAGGACGCATTCGTGGCAAGAAAATGGGTCGAGATTGGGTAGTGTTGGACCTGACCTACACCAAGAAAAGAAAACAAAAGGAGAAAAACAACAATGAAGATTGACCCCAAAGGTACGAATAGTGCGGAATTCTACAAGCTGTTTTCGAGTGTAGTTGTACCCCGACCAATTGCCTGGGTCTCTACAATTAGCGAGGATGGCATATTTAACCTTGCTCCTTTTAGCTTTTTTGGGATACTGAGCTCCAATCCAGCCCTCGTCTATGTCAGTGTTGGTCGAAAGAGGGGTGGTCAAAAGAAGGATACGTTGGCGAACATCGAGTTCTCGAAAGACTTTGTTGTCAACATTGTCAATGAAGATTTGGCAGAAGTAATGAACCTGTCATCGACTGAATTTACCAGTGAAGTGGACGAATTCACGGAAACGGGATTAACCTCTACCAAAGCAGATGTGGTCGCATCACCGATGTTAGCCGAATCGCCGGTGAACTTAGAGTGCCGGTTGTACAATGTCATGGAGTTCGGGGAGTTACCCAGAGGCTCTAGCGTAGTGATCGGTGAAGTGGTTCAGGTCCATATCAAAGACGACCTGTTTGCTGACGGGGGGATACATGCTCCTACCCTGAGGGCGCTGGGTCGCCACAGCGGGAACCTTTATTGTCGCACAACGGATTTGATTGAAATGGAGAGACCGTCACTCCCGTAATTCTACTGGTTTTTGTTTGGCCGGGACGACGAGGGAAAAAGAAAGAACAAGAAAACAGTAAGGATGAATGAAGAGAATACTACTCGTCGCCGCAGGTACACTGCTGACAACCCTGGGAGTCATTGGTATCGTTGTTCCGATATTACCAACAACGCCATTTCTTCTGCTTGCGGCAGCGTGTTATCTGCGTAGCTCACCGAAGTCCTACAACTGGCTGTTGAACAACAGAATCCTGGGGGCTTACATTAATAACTACCTTCGAGGAAAGGGAATGCCCCTGAAAGTAAAGCTGTTCACCGTCGTCCTACTGTGGGTAACGATTGGCTTGTCAATTGTGTTCGCCGTTCAAGGTCTTGTGATGAGATTAATTCTGGGTTTGGTGGTAGCTGGAGTTACCATCCACATCGTCAGGATAAAGACTTCAAGCTAGGTCAAAAAGGAGTGGAAATGGACAATAGAGATGGCCTCGGCCCTGGAACGGAAATTCCGCAGTGTCGGTACACAAGTGAGATGGTGGGGTATAGGTGGGGTATAGTGGCATCTCTGGCAGGTGTTTTGATAGCAATACTGGTGGCAAGTGGTGGTGTAGTAATCGTAGCGTTGTGGTTGATAATGACGCTGCAAGGCNCCATCGTCCAATATGTATTCAGGCAATAGTGTGCCGGTCAAAACTGGTGAATGAGTATCCGGGAGAAACAAGGCTGGAGTGTATCGATCAGCCGGAGACAAGAATCATTTGACCGTCCAGGCGACCGCGTCCACAACATCAGCTTCCGGTTTGGAAGCGCCTCTTTCTTGTCCCTGCCGGTGGGCTTTTGTCCCGCTAAGCCGGTTCCAAATGTCATGGATGAAGAAGGATGCGACAGTCACTACAGCCCAGATGATGAAAGCGACCAGTATCAACATACCCAGGCTGCTTAAAGACCAGACGGAACCACCGACAAAGCTGAGGGTGCTCATATCAAAAAGAAGGGAAAGCACAATCAGGGTGGGTGTCATGATCGTTATCACCTTGAGAGCCTTCAGGGCGAACCTTTTTTGTCCCATATCATATAAATTGTAGCCTTCTGGCAGGATTTGTCAAGGCAAGGAAAAGCAAAGCATCCAACGGCTGGGGCTTATGGNCGGGTTGTATTGCTGAGGCAGGCAAGAACTGCGGGCAAGGTTTTTTGTCTATTTCTCGACATGATGGTAAGATAAAAGAGATGAGAATAAGACAACTGATGCATTTACGAACCAACACCCGACTGCTGCTGGTATCTGGCATCATTATGCTGATGAGTGTGGCGGCATGTGCCCCGGCCCAAGACATTCCGACCGACGTCAGTGAAGTTCTGCGGGTAGACAAGGAAGAGGTGCTGGGGAAACAGGAGANCGGGGCGAGCATTCTCATCGCAGACACCCGGAGCGAAGATGAATACAGGACGGGTCACATTAAGGGAGCGGTATCGGCTCCTCTCCGAGCGATTGAGACTGGCGAGTGGCAACCACCCGCCGGCCAAAAGGTCGTTCTGTACTGCTCCTGACTGGCGGAAGAGACCAGCGCCCGTGCGGCGCTCTTCCTGATAAAGCAGGGCTTCACGGAAATGACAGTCCTGGCCGGTGGCTACCGCGAATGGAAGCAGGCCGACTACCCGGTGGAAACAGGGGGCCAGTGAGCCTTTCTCCAAGGCCTTACCCCCTTGGGCGGGCCTTCTTTCTTTTCACCTTGTTTAGCCATTCCGACCAGTTCTCCCCGACGGCCTCTTTACCTATGACGTAGGGCAGGTTATAATGGTTCCGACACATAATTCTTCTATCGATGGAGGTATAGTTTTGGTCGCTTTGTATGTAACTTCTTCTGAGAAAGGCAGCGGGAAAACGGCGATTTGTGCCGGTCTGGGAAGGCATTTACTGGCCGCGGGGAAGAAAGTGGGTTTCTTCAAACCGGTTATCTCCGACGGAACGGCTACTTCAGCCAGCGGAGACAGTGACGCCGAGTTCCTAAAGGGCCTTTTTTTTCTGGATGAACCGACGGAAACGCTGAGTCCGGTTATCAGCAGCAGAGGCAGCCTGTCTGTCAATATCAAGGAAACTTACGCCAAGGCTTCCCAGGGCAAAGACGTGGTCATCATCGAAGGGATCTCCGACCAACACTGGGCAGCCGGTGAAATAACCGAGGCACTGGAGACCAGGGTAATCGTTATGGAGAACTACCCCCAGGGGTTGCCGAAAATAGTGGAGAACACCAGNCATATCGGCAAATCCCTGCTGGGAGTAATATTAAACAAAGTGCCGGTAACCAGGATGGAGCAGGCCCGTATCGAGATGTCGGCCCTGCTTGAAAAAGCCGGAGTCAGTCTGCTGGGAGTATTACCGGAAAACAGGCTGCTGCTGACAATGACGGTCGGTGAACTGGCCGAGTGCATCCAGGGAGAGATACTATCCGGGGCTGACAAGTCAGCCGATCTGGTGGAAAACTTCATGCTGGGGGCGCTGGCGCTGGACCCGGGGCCAGACTATTTTGGCCGCAAAGACAACAAGGCGGTGCTGCTCAAAAGCGAGCGCTCTGATATGCAGATGGCCGCCATGCAAACCTCATCCCGGTGTCTGGTTCTAGCCGGAGATACCTCACTGAATCCGATGGTGCTTAATACAGCGGAAAAGAAGAATATCCCGATTATCCTGACCGGAGATGATATTCCCTCCATGGTGGCCGGCATCGAAGAGGCCATGGCCAAGGCAAAATTTAACCAGCAGAACAAGCTGAAGAAGCTGACCGAAGTTATGGAACAAGACCTGGATTTCCAAAAGGTAAACGAGGGGCTGGGTCTGGCCGGTTAGCTAAGTGCGAAATGTGTTCCGGGTGGCTTTGCACAACTGCACCAGGATAAGCATAAAAGGAACCTCGGTGAGAACACCGACCACCGTGGCCAGAGCAGCCCCCGAATTGACTCCGAAGATGGTGATGGCCACGGCAATAGCCACTTCAAAGTGATTACTACCGGCAATAATGGCGGCCGGTGCAGCATCCTCGTAACCAAGGCGCATCATCCTGGCGGCAAAATAGGTGACCCCGAAGACGAGCAGAATGTTGGCCAGAATACCGGCGGATATCATAGCGATAATGGCCGGCAACTCGACGATTAGATAGCCCTGATAGGTAAAGAGGACGATCAAGGTTACCAGCAGGGCGGTAACGGATACCCTACCNAGCACCGGGGCCAAACGGGTATTGAACCAGTCCAGACCCTTTCTCTTAACGACCTGGCTTCTGGTCAGGTATCCGGCTATCAAGGGTGTGCCAATATATATCACTACGGAGAGACTCAGGGTAAGCCAGGGGACACTTATTCCTGAAATACCCAGCAGGAGTAGAGCCAAGGGAGTGTAGAGCAGTACCATAGCCAACGAGTTGATGCCGGTCATGACCAGGGTGTGTCCCATATTACCCCTGGCCAGGTAACTCCATACCAGGACCATAGCCGTGCAAGGGGCTATGCCCAGCAGTATCAGACCGGCCCGGTATTGCTGAATCTGCTCCAGGGTCAGGTAGCCGGAAAAAACCACCGCCAAGAAGAGCCAAGCGAAGAAAGCCATGGTTAACGGCTTTACCGCCCAATTGGCAATGAGGGTCAGGGCCAACGGCTTAGGATTGAGGGCGGCCCCTTTTATCTCCTCAAAACCTATCTGGGCCATGATGGGGTATATCATGGCAAATACCAGGAAGGCGATGGGGATGGAAATACTGGCTATCTCCAGTTNAACCAGCACGTCTGAAATCCGGGGAAAAGTCCTGCCCAGAAGTGTTCCGGCAATGATGCACAGGACGACCCAGAGGGTGAGGGACTTCTCCCAGAGACCGAGCCTTCTTTCCGCAGGGCGGCTCATTTCTGAAGGGACATCTCTGCCAGCAAGGCCGACACTCTGGCTTTAACCTGATCTCTGATCTGTCTGACCTTCTCCGGTGTCTGCCCCTTGGGGTCGTCCAATGCCCAGTCCTCGGTCTCGACGGAGGTGGCGGGGCAGACCTCTTCAACTCCGCAGCCCATAGTGATTACCCGGTCGGCCTCTTCAAGCATATTGATGGTAAGTTGTTTGGGCTGCTGGTGGATGATGTCAATACCGATTTCGTCCATCACGGCCACCACGGCAGGGTTGGCAACCCCGGCCGGATCGGTACCGGCAGAGAGGGCTCTGGTGCGGCCCTGAGCCAGTTTATTAAAGAAGGCTTCGGCCATCTGACTTCGGCCCGAATTATGAACGCAAACAAACAAGATAGTCATTCTTAGCTCCCCCATATCATACGATTTTTCCGACCGGATTGTCGATACTGCTGATTTGTTGAACGCCCGATTCTTTGTTTGAAACTTCCCGGAAGTAAGGGAGATAAAAGAGAGGCGAAGCCCCTCTGAAATCCCAAGAGTAAGGATGGCAGGGTCGGATTTCACCTCTCTGTACCCTGCTGAGGACGAAACNGCCCGACTCAGGGCGAGATGCATACGTTTCTTCCAGCGCAGACACTTGCCGGGAGGACTGGGAGAGGAGTTTTCAAAGAAAATTGGCCCTCTTTTGAAGCCTGTATTAAACGACCGCGTTCATTCTCCGGACTTTAACAGATGAACCGCCAATGCTATAATGAATGAAGATGGATATCCTGTCTAGTCTTAACCCAGCCCAGAGAGAAGCGGCCGAGGCGATCAGCGGCCCCGTGTTGATACTAGCCGGGCCGGGCAGTGGCAAGACCAGAGTCATTACTCATCGCATCGCCTATCTGATCAGCGTTTGCGGAGTCAATCCCCGTCATATCATGGCGGTCACTTTCACCAATAAGGCGGCCCGGGCAATGGAGGAACGGCTACGCGAATTAGTCAGCAGTGCGGTGCCCGACCTGACCATGGGGACTTTCCACGCTATTTGCGCCCNTATCCTGCGCCAGGACGGCCAGGCGATGGACATCGATCCCCGCTTCGTTATCTACGGCAGGGACGACCAGATCAGCCTGGTGAAACGGAGCCTGGTGGAGAGCGACCTGGACCCTAAGCAGTACGCTCCCGCGGCCGTAATCTCAGCTATATCGGCGGCCAAGAGCCGGATGCTGACCCCGGGAGACCATATCCAGCGAGGACGCAGCTATTTCGATGAGGTAGTGGGACGGGTCTACGAACGTTATCAACGGCTGCTGGAAGAAAACAAGGCCCTGGACTTTGACGACCTGTTGATGAAAACGGTGCAGCTGTTCAAGAAGAACCCCGAGATTTTAGACCGTTTCCAGACAAGGTACATCCACCTGCTGGTGGACGAGTTTCAGGATACCAACCTGGTGCAGTACGAACTGATCAAGCAACTGGGGGGCAAATACGGCAATATCTGTGTCGTGGGCGACCCGGACCAGTCCATATACTCGTGGCGATTTGCCGATCTGCGCAACATCCTCAGCTTTGAAAGCGATTTTCCCGATGCCAAACTGGTGTTACTGGAGGAGAACTACCGCTCGACCAAGCTGATTCTGGAGACGGCCTCCAGCATAATTTCGGTTAACCAGCAACGCAAGGCAAAGAACCTGTGGACGCAGAATGAGCCGGGGGAGCCGGCCACGGTTGTTGAAACTTACACCGAGAGGGAAGAGGCCCAATTCGTGGTCAGCGAAGTGGAACNCCTGGTAGGTCAGGGCGACTTCAGCCTGGGCGANTGCGCCGTAATGTACCGCACTAATGCCCAGTCTCGAGCCCTCGAGGAAGCTTTTATCCGCTACGGGACGGCCTACAAGCTGGTAGCCGGCACCCGTTTCTACGAGAGACGGGAGGTCAAGGACATCATCGCCTATCTGCGGCTGATCCAGAATCTGGATGACAGCGTCAGTCTGATGAGGATAATAAACGTCCCTCAGAGAGGTGTCGGCNAGNAGACCCAGGCCAAGCTATCCGGCTGGGCCAAGTCTATGGGTGTTTCACAATACGAAGCGCTGNAAATGATGGCCAAGGCGGATGAAAAAGAGGAGGCCGTTCAGCCTCCATTCAGTCCTCATATCACCCGGTTGCTGACTGTTTTCGCCGACCTGATGGAAGAACTGGTCCGCCGCAGCCGGGAGCTAAAGCTGANCGACCTGGTCGACCTGATAGTCGAACGTTCCGGCTACAAGAACTATCTGTCAAACGAGTCGGACGGTGAGGAGCGCTGGGAGAACATCCTCGAACTCCGCGGCGTGGCCCAGGATTATGTCGACCTGGACCCTACTGAGAGCCTAGCCGCCTTCCTGGAAAGGGCCATACTGGTATCCGACATCGACGGACTCGAAGAGAGTATCCCGNCGGTAACGCTGATTACCCTGCATCAGGCCAAGGGGCTGGAGTTTCCGGTGGTCTTCATGGTAGGGATGGAGGACGGGATCCTGCCTCATTTCAGGTCGTTCGACGACCCCACCCAGATGGAGGAGGAGAGGCGACTGTGCTACGTTGGCATCACCAGGGCCAAGCAAAGAGTCTATCTGGTGCGGGCCTTCCGGCGTACCCTGATGGGACGAAGTATGGTGGGCCAGCCCTCCCGTTTCCTGTCCGATATACCGCAGGCCCTGATTTCCGACGGCGACGGCTGGGGCAAGGAAAAGAGCCAGCTAGCAGCCTCCATATATTCCTGGAACAAACCGGCCAATCCCGGTGAGTCCACTTCCGACCTGAAGGCCGGCGACCACGTCCACCATACCCAGTTCGGCAAGGGAGTGGTGGTAAGCTGCCTGCCGGTCAAGGATGACTCCGAGGTGGTGGTCGCCTTCGCCGGAGAAGTAAAGAAACTGCTCCTCAGCTTCGCCAACCTGGAGAGGATGGGGTAGTTGGCATCTCAAGATTTTATCAATCTAATGACAAAACTGTATAAAGAGAGATATGACATTCTTTCCATAAACACGGTTGGCCGACGGGTAGGNGACGGGTTTTCTCTGGATACAACTGTAGCTCTAGAAAAAAATGNGCTCGGGAAAACATCCAATCATCTGAATGGGATTTTGTCAAATATGTCACTGGGTTTAGACAGGCCGCCGATACTGTTGGAGACCATAGTTTTATCCGTGTGAAGAATATTGAGCAATATTCCACGGATATGCAACACCTAGTTGACGAAGGTGNGAGTAAGCCGAAAAGNCTACTGAAGAACTTGTGTCAGGTAATTACAACTTTNCATATAATCCTCTTGAATTAGTAGATGAATTATTAAAGAATAAGAGAAACGCGAAGAACTAAACGTTCTTGCCATTGAAGACAGATTATCATCATATTTTGATAGCTGCCTTACTGTAATCAAAGCAATGGATGTGACTTGACATCTTACACGGAAACGTGTAAGATGAGATGGGGGTGGGCATGCCAATCAAGCTGTTAGAGCAAGAGGTAGTCTCCCGGATTGCGGCCGGGGAGGTGGTGGAGAGACCGGCCTCGGTGGTCAAGGAACTGGTGGAGAACTCACTGGACGCGGCGGCCAGCCAGATTTCGGTTGAGGTGAGGNGCGGGGGGGTCAGTCTGATNAGGGTGACCGATAACGGGTCGGGAATTCCGGCGGCCGAACTGGAACTGGCCTTTCAGCGATATGCCACAAGCAAGGTAGCCAATCTCAATGACCTGGAGACTATCTCCAGCCTCGGCTTTCGNGGCGAAGCCCTGCCCAGCATAGCGGCCGTAGCCCTAGTTGAGGTGGTNACCTGCCCCGGCGGTGACTCCACCGGAAATTACATCAGNCTGAAAGAGGGTGTGATGGTCGACCANGGCAGCCAGGGGCGGGCCCAGGGGACTACGGTCACGGTGCGAGACTTGCTCCGCAACGTGCCGGCCCGACTGAAATTCCTCAAATCCACGACNACAGAAAACAGCCAAATTGCCAATATAGTTACCCAGTACGCCTTGGCCTACCCCGAGGTCAAGTTTACGCTATCCAGCGACAGACGGGCGGCCCTGAGAACGCCGGGCAACGGCCAGCTGGGAGACAGCATCAGCCAGGTATACGGCCTGGAGATAGCCAGGGAGATGCTGGANCTGGGCCGTGAGGATGGGGCATGGGAAGGCAACCCAGCCGCNTCGGCCATCAAAGTAACGGGCATGGTGGGATCGCCAACGGTGAACCGATCCAATCGCAATTACCTCAGTTTCTTCATCAACCGCCGCTGGATAAACAGTCGATTGCTGTCCTGGGCGGTGGAGGAGGCTTACCACGGACTGCTGATGCAGGGAAGACACCCGGTAGCGGTTATTAACGTCTCCCTACCGGCCGAAGAAGTGGACGTGAACATCCATCCCACCAAGACCGAGGTCAAATTCCAGAACGANCGCCTGNTTTTCAGCGTCGTTCAGAAAGCGGTTCGGGGGGCCCTGGTGGAACTGGCCCCGGTACCCCNAATCGAAGAGGTGGCTACTGCTTACGGAACGCCGCCANGGCAGACTTGGTCATTCTGGACGGTGCCTNAAACGAGTCATCGGNCGACCGGTTCACCGGCCAGTTCGCCGTCCGGTCCATCGGAAGTAGCTCAGCCGACTCTCCCCCAGTCCCTNCCGGCCCTGAGACTGATGGGGCAGCTATCCAACAGTTACATTGTGGCCGAGGGCCCTGAAGGATTGTANCTAATCGACCAGCACGCTGCCCACGAGCGGATCCTGTTCGATCAGATTCAGAAGGAGAGTCTAGAGCACGAGGTGGAGGTACAGGGACTGCTTGATTCGACCACCCTGGAGGTGACTCCCCGTCAAGACCAGATTCTTAAAGCCCGCTATGAAGACCTGAGCGAGTTCGGTTTTTCCATCGAGCCTTTTGGGGAGAGAAGTTATCTGGTCAGGGCCATCCCTCTCCTGCTGCACCGCAAAGACTGGACGACCGCCTTGAGAGAACTGCTTGATTCNCTGTCGACCGAGGAGATGAGCGACTGGCGGGAGAAGATGATGATCTCTTTTGCCTGTCACGGGGCTATCAGGGCGGGGCAGTCACTGAGCGACGAGGAAATGCGCCAGCTTCTGCGACAACTGGAGCCGACAGCGACTCCCAATACCTGCCCTCACGGACGTCCGACGATAATCCGCCTCACCTCAGGGCAACTGGAAAAAGAATTCCACCGGACTTAATCCACCGGGGTCAGTNCCTNTTCCTGAGAAAGAACTTGAGAGTTCCGACCTTGCCCACTCCCCGAAGAGAAGCGGCTATCCCGATGAGAACATTAGTGATGATGCCGGTCGGGAAATCCTTGAGAGAAACCGATTGGTCATTTATGTAAAGTGACAAACGTTCGCTCTGGGGCTTGATGAAGCCTTCCTCAATGAAATCGGCCAGGCCTTTGACGTCCTCCAGTGAGAACTGCCTGACGTCGGTTTCCAGGGGTTCATCGGTGGCGATGGCTATCAGGTTTTCCAGATCTTCCAGGAGTGGGCCGGCCTCTTTACGATGGACTTCAATCTTGGGAGCTAGGCCCCGTTTGAAACCTTCGGCCAGGATAATATCATGGTCTTCCCCCAGACGCTCGACTATTTTTTCCAGANCGGCGTCCGGGCAAACCNTCTCAATCAGAAACATGCGGTCCTGAGAAACGAGGGCTGTTGCCTGGCTGCCAGCCTCAAGGTGACGCCCGCTGTCTTTACCGACATCATCAAAACTTGTCCCGTGAGCGGCGTGTTTAACGGTAGCCAGGCGGTAATCCCGCGATTTTAGTTCCCCGACCAGTTTTTCGATCAGGGTTGTCTTACCCGAGTTTGAAATACCCACGATTGATAACACAGGCGGCATTTCGTTCGTTCTCCTCTCGATCTTTGATAATCTCCAAACAAAAGCGTGGCCGTCAGCCAACGGCGCCAGCGGTGGANTAATTCCTCGGCCCAAATATCGCGGTGCCGATTCTTACCATATTGGCACCCTCCTCAACGGCAATGAGATAGGAGTTGGTCATCCCCATAGAAAGATACCTCATTTCGACGCCCGGCAGGTCAANTTGCTTAATCAGGTCAAATACTTTTCTGGTCTCGGCAAAACAGGGCCGGGAGTCCTCGGGATTACCGGAGGCGGGCCCCATAGTCATCAACCCCATTACCTTCAGGTTTTGATGGCCGGTGATGTCCCTGATCAACGGCTCAACCTTCTCCGGACTGACGCCTTTTTTCTGCTCCTCCCGACCGCTGTTNACTTCGATCAAGACGGACATTACCTTGTCGATTTGAGCGCANCTTTTGTTGATTTCAGCGGCCAGTTCCACAGAGTCAAGAGTTGTTATCATGTCGAAAAGTCCGACGGCTTTCTTGACCTTATTCTTCTGAAGGTGTCCGATAAGATGCCATTGCACCCTGCTACCCANCTCCCGGTAGGCTTTCTCGGCTTCTTGGACATAGTTTTCTCCAATGATGGTGATTCCCGCCTCAACAGCCTCCAGAATTTCCCGGGGCTGAACCGACTTGGCAGCGGCGACAAGTTGAACGCCGTCGGGCAATTCCTCCAATATCCGGTTAACATTCTGTCCGATCACTTTCGCAACTGCTTCATCCTGACAATAAGAGTTTAAGGACGGTCAGCGGGCTCTTGCCATAACCCAACCGCCTGGCTCTATCGGTCCACCCGGCGGCCACCTTAAAGGGTATGGCCCTTTCCCCGACCCCATAGGCCCATTCACACCAGAACTGGCTGCACGCCTTTGGTTTGGTCTCCTGAATGGCGCAACTGTGACTTCCAGGACTGTCCTGAACAAGAAAGGGGCAGCGGTCCAACTCCAGCTTATTCTCGGGGTCAAACCAGAGGTAGCCCCGGTCCACCCGCCCCGGAGGAATGTAAGCATAGCGGAGAATGTCATCCCTTCCCTGATGCTTCCAGCGCCGGTAATCGCCGGGAGTCATGCCCATTTCAAGGCCCAGTTTTATGCAGCAGAGGCCGCACATTGAGCAACCTGATCTTTTGCCAGTCCGTCCGGTCATCTGTGCCATATTATATCACATAATTGGAATGAATCAGGGACAAATTCACGGTTTCGCCTTTAGCAAAAGGCGTTTTCAGTTGATACGATGTTGACAGTAATAACAGGGAAGCAGCTATGGAATGGCAGGAACTGATGAGCGAGGGCTACGCGGACATTAGGGATAGTGGAGAGAGTGCTGGACGGACTAACCGAGGAGAATTTGGCTCAACGGCCCGGCTGACCCCAACAATGTCGGATTTGGGCAAACGGCGGAAGATGTGGCAGGGCTTGAAACACCCGATATGAAGGCGCTGGTGGAGTACCTGCGGGCCGATCTGGAGCGAATCAACGAGTATCTCAACAGCCTGTCAGCGTCCGACCTCGACCGGGAGCTGGATGAACCGGAGTTTCAATCTCTGCCAACAGTGGGGGTGCGCCTGGTAAGTATCCTGGATGACACTCTGCAGCACGCCGGTCAGTCGGCCTACCTGCAAGGCCTGCTGAAGGGTAAGGGCTGGCAGTCGTTCTAAGCGAGGCTGCTGGTACAGAAACTGAAACACCTGAACCCGGTACGGAACAGCTTGAGGGATTTCCCGGAGGTACTAGCGGGGGCCCCTCTTTCTGCATCTCGAACGGTGGGCATTTTCAACAGTGTCGGGCCAATCTTATAGTAAATTAAATCGTCGCCTTGTCTTTGTCATGCCCATACCGACTAAGATTAACTGTAATTATATACCTTCAGCGAAATCAGCGCAAGGCTNGAGACAGACTCATATCCGGTCGGTTTCAAGACAGGACTGCTTTGTGCTACAATTTCTTCGGCCTGACACGAGATTAGTACGGCGATATAGGAGCATCACATGTCAGCGGAAAAACCGTGGTACGGTTCCTGGACGGAGGGCGTCCCCAAGACGCTGGATTATCCCGAGATACCTCTCTTTAGCCTGCTCTCCAGGGCGGCCGAAAAGTGGCCGGATAGTACCGCTTTCAACTGCGGTGAGGAACGGCTGAGCTACCNAGAGCTCGATGAGTTGAGCGACCGNCTGGCGACCGGACTNNATGGACTGGGGATAAAGAGCGGGGACAGGGTATTGCTTTTCTTGGGCAACAGCCTTGAGTTCGTCATCAGTTATTACGGAATACTGAAAGCCGGAGGTACGGTCGCCACCGTCAATCCTCTATCCCGGCAGGCCGAACTCAGACACCANCTGATCGATACGGCGGCCACGGCCATCATCTCCGGCAGTCAATTTTATCCTCTGGTCAAAGAAGTTAAGGACGGGACCGAGCTGAAAGTGATCATCTTGACCGATACNAAGAGCAGCGAAGAGTGGACTTCTTTGAAACAAATCCTGGAGAGTAACCCGGCCAAGCCACCCCATATCAGCATCCGACCNCGGGATGACGTAGCCGCCATCGTCTATACCGGAGGCACCACCGGACTAGCCAAAGGTGTACTGCTGACCCATTACAATCTGGTGGCCAACGCCATGCAGAACAACGCCTGGTTCGGTTGGAGCCATCAGGATATTATCATCGGCCTGCTTCCTTTTTATCACAGCTGGGGAGGATGTACCTGCCTCAATTCACCCGTTTACAGCGGAGCCAGAGTGGTTATTATACCCAGGTTTGACGCCGAGGGGCTGCTGAGGACAATAGAAAAAGAAAGGGCGACGGTAATGTACGGGGCCGCCTCCATGTTCACCANGCTAACAAACAGTCCGNCCATAAACAGATACNATATCTCATCTTTAAGGTACGTGAAGAGCGGAGCAATGCCTATCCCGCCTGAAATCAGGGGAAGATGGGAGAAGCAGACCGGAGTCAGGCTGGCGCTGGGCTACGGCTTGAGTGAAGCATCACCCGAAACCCACAATTCTCCGCTGAAGAAGATAAAACCGGGAACCATAGGCATACCGGCTTGCGATACCGATGCCCGTATCGTCGACGAAGAAACGGGCCAGNTNGAACTGGTCGCGGGNNAAACCGGTGAAATGATTATCAAGGGACCGCAAGTGATGAAAGGATACCTTAATCAGCCCNACGATACCCGTGAAGCACTGCGGGACGGTTGGCTCTATACGGGTGACTTGGCAATGATGGACGAGGAAGGGTACTTTCACGTACTGGACAGAAAAAAGGAAACGATAAANNNCAAGGGCTATACCATCGCTCCGGCTGAGGTTGAAGCTATCCTCTATGAGCACCCTGCGGTCAGAGAGTGCGCGGTAATAGGCAAACCTGACAGTTTGTCCGGTGAAATACCAAAAGCCTACGTGGTGGTCAGAGAAGAACACCTCCTGGAAGCGGGGGAACTTATTGATTTTTGTGCATGGAAAATCTCCCCCTACAAGCGTATCCGGGAGGTTGAATTCATCGATGAGATACCGAAAACAGGAGTGGGGAAGATGCTGCGCCGAGTGCTCCGCGACAAGGAACGCGCCGACCAGTCCTGAAAAAAAAAAGCCAAATTCGGAGGTATGAACAAGTTTGAAAAAAGGGGCTAAAACTCTGGTCCAGTGTGATTTTGACGGCACGGTTACTGAGGAAGATGTGAGTTACATCATACTGGACGCCTTTGCCGGAGGAGACTGGAAAAAACTGACCAGTGATTATGAAGAGAGCAAGATAACCGTGGGACGTTTCAACTCGGCGGCTTTTTCCATGGTCAAGGCCGGTAAGGAGAGCTTACTGGAGAGGGTGAACAAAGAAGCGACAATACGACCGGGCTTCGGCGAACTGGTGGCCTTTTGCCGGCGAAGCGATATCCGGTTTGTGATTGTCAGTAACGGGCTCCAATTCTACATTGAGGATATCCT
>NYYM01000062.1 GCA_002685815.1 Dehalococcoidales bacterium | reverse complement strand
CAAAAGTTTTGATTTTGCTATCGGTTTCATCAAAAAGGAGCGGTTTGTTGGTTTGTCCGTCCCGTACAAAAAGACGATCCGGCCCAATAAGGTAGGAGCCGTTAGTTTTTTGCCTGATGAATTCCTTGTCATATATCCCTATCTCATTTACGATCAAGTTCGCTATTGCCATAAACACAGCGATATCTGTCGCCGGCAGAATCGGAATCCATTCCTGACCTTTGGAGGCAACTGTGAAACCCTGAGGGTCCATGACCTTCATTTTCATGCCCCTCTCCCTGGCAGTAGCCGCCAATCTGATGGTGGAACTGGCCTGACGACCACCTCCCCACCCTTCATTACCACCACAACGAAGTATATAGTTGCAGTACCTGTAATCCGGGATTATGTCCCAGGCGGCGGACTGCAGAGCACCGATGTGATGGGTACTGCCCCCGCACATAATACCCGCACCACCTATTGAACCACCCGCCTTCATGGGTCTCAAAAGACCGGCAAATCCGGTTGAGCCGGCGGTAGGGGAAGGAGAACCAGAACTGAATATTGTCCTGGAGTCCTTTTCCATTGCTTCTTCCAGCTTTTCAGTGATTGTATCAAGGGCTTCTTCCCAGGAAATCCGCTCCCACTTCGGGTCTTCGTGAAGCCCTTTTTTCGGATTAGTCCTTTTCACTGGGTACAGGATTCTGTTTGGGTCATAGTACATATCCAGCCCGGCAACACCCCTGGCACAGATTCCCCCCTGAGCACCCTTATCGCTTTCAGGGATACCTTCCACCGCCACAGGCTTGCCATCAACCACTCTTACCCGGATACCACAGGCGTTGTAGCAAAGAGAACATACATTATAAGCCCAGTAGTCCTTTTGTTTGTCTCTTTCTCCGAAGATTTCCTTGTAACGGGCTCGATCTTCCTCGATAATACTCATCACAAAATCTCCCTCCTCTTTCCGGTAGAATTCAAAAGTTAGCTGGTTTTCAGCTGGTGTGGAAAAACCTGCTACACCAATCCCCCATTGTCAATTGGCTGGGCTCATCGGTTCGACGTCAATAGGTGTATAACTCCGGCCAATAGTAGAAAGAGCTTCTTACCCGGACGAGTTTTTATCTCACCATTTCAGCAAGCAACTCTCCGACATTGTTACTGGGCTTCATTAAGTGCTAACTATTCAGCCATATACTTCCTGAATTAGCTGCCGGAGGCCTCAAAACCCCCGGCAGCTAATTCCCTTTTCAATTGTCTCTGCGATGTCGGGCTTAGTACCCCATTTCCTTCTTCAGGCCCTCGTCTAGCCAGTAGAACTGGAAACCTGGACCGTTAAAGATACCCGGCGCGACAGCCCCGTCGAAATTCTTGAGCCAGGGCCACCACAAATGGTATTGGGGCCAATCGGGCTCAGGTATAACCCAGGCCTCCCAGAGAACTTGCTTAAGCATTTCACGCGAGAGTCGACCCATTTCTTCATAGTCACCCACCAACCACGCCTTCGCGTAAGCCGCTCGTGTCTCGTGAATATAGTCTTCATCTATCAAACTCAGGTTGCCGGAGGTGTCACCGTCGACCTGCCCAAGACGAGGCGCATATCTGGTATTATTGGCGCCGCCACCCCAGGTCATTTCCTCGTGACTTCTACTGATATCCATGCTTCTCTTTACACCGGACTCTTTTACATCGAATGTTATCTCAACGCCAACTTTCTGCCACATATCCTTGTATACCGCCGCCTTATCTACGCTGCCTGCATTTAGGACCAAAGAGGCTTTGAAACCTTCCGGATAGCCAGCTTCAGCCAGGAGTTCTTTAGCCCTCTCAGGATTGTATTGATATAACTCCTGGACCCTTTGGGGCAAGTCTTCCATCGGAACTCGTAAATGTTCATATCCCGACTGGTGGCTGATTGGCCAAGTTGGTAGGTTCGCCAACCCCGCCGAAAACGCCTGATTGATGGCATCGAAGTCGGTAGCCAGCATTAAGGCCTGGCGGACCCTGATATCGCTGTACGGTAGCTCCTCCTTGTCCGTCCTCATCGCGATTCCTCCACCTCCCCCTGCCATAAAGCGTACGGACTGTAGCTCAGGAGCAGTCTGTAGCGTGAACTCTGCATCCTCGAAAGCCAGTCCGCTTATGTAGTCGAGTTTTCCTGTCCTGAGTGCCGCTAGACGGGTAGAAACATCCGGTATTATCATCATTCGCACCCCGTCAACATAGGGCAACTGGTTCCCCTTCCCCGGACCAACCGGGTCCTTGGCAAAATAGTTAGGATTTTTCTCAAAAGTTACCATAGAGCCGGGAGTATAGTCCGTTATGAAGAACGGTCCTGTGCCAACTACCCTCTTCCAGTCATCAGTGATTCCGTATTTCTCGATCACCTCCCGCGGTGTGTCACTGTAGGCATAGAAGTTGAGCCAATACTGCGCTTCATAGGCTCTCTCCGGGACAGTGTCAATCTCAAGAGTATACTTATCCAAGGCAGTTATCGTTGTGCCTTCCACCATCACCGGGTCGGCTCTATTGATATAAGTCCCTTTTGTATTCTTGAGTCGATTCAGGGCAAAAGCAGCATCGTCGGCCGTCCACTCTCTCCCCCCGACCAGCCGGCTGGCCTCTTTACTGGTGTCAAGCCCATAATAAATGCCCTGGCGTAGTTTGAAGACGCCGCGCGCGTCTGAAAAGAATTCCCAGCTCTCTACCAGTTGCCCCATCTTGGTCTCGAACAGCACGTCACCGCGTACAAACCCGAGCTCGCCGCTGCCAGCCGGACCTCTTGTCCAATCACCGATTGCCAAGCGCGACATCACGAGATCACAGGCTGGAGTGAGATGGTTCCCGTAATAATCATCCCAGTTCCTTATATCACTTGTCCTTAGCGTGTTTATAATCCCGCCATACTTGGGGCCCGTGTCTTCCACCACCTCTTCTTCCGCCACCTCCTCCTTCACCTTCGACTCTTTCTCCTGTTCCTCTACCACTATCACTTTCTCTTGTTCTTTTTCTTTCTCCTCCACCAATGCCGGCCCGCAGGCTGCCATCACCAGGGATAGCGCCATTAAGCTACTCACCACTAAGCAGACAATTTTCTTGGTCATTCCTTACCTCCTTTTGATATGATAAGTCTTTCCTTCAGTTACCACTTATTATGGTAGTGATTCTTCAAGCTGGCCCTGCCACCAACCCCGATTACCCCCAGGGCTCCGGCCACGGGAGGGGAAGAGAGGATATTTGAGCTGCCAGGTAAGAAAGTAAAACCTGCAACACCCTGGTTTCCCCTGGCAGGACCAGCTCTACTTTTCCTGGCTGTCTTCGCCTATCCCTTGTCACCGTGTCTCTCCCAAAATATCTCAGAAGCTCGATGATTATCCATCTCTACCAAGCGAAAAAGGGCACCTAACATTGCATTAATATCTGCCGTTTCCAGTACCTTGACTATTGCCATTGCCACCTCCAACTAACAAGAAAGTAGAGAGTGTTAGGTATATTGTCCTATATAATTTACGCATTACTACTTAAAATGCTTGGATTGTAGTATAATCCTCCTTATAAAATTTGTCAATATCAGAAAAAATATTGACGCTTTCAGGTTGCACATTTTCTTCTATGGACTTTCTACCATCCGAAATAACGCTTGGTTCACTATCTGCTAAAGATGTGCAAGCTGAATTTTACGTCTGAGAGTAGGCGTAGACTAATAAACTAAAAAGGAACAGTTTTAATGCTGATTGGGTTGCCATTCTTCCCAGAAGTTATCCGCATTTTTTTGTGCTCCGTAGCCAAGCAGGTTGTCCATCTTTATATAAAGGGGGTCTGCCCACCTGACATGGTCAGTGAACCAGCGAACTGTCTTATGTGGCCAAGTATCGGGTTTGTTATATGAGCAACAAGAGATACAGGTAGTGCATGGCCTGTTGACCTGACCCCAGTATCTTCGACAGGTTTCGGCATTTATTGGCCATTTAAGGCTACCACCGACGTTCGATACACTATTCGGCTCTGTGGTCCGTTCTCCGTAGAGAAGGGACTGTGACGGACACATCACAGCACACTTCTTGCAGGCCTCACAGTACTCGGTCACTCCAAACTCTATGGGAGAATCGGCTATCAGTGGTAAATTGGTCAGTACCTTGCTCAACCTTATCCGGGGGCCAAACCTCGCGGTAATCAACAATCCGTTTCGGCCTATTTCACCCAATCCGGCCTGCATCGCCATTGGTATTGACATAGCGACGTCATTACCAGATTCAATAGCCTTATAGCCAAGATTCCGAATGAAGGCTGAAAGATGGGCATTGGTAATAGCCATTTCGGCATAGCCTAAGCTGGTCGCCGACTGAGCAATCCAAGTAGGATGATATTTCAGTAAGCTGTAGTCTTCAGCAAAAGCCATCACCACGGCGTACTGAAACTCATTGGGTATCTCGTGAGGCTTTGATTCACCAATTACCACTGGAGTATCACCTGGGGCCCCCATTGGCCCTTCCCCATGGTAGGTATGCGAGTATACCCATCGGTTTTCCACTTTGCATATACCTACCAGACTAGCGCCGAAATGCATTGCTATCTTTTTTATATCACGGGTTACCATCTGTGGGTTGCTAAAATAGCTGGTTTCTTCTTCTGAAGGGTTGAGAGTCGCCGTATTCGTACTCGGAGTTGAACCAGGGCGTTCTGCGGCAATCGTTGCTTCCCTGCGAGGAGCGGGCGAACTGCCCCCGCTGGAGCGTCTCAAAGCCAGGTCCCGCAGAGAATAACCTGGCTTGCTGGTTATCTCACCGGAAAAACGCCAGTCTTTCACTGACGCCCTTATTTCGGGCTGCCAACTCCACCGATTAAACATGTTATTTTTCGGATCATATCTTTCTAACGGGGCTATAACATATTTCTTTTCCCATTGGTCCAGGGTTAACTTTCTCACAATATACCTCCAATAATATCTTTAAGTTATTTTACATATTTGAGTTTGAGTTTAGTCCTCAAGTGGGGGTTTGTCAATAACAGAGAAATATAGTTGCGAAGCTCAAAAAGTACAATCATAAACCAATTGGAAATGTGGATTCCTCAGAAGCCCCTTTTGAAAAAGCCCCGTATAAGTTCGTCAGTTTCTGTCAGGCGTTGTGGTAATTCTTTGCTATCCAATCCTGGGGCTAACGAAGAACGCAATTAAACAACAGCTTAAAGGTGGCGTGGGTCCACCCCTTGTAATGAGGACTAAAACCGATAAGTATTATTTCCCCTTTCCCCTGCCGATACGAGAGCATGGCCGTCTTGCCGAGAACCTTTTCTTCACCGATCAGCCAGCCACTTTGCAGCAAAGGTAACTCGGGGTTCCGCTCTTCAGGAAAACGGATGATGACATGGAACCGTTCGTTAAAACTTGATGGCTTCAGGTCAAAAATCGGGTTGTTTGCCCGGACCAGTACTTGACTACGCACCGGCATACCGTAACCAAGAGGATGGTGGTTATCGACGATAAGATTAAGTGTCGAACCTCCGCAGCCATAGTCTTTTTTCGACAGGTCTTTGACTGCATTTGTTACCGGCAGTTTTAAGTGTTCGATGGCGTAATTACAGGACTCGTCAAATGCCAGCAGGGTGCCTCCCCTTTCAACGAAACTCGCTAGGGCTTTAGTACCTTCTTCACCAAAGCCACTGCGATATTCAGGCGGGTATGAGGTCATACTTATCCCCATACGGCTGCCTCTTTCCTCAAACCATTTCTCTAGTTCTTTTTCATCTCCGGTAATGAATGCTGTCGTATCGCTGGGCAGGATAATTACATCAAACCTGTTGCTTAAGTTACCTTTCTTGATGTCGGCATCTTTCAGAATGGTGTAAGGGAAGTTGAATTCTTCCAGAACCCACTCGGTCCAGCCTGCTTCCATGTTACCCCCCCAGTACCGATCGTAAATACCCACCCGGAGCTGTTTTATGCGGTGGCTCCTGGCTTTCGGCTTTCTGTCCAAGGCCTGGAAATCGATGCCTGTGTCAGCGGCAATCTTCTTAAGGGCTGTCTCATCGTTACTGTTCGTTGTTGGGATGAAGAATGCACCAGGTGGTAAAACCTCACCGTTTACTGTTACCTCTTCATTGAGTCTCCTTACCTGAATGCCTTTATCGAGTAACCGGTTGCAGGCCTTGAAGCTATCGTTTAGCCGGCCGTCAAGGATATAGCCGCTCTTAGCGGTGCCAACGAGTTTGCCTGTCGGTTTAGTTGTCTTTCTAATACTTTCGAAATCGCCTTCGAATTTTGTATCTATCGGTTTAACATCAATTCCCATGAACTCACCCAGGGTATCAGTGGCTACGTCACCAGGCAGCATTGGAGTGCCATCCGGTGAACGGGTGAATTCATCATCGGGATATAGTGTTCGTCCCAAAAGTATTTTTATCATTGCCATCTTGGGCTGCCCCAGAAAGACGACGTAGCTACCCTGAGGATACCGGACGTTTTTTACCATGAACTCTTCTTTAGCTTTCTGTATCTCAATACCATGGCGCAGCAACTTCTCTATGAGTTTTTGCGTTGTCAAGGCATCATGCTGCTCCGGAGGGATGACATAAGCGTACGGTCTTCCCTCGGCACCACGCTCGGTTTGCCTGCTGGCCTTAAGGCAATGGTTTCGCAGTACCGTTTCCCAATGACGGGCGGCCATTTCGAGCAGCGCCCAGGCAGCAATTTTTTGTTGGTCGACTATATCCCTGAGATGCCACCAACCACCGGACCAGAGGTGAGGGTAATTTCCCTGCGCCTGACCGCTCTTGGCAAAGTTGCGAATTACTCCCTCTCCCCCTTTAATCTGGTTAGAATGAATATAAACCGGAGTTGCCAGCTTAGCACTGGCCGATTCAGTAAAGAATCCGGCGATATTGTGGGGATTAACTACCGTACCGTGTCCGGCGCTTGTATTACGTGAGACAAACTGAACACCATTGATTACCCCGGTAATCCCGGCCTCCTCGAGCTTATAGGCCATATGAGCACCAAACCAGGCATGCTCTCGCCAGGTCAGCGGGTCACAGTAAGGTTGCATTGGGTCAGGGAAAGGAGGACACAAAAAGCGCGGAGAGTATTGCCCCATCTGATGATGGTCCTGCCAAACCTGCGGGTACCAGTCCCGGTGCATTATCTCTGCCCAGTATCGTGATTCAACCAGGTTAAATGCGTAAGCATCCCGGTTGTTGTCATGACCGCAATATTTATGATCGAGCCATGGTAACCGGCAGCCCTCATATTCGGTACCGAGCTGTTGATAATACCAGTCGCAGACCATGATGTTTCCGTCGGGATTGGCGCAGGGGACAAAAAGGCTGATAACATTTTCCCGAATTAACTCTGCCTCCTCATCGGTACGAGTCAGCAGGTCATAGATAAATTCAGGCATCATCTGGGTGCCGCCAATTTCCTGAGGGTGCATACTCCCCATCTGCAGGACGGTTGCCTTACCTTCTTTGATTAGTGCATCGATCTGTCTATCGCTTAGCCCCCGTGGGTCATCGAGCTTGGCATTAACGTCTTTGAAACGCTCCAGTTTTTTCATGTTGTCGATTGATGTGACAATTACCAAGAGCACTGGGTTACCCTCTGTGGATGGGCCCAGATTTATGACCTTGATTCTCTCAGATTGTTCATCCAGTAGCTCATAGTAGTCAACAATCTTGTCCCATCTGGCAATTTTCCGGTCTGTTCCCAGTTGATAACCAAAATATTTTTCCGGGGAAGGTAGTGTCTTAGCCATATCATCTCCTCTCAAGGCAATAAATATACCTTACTAACGTTTATTGTTACCGTTATTACGCCAGCATTAATCCCATTATGAACGTACGTGACTTATCCCTATAAAGAACGAGCCGAGAAGTTAACAATAGTCATCAACGACCTTTATATCAACATTCTCGCCTCGTCTACAAGAAGATGGAGAGCTTTAATGCTTATTATTAGGTTGGGATTTGAGTTTAGTCCTCTCAAGAGAGTTTGTCAATAACCTTCATGAAAGAGTTCTGCCCGGTAGTGGTTGGTAGTTTTTCTTAGTGAATGGAAAATCTTGCCTTCCTATATTGCCAAAATGCCCATAAATAGTGATATCCCGACTGGCAAACCAAAAGGAATGAACGGAGATGCAGATGTTACCGGGAGACCCTCCGCGGCACCCAGAGCACCATCCGTGGCTTCTTGGTCATTTCCTTGGCCAGTTCCTCGATTTGCCCGTATTTCATACAGGCTGCCATGCAGTGCTTCACACAAGCTGGCTCAAGTCCTTTCCTGGTGAGAGGTGCGCACAGGATGCATAGTTCGGTGGGAAAGGGAAGGTAGGCAAGATAGGCCCTATCGTTAGGTAGCTTCTGCTCCATTTCAATGACGCGTATTCCCCCCATCCCCGCCGGCCAATTGTATTCTTGAGCGCAGGCTATCTGACAGGCATAGCAACCGGTACAGTATTCGTAATCTATCAGTAAACCGTACTCACACTGTTTAGCCATTCTACCCCTCCTCTCTACCATTGGCTTTATAAATTTTGCAAAGCATATGCTTTGTCGGTGCACCGAGACCGTCTTTCCCTTGAGAACCCATAGGAATAAGCTGACTTACATTCGATTTCCAGACGCCGAACAGGGAGGGCTCTTCACCAGGCTCTTCAGGGAACCACCAAGCGTGAGCAGCCATCACCATCCAGGTCGGCACAACGAGGGTAGTCTTAACCTTAAACATGCACTTGCCTAACCAGTTCTCAACCCACACCCAATCCCCGTTAGCAATACTGTTTGACCTGGCGGTATCGGGATGGATTTCAATAATGGGGTCGGGGTCAACTTCCCGCAGCCAGGGAATGTTTCTGTGCTCGGAATGGAAGTACACCGGCGACCTTCTCCCTGTGGCCAAAATCAAAGGGTACTTTTCATATAATTTAGGCTGGCTGACGGGTGTGAAGTATGGTTCTTCATAGTGGGCTATGGGCTCCAATCCCCACTCTTCACGTAATGTGGAGTATAGTTCAATCTTACCCGACGGGGTCTGGAACCCGGGCTTCCTGTCCAGTCGAAGCAGACCTGCCTGGAACCGGTGATACGGATGGCTGGGATGCCCTTCCGGTGGCATGACCCAGCCCTTTTGCTGTAGCTCTTTGAAGGTCATCCCGGAAGGTTCGATAATATCATCAAACAGGTCATTTATGTTGTTCCAGCGGAAGTTCGGGTCAAACCTCTTGGCCAGTTCAAAGTTGATTTCTATATCAGGTTTGCATTCGTCTACCGTAATCGCTTTATTGATACTCTGGAGGGGTACCCACCAGCTTCTGATACTATCCTTCTCGAGGAAAGTACCCGTCGGCAGAACCACGTCAGCCAGTTGGGTAGTCGGGGTCATAAAGAGGTCAACGGCAACCACAAAGTCGAGCTTCTTAAAAGCCTCGGCCCATTTCTTCGGGTCCATCCCNGTGCCGGCCACGATATTACAGGCCTGCAGCCAGATGCCTTTGATGGGGTAGGGGTCTTCGGAGAAGATTTGCTCCAGAGTCAGGTCTGTCTGGGCACGCCAGATAAATTCCCTCAAGGGCCCGTACCGGTCAGCACCTATCCTCTTCAGGTCAACTTCTTTAGAGTCTAACTTAATTACCCCTTTTGCACCGGGCAAAGCGTAGGCAACGGCGTCAAAGGCATAGCGTGAAATCACGTTTCCACCGGGCACATCCAGATTCCCGGTGATGCACCACAGGTTGGCAATTGCCTGGGATGTTGGCGTGACTGCCGGCGTTGAATCAATCGGTACGCCCCAGTGTATTGCAGCCGGTTTACTTTTNGCATAGAGGCGTGCTGCCTCGACAATATCCTTCTGAGGTACCCAGGTTATTTCAGAGACTCGCTCTACCGGGTACTCGTTTACCTGCTCGACAAACACCGTCCAGACCGTCTTAACCGGCACCATGGTCCCATCCAAAAAGTTGACTTCAAACTCCCCTTCAATGGCTGGTTTGGCGTCGGTTGATTTATAGGCCACCTGGTCGGAATCCCATACCACCGGAATACCTCTTACCATATCCCAGGCGACGAAGTTATCCTGAGAACCGCCCACTACCAGGTCGGTNTCNCGAAGCAGTTTTCCATTATCGCCCCTGACCAGGTGAGTNGCATTGGTCCATTTCTCAACAAATTCTCTATCATACAAGCCCTCGTTGATAATCACATTGAGGAAGGCCATGGCCAGGGCGCCATCGGTCCCCGGTCGCAGCCTTATCCATTTCTCCGCTCTTGAGGCAAACCACGACAACCTTGGGTCAATAGCGATAATCTTGGTGCCTTTCTTCATCAGGTCTACAATCCAGTGCCCGAAGACATTATCCGGACATGAAGCTGCAATGTCATAGCCCCAGATTACGATGCACTCCGGGACTTTATACCTTGAGTCATTGTAGCGCTCTGGAAACCACTGAGCGGCATCGAGTACACAGTAGTCTCCCTGGACAGTCTCTACNGCGGACATTCTCGGGCTGTAGCAGGCAATGCCACTCAAGGCAAACATAACGTTGGGGCTGCCGTAGGCATAGGCGAGCATACATATCCAGGCCCCGATATCCCGGCCGGTGCCCATTGAGAAGATAACACTCTCCGGGCCGAATTCCTCCCGAATTCGGCCCATTTTTTNTTCGATTAAGTCAAAAGCCTCATCCCAAGAAATTTCCTGCCACTTGCCCNCTCCACGCTCCCCCACCCTCTTGAGAGGACGGGTTAATCGGTCGGGTTGATAAACATATTGTGTCATCGCCAGACACCTGGAGCAGAGGCGTCCCTGATTCCAGGGATGTTCCGGGTCACCTTCAATNTTAACCAGTTTGCCATCTTCGATGTGTGCCAGCACACCACAGCCACCGTGNCAACCAGGTCCAGCGGACCAGGTAGTTGTACGCACAATCTCACGCTTCTTAGCTGTCATTTCTGGAATCCCTCCTTACCCCGTCACTCGTAACGAATAACTAATATTAAACTAATGCCGTAAGATTGACAAACAGGAATGGTGTGCTATAGAATACGGCANCCAAGTCCGCTCTGTCATNACCACAACTANAGAGAGTAGGGCACCTTTTCCCAAAGGGATAGCGTAAATATAAGACTCTAGGTCGGACATTGTTACTCCAGTAACAATCATTTTGTATCACTTTCTCTCACAAAAAAGCTTCCTTTTTACATCTGAGCAATCCACCAATACTATTGGTCCCCGAACTAAATATCAATCAAGGGAGTCGGAATATCACATCGCGTTACAATAACCTAAACCGGATTGGCTGTTCTCCGACTGGCGAGCCCATCATGCTTACTCCAATGCTGGTAACTTTACCATAGTTGTATGGTATAAAATGAACATACCGGAATAGGAGATGATCAATGGGAAATCATGACTACAAATCATTATTAAACAGTAAACATCAACTGGGTCCGTACCCNATGGAACGGTTAAAACGAGTTGACAGCCCGACAACGAAAATAACGGATTCGATTCAAAGATTTGACTGGAGGGAACACGGCTTCAGTCGAGCGAGACGAGGCGATTTTGGCCAGTTCGTAGCCAGTGAAATGAGTCGCTTTGCNTCAAAAGACGCCATCTCATGCACCTTGAAAAACGTGATCCCCCCGCTGACGACTCTGGTAGACGGCGAGGCNGCACCCACCATGGCTCCTATCCCGGAGGACCCCCGAGTATTGAGCAACCACATCAAGAGTATGGGCTATTTTCTCAGAGCGGATATCGTCGGTATTTGCCAACTACCCCAGTATGCCGTATACAGCCATGACGCTAATGGAGATCCGGTTGAATGCAATCATAAATATGCTATTCTTCTAGTCATAGACCAGGGTTACCAGACAATGAATGGTTCTACAGGAATCGACTGGATATCCAATTCCCAGAGCCAGCAGGGTTACTCAACTGCCGCCTTCGTTTCCAGTCTTATGGCGGATTACATCAGGCGCTTAGGCTATTCAGCGCGAGCTCAGTGTACCGGTAGCTATCAAGTGCTGATAACGCCACTACTTCTTCAAGCCGGTATAGGTGAATTGTCTCGGGCCGGTATAGTGCTTAATCCTTTCCTCGGACTTCGTTTCAAGGCGGCGGCGGTAACCACNGACCTTCCCCTCATGCCCGATAAGCCGGTAGATTTTGGTCTCAAGGAGTTTTGCCGGAAATGCGTGAAATGTGCTGTTGAATGTCCCTCACATGCTATTTCGATGGCCGATACCGTTATGCATAATGGTTATGAGAAATGGGAGTTTAATGCCGACCAATGCGCCAAATTCCGAGTTACAAATCAGAAAGGGGCGGTATGCGGTCGCTGTATTAAGGTTTGTCCCTGGAACAAGCCCAAGGGATGGACTCACGGCACGGTGAGGTGGATGGTAAAAAATACCCCGTTTCTGGATGGATTTCTAGTTAAGATGCATGACATCTGGGGTTACGGGAAACAGAATAGCGTTGATAAATGGTGGTTTGATTTAGAATATCTGGATGGCAAACTCAGTACTCCCAAGAATAAAAGTGACAAACCAGGTNAACGTTAAGGAACAGCCGAACTAATACAAAGTCTTCAGTGATTTAAAATCTTTTGGTAATCAGGAGGTAGCAGGTAATGAACAATGTCGAGACGGATGTCCTGGTTATCGGAGCCGGTGCTGCAGGGAGTATNGCGGCAATCAAGGCGAGTGAGTTTACGGGGAATGTATTAATACTCGAGAAAGCGGTCCTCAGGAGTGGCGGCAGCCTGGGAGTCGGGCATTATACGGGAGAAGTAAATCCCTTGACCAATGTCCCCGGCGGCCCNACAACGGAACAGTTCGTCGAGGGGTACCTTTCCTCTTCATCGGGATGGTCCGGAATCGAGAGGCCTATGGACAAGTACATAATCGGTGAAGAATTTTCCGACATCGTAAAAGACCTTGAGAAGTGGGGCCTTGAGATAGAGAAAGATGAGGACGGAAACTGGTCGAACTACTGGGAGAACTTCATCGGGGAAAGAATGGAGTCCGGCGTCCCCGTCAGAGGGGGAACGATGAAGAAGTGCCTCAATAACAAACTAAAGGAATGCAACATCAAGGTGGTAGAGAGGACGATGGCAGTCGACCTCCTTACCAATGATGGTAAAGCAGTCGGTGTAATCGGTATGAACGTACGCTCCGGTGAACTCACTGCCTTCAGGGCCAAGGCCGTTGTTATGTGCACCGGCTCATCGAGCCGTACCTATATCGTAGCGCCGGGTAAGAAGTGGTTCTGGATGAGGGATATGGGCACCAACAGTGGTGACGGGCGGGGTATGTGTTACCGGGCCGGTGTCGAGATGACGATGATGGAGCTTATGAGGACCGACCATATGATAGGTAATACTATGGGCCGGTTCTGGGGCGGTTTCCTGACCAACTATAAGGGAGAGAAATTCCTGGAGGAGACCTACAAGAAACGCTGGGGACGGCTGTGGGCTATGCACCTGGAGTATCTGAAAGGCAATGGACCTCTCTACTGGGATGCCACAGGATTAAGCGACGAGCAGATGAAGCGGAGAAACTACGTTATCGGTGAGAAGAACTACCCGGATATTTCCATCGAGGAAGCTCACCGGCAAAGGGGTATCGATCCCAGAACCCAGCGAGCCGAGGCGAGGCTGCAGCCTATCGGCTTTCTCGGTGGTGCCGACTTCAAATACAATGGAGGCACCTCCATAGAAGGGCTTTACGCTGCCGGTGATGAGATATGGCAGGACAGTCTTTCCGGCGCCTTTGTGTTCGGACGAAGGGCAGGTGAGGCTGCTGCCAAATACGCCAACCAAAGTGAACTCTTACCGACTGACAGCAAACAGGTAACGGAACTCGATAATTCAATACTCGCGCCCATTAAAAGGGAAGAGGGTATCCCGCCCCAGGAATTAGAGGAGAAAGTCCGTTCTATTTTGACCTACTATGCCGGTCTTTCAAAGTCAGAAGGAATGCTGCAACGCGGCCTGGAGTTGATAGACGAACTAAGGAACAGGGTCCTACCGGAAATCCACGCGAAAAATCCTCACGAGCTGATGAGGGCGGTAGAAGCCAGGAATATCCTGGATGTGGCCGAGATGCATGTGGCAGCGGCGCTCTTCCGAACAGAGACGGTGCCCTACGGGCGGCACTCCCTCCACCGGACCGACCACCCGACTCAACACCCTACCTGGTACCGGCAGCGGGTAGTCATCAAGAAGGAAGACGGGGAGAGAAAACTCTCTAAAAAGCAGACGACGGAACAGAGAGTCCCGACCCGTGAGGAGTACGAGGCGATAAAGGAGGTCAAACCGTGAGCACAGAAATAAACTACGAATTGTGTACCGGATGCANGATATGNCATGAGGTCTGTCCCCTCGATATTATTTCGTGGGATGATGATAAGAATCTGCCTGATGTATCTTATCCGGACGAATGCCAGCTTTGCTTTATCTGCCAGGAAGATTGCCCGGACGAGGCAATAAAGGTAAAAGTACCAATAATATTCTGGTAGATGTCTATAATTTTATATGATTCTGTTTGTGGCAGAATCATCCCAATCACTATAAAAGCTCCAGATAGAGCCATTGTATGATGAATGTAATAATTAACATTAACAAAGAGAATTATCACGCAAGAATTGCTCCCTATCACACGCTACGCGAAGTCCTGAGGGAAAAACTAGGCTTTACCGATGTAAAGTGCGGCTGTAATGAAGGCAAATGTGGTGCCTGTACGGTACTGGTTGATGGCAGACCGATTGTTTCTTGCATGATGTTAGCAGCGCAATCCCAGGGTAAAGAGATTACCACCATCAAAGGTCTGGATAAGGATGACAAGTTACGCCTGCTGATAGAAAATTTCATCAGCCATGGAGCAATTCAGTGTGGCTATTGTACTCCCGGTATGCTCGTTTCGGCAAAAGCTCTGCTGGACAGGAACCCGGACCCGGATGAAAAAGAAGTGAGAACGGCCATATCAGGTAACATCTGCCGGTGTACCGGCTACGTACAGATTGTAGAGGCGATTCTGGCTACCGCCACCGAGATAAATGAATAGTTCCAGGATACCCATCCCAGGACAGGGGAATTCATAAATGAGTAAAACAAATAATTTGTTCAGACCTGCGGAATATTTCAAGCCGACCAGTATAAAGGAAGCAGTCGAACTCCTGCTCCAGTTTGGTGATAAAGGTAAACTCGTCGCCGGAGGTACTGATGTCCAAATAATGAAAGACCCTCAGACCGAAGCACTCGTTGATATCACAGGCCTGGGACTGAATTACATTCAATCTAATGATAAGGGGCTCAGGATAGGGGCAGCCAGCGTTTTCACTGATATCGGGACATCACCCGTAATAAATGCAGGCCCTTATCATATTGTCGCCAAGGCTGCTCGTGAAATAGGCACTCCCCAGATAAGAAACCTGGGCACAATCGGAGGTAATATCTGCAACGCGACGCCCTCTGCTGACAGTGCGCCAGCTCTGCTGGTTCTTGATGCTATTCTTATCATTACCGGTCCCAGCGGAGAGAAGTCAGTGAATATCACCGATTTCTTCCTGGGGGTCAGGAAGAATGCCCTGGAAATGGGCGAGATTCTGACCGAGATACGATTACCAGTCTTCCCACCCAACACCGAAACAGTCTTCATTAAAAAGGGAAGAGTGGCCACGGCGGACCTGGCAGTAGTCAACGTGGCTATTCGTCTTACCATGACATCTGACAACACCTGCCAGGATGTACGAATCGCCCTGGGAGCGGTAGCTCCCACTCCGATAAGAGCAATAGAGGCGGAGACAATGTTGCGGGGTGAGAAGCCAAATGAGGCGCTCCTGGAACGGGCAGCGGTCCGCGCCTCTGAGGAAATAAAACCAATCAGTGACGTACGAAGCTCGGCGGATTACAGAACTACTCTGAGTCGCGTGCTGGTAGAACGAGCATTAAGAGAGGGAACTTCCAAAGCGTTTGCTTAATGACTAAACTAACCGGTTAATCATAGAGGTATGTGGTGAAGGAAAGAGAAGAGTTTCTTGTTATAGGAAAAGACCACCCCAGAGTGGACGTGGAAGATAAGGCAAGGGGAGAATACCAGTTTGTAGGCGATATGTCTCTGCCAAATATGCTGCACGCTAAAATCCTGCGCAGTCCACATGCACACGCCATAGTTAAAAAGATTAACACTGAAAAAGCGGAAAAACTGCCCGGTGTAAAGGCGGTAATTACCTACAGAGACGTTCCGGACCGACCCATATTACGCGTCCCGGGTATTCATTTCACCAACAGGACGAGACTGCAGGACAGTCACATCCTCGAAAAAGAAGTGAGGTACGTGGGGGATAGAGTAGCCGCGGTGGCTGCTGAAAGCCTTGATATTGCCGAGGAAGCCCTGGGATTAATAGAAGTAGAGTATCAGGAGCTCCCGGCCGTCTTTGACCCGATTGAGGCAATGCAACCCGGTGCGCCTCCCGTTCACACAAAGGTTGTACTTGGCAATGATGAAGTCGCAATTAAGAACAATACGTTCGGGGAGACCCCGATGACGCTCGGTGATATAGATGAGGGTTTCAAACAGGCCGATATAGTGCTAGAAAACGAATATCAGACCGGACATCCCCACAATGCCCCTCTGGCTCTCCCAGTCTGCATCTGCAAACCGCTTCATAACGATGGTCTGGAAGTCTGGAATGCCACCCAGGGTATCCACACTACACGATGGTGCCTGGCAGACTCCCTGGGGATACCCAGGAGCAAGATAAAAGTGCACCGTGTTGCTGTGGGAGGAGCCTTTGGATATTATCTGTACCTTCATTTTAATGACCCCATCTGTGCTGCCCTGGCTCTCAAGACAGGTCTTCCGGTAAAGCTGGAAGGAAGCCTGGAGGAAGCCTTTATTGAGGGTGGCCGGCACCCGACAGTAATAAAACTGAAGACAGGAATCAAAAAGGACGGCACTTTCACTGCTATGGATATGCAGTTTATCGATTCCCAGGGAGCCTATGCTTCGGGAAGCTCCATCGTCAGACTTGCCTGCGGCTTCTTTTTATCAATGTACCACTGCCCCAATCTTAGATTTAAAGGTTTCTCGGTATATACCAATACACGACCCATCGGTGTCATGCGAGGAGCGGGTAATCCTCAGCAGAACTTCGCCGTCGAGTCTCAGATAGACATCATTGCCGAACAGCTTAATGTGGACCCTGCCGAGCTGCGGTTAAGAAACCATCTTCGGATTGGCGACACGTTCTATGGTCAGGGTCCCGATGTCATTTCCGAAGTGAAGAGCTGCGGTGTACCGCAATTAATCGGAGAGGGTAAGAAGCGCATTGGCTGGGAGAAGAGAAAGACATCTACTCCCTATAAAGACCAGCCCTGGATTAAACGCGGTATCGGTATGGCCTACGGTTTTCATACCTCTGGTGGTGCTTCAGAAAAACCATCGTCAATTCTGCTGGACTACAGCGGGGCGATAGTCAAAATGAACGAGGATGGCACAGCTAACCTGGCTATCTCTTGTGCTGACCAGGGCAGCGGTAACGTCACTTCCATTGCCGCTGTAGTCGCTGAGGAGTTAGGCATCCGCTACGAGGACGTTATAGTTATCCAGACAGACACAGACATGGCCCCCTTTGATTATGGAACCCATGCCAGCCGTGCCCTCTATTCTACGGGAAACGCTGCCAGAACCGCCGCCAAGAATGCCAAAGGGATCATTCTTGACTGGGCCTCCAGGATGCTCTCAGTTCCCGCTGACCAATTGGAAACAAGGGACGGCCGCGTCTGCATGAAAGCAGAGCCTACCAAAAGTATGAGTATTCGGGAGGTGCTGGAGAATGCCCAGTCCGAGGCATGGGGAGGTACTGCCATGAGTACAGCTTCGCAAAGGTCGCCTGCCTGTCCCCCCCATTTCACAGTTACCTTCGTCGAGGTAGATGTCGATACTATGACTGGTGAAGTGAAACCGGTGCGCGCCGTACACGGCGCAGATGTTGGAACTCCCATCATCCCCAGCGCGGTCAGAGGTCAGCTTATCGGAGGCCTACACATGGGGATGGGCTACGCCCTAACCGAGAACCTTTATAACGACCCCAAGGACGGGCACATACTCAATCCCAACTATATAGATTACAAAATGCTGACACCATTGGATATGCCGGAAACAGAAGTCTTCTTTGCCGATACTTATGAGCCGACAGGTCCATTCGGTGCCAAGGGTGTTGGAGAAGGCGCTACTAATCCCGTCGCCGCTGCTGTCTACAATGCCATCTATAGCGCTACTGGTGTCAGAATTTACACTATGCCGATAACTCCGGAGAAGATTCTACAAGGATTAGGGAATAAGGAAAACAAATAATGTTATCGTCAATACTGCTGGCTGCTGGTGAATCAAAGCGCATGGGCAGGCTGAAACAGCTAATGCCCTGGGGTCAGAGTACCATGGTGGAAAAGACTATAGATAACCTCCTAGATTCAGCGGTAAGCGAGGTTATCGTAGTGTTGGGGCATGAAGCTGAAGAGGTAATAAAAGTCATTGTTGATAGACCGGTTAAGCTGGCGATAAATCCGGATTATAAGCAGGGAATGAGTACATCCATAATAGCCGGATTAAATCTGGTTGATAGCCAAGCTCAAGCGGTCCTGCTTGCCTTAGGTGACCAACCGCTTATTGATTGCCAGACCATGAATAGGTTAATAGAGGAATTTCATAGTAACGATAAAGGCATCGCTATCCCCACCTACCGGGGCAGGAGGGGACACCCGGTTATCTTTGCCATGAAATATAAAGAAAGACTGCTGGAACTAAAGGGTGACGTAGGGGGAAAGCAGCTAATCAAAAACAACGCTGAAGATGTCCTTGAAGTGGCAGTCGATTGTGCGGGTATCTGCATTGACTTTGACACTATATACAGCACTCCTTAGAGCAAACAAGAGCTTGTAGAAATAATACAGAATCAAGGAAACGGCTGTGGTGGTATTCCGACCTACAAGGCCGCATTCTGTCTGGCGAAACGGAAACCTTAGCCAGCACCAATGGTGTGTACCGTGGTCCGCGTACCGCCAGATATTTATAACCCGGGCGTCTACTCAGGGATTAAGCAATTGTTCCTTCCTTCAAATGATAGAACACTTTTTCGGAGGTAGACGGCGTTTTCTTAATCCTCACTTCCACAGCGTCATAGATGGCGTTCAGTATAGCAGGTGTCGTTGCCACAATGGGAGGTTCTCCAATCCCCTTGGAGCCGAAAGGACCTTTCCCAGAGTGTGACTCCAGTATTATTGACTGGATATCCGGAACATCTTTCGATGTAGGTATCATATACGTTCTCAGGCTGGTCGTTTTCGGTATACCCTGCTCTTCAATGAATTCTTCCATTAGTGCGAATCCGAGCCCCTGTGTCATACCACCTTCTATTTGACCCTCCACTCTCTTCGGGTTAATGGCCGTGCCCACGTCATAGGCGCCAGCCATCTTGGTCACATTCACTTTACCGGTCAATATATTCACTTCAACTTCAACAGCCTGCGAACCAAAAGTGAAATCGGGAAAAATCTGTCCTTTCAGTATTTTCGAAGTAACTGGTTCGGCAGCCGGAGCTTTGAAGGTTCTCAGGGCTTCCAGGGGATTCCCTTCGCTCTTTACAGCTTTAACTACTTCTGCCAGAGATAACTTTGTCTCCCGATTCTCTGGCGCGAATACCTCATCCTCGTAGATATCAAGGTGTTCAACATCCACCTGAAGCATATCCGATGCTTTCTCAAGCAGGTCTTGCCGAATGGCTTCTGAAGCCAGTTTCACTGCATTTCCAGACATCAATAGAGCCCGACTCGCCGTGACCGTACCGGCCAGCGGGGTAACCTGTGAGTCTGATGATATTACATGTACTTTCTCCAACGAAACCCCGGTTAGTTCGGCAGTTATCTGTCGCAACGATTCTCTCTGTCCGCCACCAACATCAGGTATCCCGCACCGCACGACCGCGCTTCCATCCAGCTCCATCCCCACCCAGGCAGAGGAAGTATCGTGCAGATAGCCCATCCTACCATAGGAATCCCAAGCGCTCGCGAATCCCCTTCCCACCTTTATATATGGCGCCTGTGGTTCGGTTCGGTCGCCGAGTGCTTTTAAAACAGCCTTCTGCGTCTCAGGCAGCAGGACTTCGGATTCTATGCGTTGTCCGGTCCCGTTTTCATCACCTTTCTTCAGGTAGTTCTTATCTCGTAATACTGCCGGGTCCATTTTCAATTCTTTTGCCAGGATGTCCATCTGCGATTCATAGGCAACCGCCACCTGCATGGCTCCAAAGGAACGGAAAGCGCTGGTATAGATATTGTTCGTCAGTACCGAATAGGAATCTACTTTAACGTTCGGGATACGGTATGGTCCCGTTGAGTGGACGGTAGAATAAAGGAGAATCCAGTGGCTCAGATATTGGTAGGCCCCGCTATCTCCAATCAGTGTGGCTTCCATTGCCACAAGCTTGCCGTCCCTGGTAGCGCCATGTTTGTAACGCATCATATACGGGACCCTCTTATGCCTTCCATACATCATCTCTTCCCGTTCATATGTCAGCTTAACCGGACGACCGGTTTTCCAGCTAAGCAAGGCAATATATGGTTCCACTGTCAGGTCTTCCTTACCACCAAAACCACCACCCATCAGGGTGCCTCTGATACGTACTTTGTTCTCCGGTATGTCCAGAATATGAGCTACCTCCCTGTACTGCTCTATGACTTGAGTAGCCACCCGTAAATTCAGCACTCCATCATCGTCTATCCAGGCCACTCCAGATTCGGGTTCAATATGAGCATGCTCTTGGAATTGTGTCTCGTAAGTATTCTCGACGATGACATCAGCTTCTCTAAATCCCCTGTGGATGTCTCCCTGCCTCAACCCAAAGTGGGCAACAATATTCTTACCCTCATGCACCCTCGGAGCATCTTCTTTCATCGCTTCCACTGTATCAAAAACACCGGGGAGGTCTTCATACTCGATTTTTATGAGTTTCAGAGCTGCTTCTGCAGTATCAGGGTCTTCGGCCGCTACCAAGGCTATGGGTTCACCGTAGAACCTTACCCCGTCTTCAGCAAGGACAAGTCTTTGAACTGCTTGTGCCAGACCAAGGTCGGCCGTCTGGCCCACCGCACTCGTAACCGAACGGTTATTCGGGACATCTTCCGCAGTGATAACCGTAACCACGCCAGGCAGATTTCTGACGACGCTGGTATCAATTGATTTTATCTTGGCCGAAGCTTTCCTGCTCCTGAAGACTTTGCCGTATAGCATTCCCTCAATAACAAAGTCATCTGCGTAAACGATATCACCAGCTACCTTAGCCTTGTCATCAATGCCGTCCAGCCTCTTTCCTACCAGGTGAAATGTCTGCCCCTGCTTATCCTTGCTCTCCATTTTCATATACTCCGCTTACAAATCTCCTGAAACATATTCTATAGCATCGACAATTTTTTTATATCCGGTGCACCGACATAGATTGCCGGATAAAGCATCTCGAATTTCATCCCGGTTGGGCTTGGGATTTTCAACTAGCAGCCACCTAGCGGTCATTATGGTACCCGGCATGCAGAAGCCGCATTGTGAAGCACCATGGCTCACGAATGCCTCCTTCAGTGCCTCCAGGAGCCGGTCATCGGTCCTCCTGACGGTGACTACTTCTCTACCATCTACCTGCAGGGCAAGAACGAGGCAGGATGTAATGGCTTTTCCATCGAATAGTACGGTACAGGCACCGCATTCTCCCTCAGCACAGCCCTTTTTTACCTCGGTAAAGCCATTATCCCTTAAGAACCGGAGTAGTGTCGTGTTTAACCCGGCCGACCCGGTGACCCATTTATCGTTAATCTTCACCTTTATTTCTCTGGTTTCACTCATCACTGCTTCCAGTAGTACTAACTGAGTCCGTATCCGAGGTTCTGAAAAGCCATCTGCAGGAGTACGGCAGACATTTCACGTCTGTATTCCGCAGACCCTCTGACATCGGATATAGGATTAACCTCATCCTCCAATATATTGCCTGCCTGCTTAATGTTTCCCAGTGACGGTTCAACACCACGGAGTGCGTCCTCAGTTCGATATGCTCTTAGAGGGATGGGCGCTACTGAACCTAGCGCCAGCTTCAGGTCATCTTTAAGAACACCCTCTACCATGTCGAATAAAAGTGACAGAGAGACAATAGCTATGGATGTTCCATCCCTCTGCCCCATTTTTAAGAATTCACATCTCTTCCCCTGAGTCTCATTAAACCTCAATTCGGTTAACAATTCATTATTTCCATGATTTGTCCTTTTTACCCCAGAGAAGAACTCCTCAAGGGGCATTACTCGTTCACCACTAACGCTCTTCAGTACAACAAGCGCTCCGAGGGCCAATAAAGGAGTCGCCATATCAGCAGCCGGTGAAGCATTGATTAGATTGCCGCCCAGGGTTGCGATGTTTTTGATTAACGGGTTGGCGCATTTCTGGCAGGCCTTGAAGAGAATCAGTGCTCCGTTGCGGACTATCGAGGACTTCTGAATATCCGAAATCGTAGTCACGGCACCGATGCTAATCTGGCTATCCTCCTGTCTTATATAATTGATCTCATCCAAGTCGGATATATCGATAATGGCCCCTGGTTCTGATTTCAGGGAATCGTTCCTTATATCAACCAAGAGGTCCGTCCCGCCAGAAATGAATACACCGCTTGCCCCGTACCTGACTTTCAGTTCCAACGCCTCGTCCAGAGACCCCGCTTTTTTATAGATAGAAGCCATTTTTCTTATCCGTACTCCTGGTTTACATATGTGCAGCTAGCCGCAGTTAATGCAAATCAATTACCACAAAGCAGTTATTTCAATTTCCAGGTTCGCCCACCCCGAGACCTTTTTCCGAGCGATACGCTCTGCTATTACCGGAGAGGCATTACATACTCACCTATCGGGGTTTCAATTACCAGTGTACCATCCTCAGCCACCAGCTTTCCTCGAACGAAAGTCTTAATTGCCTTCCCCTTCACTGTTCTCCCCTCATATATTGAATAATCGGAGCGGGATTTCAGATTGTCAGCCGACAATACCCATTCCCGGTCAGGGTCTACGATTACGACATCAGCATCGGAGCCAGGGCTTAATGCCCCCTTCTTGGGATAAATACCCCAGATTTTAGCAGGGTTCTCCGAGGTAAGCTTAACCATCCGTTCAATTGTTATTCTTCCTTTGTTGACACCTTCGGTCATAATTAACGGCAGCACAGCTCCTATGCCTCCCACACCCGGTATCCCCTTCCATACACCGTCCTCTTCCTTTTGTTGCCTCATTAGCGGTACATGGTCAGAGCCAATGGTGTCAAAAGTACCATCAGCTACAGCCTGCCAGAGGTACTCAATGTCTGATTCACTCCTCAGTGGTGGAGACATCCTGGCTAACAGTCCCATCGGCGTACTCTTAGTCAACGTCAGATAGTGAGGGCAGGTCTCCGCATAGATTTTCACACCCCTTTGCCTCAGGTATCTGATTACGTCAACAGTCTCCTTATTACTAACATGAACAATATAGACAGGGCATCCTGTCTCCATACTAATAAGGCCAAGACTAAAGGCATGTATCGTTTCACAGACGGCCGGTCTTGATTCTGCCCAGGCAAGAAAATCATTCCTGCCCTGGGCTTGAAGTCGGTCGGAAAGCAGGGTGATTATGTCGGGCTGCTCACAATGTACCTGGGCAAGGGCCGGCGGGCCGTAACCAGCCAGGGTCTCCATGGCTTTATAGACAAAGCCCATGTCTACCGCCCGGTAGCCTACTCTCCTGGCACTTTCCTCTGTGTAGTTCAGCATAAACTTGGCAGAGGTAATACCTTCTTCAATTAACTGTGGAATCTCCTCAATATGCTCCTCTGTGAATAAATAGGCATGGAATTTAAAATCAATAAAGGAGTTCTGGTTTCCTACACCCTTACCTTTCCGGTAGACGGAGAGGCGGCGTTCCAGTATCTCGCCAAAGCGTACAAAGCCCATAAATGTGGTCACGCCAGATGCGGCGGCACTTGTAGATTCGGTCCTCAAATAGGTTGTGAAATCCTCTTCCGTTGCTCGACCGAAATGGACGTGGGGGTCAACCAGCCCCGGTAGAACGTAATTCTCTTCAGCATCCACCTCAAGGTTTGCTTTCGGCATGGAATCATCATCGCCTACGAGCAGTATCTTTTCGTTTCTCACTGCCAGGCTGCCCCTCACAATGCCTTGAGGGGTAACGACCAGACCATTCTTTATAACCAGATCTTCCACGATGTTCCCGTCCTCTTTCTCATTAGTCGCTGTTACATTTCAGTAGTTTATAGCAATAATCAAAGCAATCTCTTACACTTACTTAGTAGCTAGCTGGTGGTTATTTCTGACGGCTTGAAATAATCCTCTTTCCGTTCAGGAACGAGGTACCTCGGAAAACTGCTCAGCAATTTTCAGTGCACTGATAACACCGGCAATTACCGGCACTTTCAGATGCTGCTCAAGACGTTCTTTAATATCACTCATTCCGGCACAACTGAAAATGAGAGCACCGGCACCATCTTCCTCAATACACTGCCTCCCTACCTGACAGTACACGTCAAACATCTCGTGTCTCTTTTTTACAATTTCGTCGCTGGTGCCAACAGCTCGAGCCGAGGCAAACCTGCTTGAATCAATACCAAGCGAACGCAGCCTGTCCGGTACCGCTGCGGCCGATTCCGGCGTGGTACTCAGGATGGAGAACTGTCTGGTTATGCTACAGGCAGTCATAATCGCCGCCTCCCCTATCCCAATGATCTTTTTTACCACCATCCGACAGGCGTCGAGGCCTGGGTCATGACCGCAAGCCAGTATGAAAGAATCGAAGCTATCCTTGTTCCTTTGAAGTATGTCTATAACTTTTGGTGTTTGTATTGCAGAATCATAGGCGCCGCTAATATAATCCGGACCGTCCGGCGGATTTAGGGTAGTTATTTCCGTCCCCGGGAAGGCATATTTCTTAGCCGTATTATCGATGGTTTGAGTCATTTCCAGGGAAGTATTCGGATTAATAATCAGTATTTTCATACTAGCCTCCTGATGTTCCGTCACATCCCCCCGTTCTCAGACCACAATTGTAACATAAGAATACCTTAAGTTTCATAATTTGCTTTATCAAGCCAACTCAGCACTCGGCTATGTCCTTATCTGCTAGCGATTGACTATTCAAAAACGTATCTGCACTGTGTTAAGATGTGCATACTGTTTCCGGGAGAATTTCAGAGAACGCACTGTGTTTTATGGGCATTACGTATTAATATGGAGGATCACGTGACCGAAAGCGAGCGAAAGAAAAGCTGGGTTGAAGACCATCTACCGCTAGATTATCAGGAGATAGCAAAAAAGAAACATCTACCAATGCCAGGGCGTGTAGGCTATGGCGAACGACCGGCAGTTCTGGTTATAGATATGGCAAAGGCATGGACTGACGCTGAATCTCCTATGGGGACAGACATGACTGACGCAATAATCAACATTAAGAAGATACTTGATGTTGCCAGGCAACCGGAGCTAAAGATTCCGATTTTTTTTAGCATTATTCCTTACCTTGAGCCGACCTGAGATAGGCGGTTATTATCCCATCCAAGTCTCCATCCAGTACTGCATCAGTATCACTAATTTGATAATCAGTTCGGTGGTCTTTTACCATCTT
>NYYM01000061.1 GCA_002685815.1 Dehalococcoidales bacterium | reverse complement strand
GCCACCCCTGAATAGGCTGGTTTGACGTTCCTGGTTTCCATCAATAAAGTCACCATCACTGCCATGAACCCATCCATGAATATTCCGGCCACCACCAGCAGGACCCAGACGGCGATGCCGTCCGCAATCGGCAAAAGACTCAGGCATATGAGAGTCACCAGCGTCGCCGGAATGAGGATTGCTTTCCTCGAACCAATCTTATCCGACAGTGAAGACAACGGAATCACAAACAACGTACTAACCGCGTAGAAGGCCGCCAGAGTGCCGTCTGCACGGGCCGGTACCCATCCCTTCCCCCTCAGATATAATGGCAGGTAACCGGTCATACCGATGATTCCGCCCATGCGAAAAACCAGGGTGAAGCCGATGAGCCAGAGAGCCTTGATACGAACTACCGTGGCCAGTTTCTGCCGAATTGACGACTCCTCGGAGTGCTCGTCAAGCGTATCGACCCGATTTGGTTCTCTCCCATATAGAGCCCAGAGAACGCTTAATATGACAGGGATAATTCCGTAAAGGAAAAGTACGTCTCTCCAACCCCCTAGTAGCGGCGATAGTACCGAGGCGCTGATCAACGGGCCCAACATAAGTCCGGTACCGATTCCCATACCCATCACTCCGTTTGCCAATCCCAGATTCTTGCCTTTGAACCATAGGCCCAGATTCCTGGTAAGGTTGATAGGCAATATCGCCCTGACGACACCGAAAACGAACATGATGAGCACCAGACTGAGAAAAGAATCAGCCAAACCTCTCATGGCCCCCGTAATTCCGATTAACAAACAGGCCGTGCTCACCGTGCGTTTGGTCCCAAAGCGGTCGCCCAGAACCCCGGCAATCAGGCTGACGAAGACACCGGCCAGACTGGCCATGCCCCAGACGGTCCCAATCTGCACCAGGCTCAAACCCAAATCATCCGAGATTTCCTTGAATAGCACCGGCATACTGGAGAATGGCACGGCCATGACAAATGTGCCACTGGTAGCAGACAAAGCTAGTAGCCACCGCCTGTAGGTGGAGCGGGGTTTTTCCAGCATTAAAAATCTTCCTATCTAAACGTGTTGGGGGCCCAATGCAGTATATTGGCTGCTATCGGACTGCGTCAATCAGACCGGCAGTGGCTGTCTCTCGAACTGACGGGACACCACCGCGAAAGTTGATTAGCCGGCTTCAAGGCTGGTATAATTATCCCTCGTATCAGTCACCCGCTCAATTGTGCATTTCCTGCAAGTTTCGCGTTGTCAGCTCCGATTGGTAGTTCGGTTTGTCTTGAACCTGCCTGGAAAGGAATAACCGTTTAGTATGCAACAAGAGGACAACGGCTCTCGTGGGGGAAGGTTCGACCGGGACTGGACAAAAGGCAATATCTTTCACAACCTCTTATCTCTGTCATGGCCCATCGTTCTTAGCAGTTCCTTCAACATATTGGGGCCAGTCATTGATATGGTGTGGGTGGGCAGGCTGGGAGCGGCCTCCATAGCCGGGGTCGGTATCGCCGGTATGGCGGTCATGACGATAACCTCGGCCCGGATGGGACTGACGATGGGCACCCGGGCCATAATCGCCCGCTTTGTGGGAGCCGGAGACGCCTCTGGCAGTAACCACGTAGCCCAGCAGGCCTTCGTTATCAGTGGCACCTATGTCATTATCATGGCCTCTATAGGTGCCTTCTTCGCCGAACCGATAATGCTGCTTTTTGGAGTAGAGCCGGACGTCGTCAGCGAAGGGGCAGCCTACATGCGAATCATGTTCATCGGGTCGGTTACCATGTCCTTCCGCATGATGGCCGAGGGTATTATGCAGGCTTCCGGCGACACGGTAACCCCAATGCGGATAACGGTAGGTTTCAGGCTTCTACATGCTCTCCTTTCGCCGTTCCTGGTTTTCGGCCTCTGGGTCTTCCCCCACATGGGTGTCAGCGGAGCCGCTACGGCCAACGTGATCGCTCAGGGCCTAGGAGGAGCCGCCGGTTTGTGGATTCTCTTCAGCGCTCGATCCCGACTGCAATTGTCTCTCAAGAAATTCAGCCTTGATCCTGTCATGATATGGCGGATCGTGAAAATCGGTATTCCAGCCTCCATCATGGCGATGGAAAGGAGCTTCGGTGACCTGGCCTTGATGTGGTTCATATCACCGTTTGGCACGCTGGCGGTGGCCAGCCATACTATTATTCAGAGAACGGAAGCGGTGCTGCGGATGCCTTGTATGGGATTGGGCAATGCCTCCGGAGTGCTCGTAGGTCAGAACCTGGGGGCGAGGCAACCGGAAAGAGCCGAGAAAAGCGGGTGGATGGCTGTGGGCCTGGCTCAGGGTTTTTCGATCGTCATTTCGATTTCGATTCTGTTATGGGCGGAAAGCATAATCCGCGTTTTTAACTCGGAACCGGCTGTGGTAGAGCTTGCCAGTGCATTCATGAGAATAGCCGCTGTCGGATACCTCTTCATGGGCTTTTATTTCGTGATGCAGAACTCTATCTCCGGGGCCGGAGACACTTTGCCCCCGATGCTGGTTACATTACTTAATTTCTGGCTGGTACAAATACCCCTGGCATTCTTCCTGCCCAAGTTCACCAACCTCGGTGTTTATGGAGTACGCTGGGCAATAGCAGCCGGCTGGATAGCCGGGGCAATCGCATTTGCCATGTATTTCCGGCTGGGCAGGTGGAAGCAAAAGGTCGTCTGATTCTGCTATGGCATCAGACTCCCTAGGCTTTAACTTCTCGATTGGTTTTGACCTTCACTTCCACTACCGTTTTCTTTAATCGATGTCTTACAGGTATATACGGTGCTTCTTTCGGGTAGTTACGGAAGCCACACTGGATGCATACATCGGAATCCTCCAGAGCTCTATCCACCAGAATATCGCCTCCGCACTTGGGACAACCTTTTAATCTCAAATATGCTCTGTTGTACATGAGTACACCTCTGTTAGGAGTATTTTCAAGTAGATCGGCAATTCAATAGCTTATTCCTCCTTCTGCTCTGATAAACTGCTCTTAGTGAAAACTTCGTCAATGTCCTCAGTCTTAACCAGAACTTTGTAACCTCTCCCTACTTGGTAATGCTTCAAAATACCTGCCTTAATCCAATTTCGTATTGTGTTCGGATGGACTCTCAGTAGTTCCGATGCCTGCCTAACAGTTATGAAGGTCAATCTTCTTCCTTGTTATATTTTAATGCATACTATTATATACTATACTGTATTAATATATATTACTATAAAATATATTATATTAATGAAAATTATAATATATTGTTACAAACTTGTCAAGTTTTTGGCGGACAGAACAGCGAAAGTCGGTGGTTTCATTAAGGAATCATGGAAAACACAGCGGCGTTGTCGGAGGTAAACCATCAATCTTCCCACCTGGCCGACAGGTATAATGATGAGTGCCGGCTACTTACAGGAGACTGTTGTGCCGGGGTACAAGTGCAGTCGGTGGGGATAAACATACGAACGTGCCCTGTTTGAACTTGGGCTGTTTTGTTCAGGCTGCGACATTAATTAACTACGAAGTTAAGGCCAGCGTTCGTTCAATTTCCTCGCGCCAGTTCTCCATGCGCATCGCGCAGGCTTTCACCAGACCGTAGCAACCGGTCAGCATAATATCGCCATAAGGCACCGCCTTGTGTAAATCCAAAGATGAGCCGCTAACTACATCCTGACGGGGCCCGGTAACGGCCAAGAACGGGTTCTCTTTTTCATCCTCGATAATCAATGCCCCGTGACCGCCGTTCTCATATATTTCCTCATTGCTCAGCGCCCCCCGGGCCAGTTGGGTTACGAGTGAGTCCAGCACCGTAGCATTCAGCGACGGGGTGTGATGTTCGAACAGCCCCTTAATCACNCTATCNACCAAGTGGAAGGCGATAGTGTGAGAGTTNCCCAGATTTACGAGTACGAGGTTTTTGTGCTTCAACACTTCCCTGTCCTGTAGTGAACCCAGCACAGCGGCAACTCCGGTATCGGTAAAAAGTAGAGGCGTTCCATCTCCGACACTCCCGGCCAGCGCTTTGGCCCGGGTGAGATAATCAGGCACCTCCCCCGCTAAATAGCAGAAGTCCACCAGAGCCCCTGTTTTGGACACTACCCTGCGCAGGTGGTCAAAACGAAAGAGACGGTTAGACATATCCGGGGAGAAGCCGTGATCCAAAACAGCCACCGCCACCGCGTCGAACTCCCCCTCAACCCCAAATGCTTGAAAAGCCTGCCTGATCGCCACCANATCCAGGTCTTTGAGCTCAATAAACTCAAACTCGCCTAAAGGGGGCTTCTCGTCTCCGGCCAGGATGGTCACTCCCATTGCTCTGACCGCCTCCAGATTGTCGTTGAAAGTAAGGGCCGCCGCCTCTGTAGCGTAAGCCGCCAGGCCAGTCGCTAAGTGCCGCGCCAGCGCTCCGTTGTTCGGTCCCCCACCCATCGTCACCCCGCTTAAGAAGACAGATCGGCCTTTGGCGGTCGCCTGATTTATGCGCCCGGCGATAATCCTCGTCGGTGAAGGCATGATCATCTGAACACAGTTCTCAACCAGTTGTGAACTGTCGAAAAGCAAAACATCCTGAGTCCCGGTACCTATATCCACTGCCAAAATACGCATCCAAGATTCCTTTCAGCCCAGAGAGCCGCNTTATATTCTTCAAAACCCAAAAGAGAACTTTCCGGTTGACATCCGGAAAGTGGATTGGAAAACAAAAAAGAGAGCTGCCTTTTTTTCAACTCTCTAATTATNCAATATAACAGATTCTTCGCCGGAAGTCAACTTTTTGAGGCTGAGAAACTCTGGAACGCGCCTAGCAAGTGCCCTCTGGTTCTCCAATCCCGCATTGACAAGCTTTTTCCTCAAGCCTATACTTTATCTCTGAAACCAGACGTTCTGNAGATAAGAAAGATAAGTTGCCTGGCCGATATTCCCGGTCATCACGACTATCTTGTTGTTAATTATCGGCCGCCTATCTGCACCGTATTGTTGCCGGATTGATTTATCAGACGGACTGGCCAAACTGGTCAACTCGTCAGCGGAAAGGATTGATTATCCGTTTTGGAAGACATTNGGGATTTTGCGGAAGGTGGTCGGAGGGNCGGCAGAAGGGGTAGGGGGGGCAGGGGCGAACGGGACTGGGCGCAGGGGAGTATTATTGGCAACCTCTGGACCCTCGCTTGGCCGATGACCATAAGCACAACTATCAGAATGATGGGCCCCACCATTGACCTGATGTGGATAGGCAAGCTGGGACCGGCTCCTTTGGCCGGAGTAGGGGTTGCCACCATGCTGGTCCAGATGATGAATTCGGCNAGGATGGGGCTGACCACCGGTACCCGAGCCATNATCGCCCGCCTCATCGGCGCAGGTGATGAGCGAGGGGCCAACCACGTAGCCCAGCAGGCCCTCGTCATCAGTATCGCTTTCTCTCTTCTCATGGCCGTGATTGGTATTTTCATGGCTGAGTCGATATTGGGCTTGATGGGCCTAGAAGAAGATGTNATCAGGGAAGGGGCGGTATACATACGTATACAGTTTGTAGGCATGATCTTCATGTCTTTCTGGATGCTTTCCCAGAGCATCATGGAGGCTTCCGGAGATGCNGTAACTCCGATGAGGATAACCATCGGCACCAGACTTGTTCATATGGCCCTGTCCCCCCTGCTTATCTTCGGTTGGGGGATATTCCCGAACCTCGGGGTCAGTGGCGCAGCCCTGGCTAATATCGCTGACACCAGCATAGCCGTTCTCTTCGGTTTATGGGTCCTTTTCAGTGGACGCTCCCGGCTGCGTCCGACGATGAAAGGTTTTTACCTCGATCTCAATATGTTATGGCGAATTCTGAGGATTGGCATTCCCGCTTCAATAACCGGAATGGAAAGAAGCTTCGGCAACGTCATGGTGATGTGGTTTGTCGTTCNATTTGGCACCTNTGCCGTGGCCGCACATTCTTTGATGAACAGGGTGGGTAATTTCATGAGGATGCCGGCCATGGGCATGGGGCGGGCTTCCGGAGTACTGGCCGGTCAAAATCTTGGCGCGGGGCAGCCGGAGCGGGCGGAAAGAACAGGGTGGGTGGCAGCAGGCTTGTTCACCGTCATCATGGTNGTAGCTTCGACAGCTATCTGGTTCTGGGCTGAGTATGTCATTCGCCTTTTCAACCCGGAACCCGGCCTGGTGGAAATCGGGGCCGCTTTCTTGAGGATAGAAATAGTAAGTTTCATGATGTTTGGAATTGTCAGGGTATTGATGAACTGCCTCAACGGAGTTGGTGATACCATGATACCGATGTTGACCACTCTGATAAGCATGTGGGGCGTTGCAGGTACCGTTGGCCTACGTGCTGACCCGTTCTAGCGATCTGGGGGTGTATGGAGTGCGCTGGGCGTTGGTGGCTGGCGTGGTCATCAGGGCAATCATCTTCGCCGTCTATTTCAAGCTGGGACGGTGGAAGCGCAAGCAGATATAGCTGTTTNTACTAACTTGTAATTGGGATTACAGGAATATATAAGAATATNAGTGTAGAATTAATACTGAACGAAGTTGCTTTGAAAATGGGGTAAGAGTGAAAGCTAAACTTGTTAGGAGTGCCGGNATTATTGGAACAGGTAGCGTCATCGGCACGGCTCCGCCACTCTGCTATAATACCGCTAACATCTACCGGTGAAATGGTACAATATCACAAGTAAGATTCCCACTACCACGGGAAAATCAGATCGGAGGAGCTATGAAGGACGCTGACTTCTGGAACCCGATAATTGAGACGCTGCCTCGCGAACAGTTAGAGGAACTCCAGTTAAGGAAATTTAAGGAAATATTCAGTTGGACATACGCCAACTCCCCGTTCTATCACCAATTGTACGCTGATGCCGGAATTGAACCCGCCAATATAAAAACCATCGAAGATATAGCCAGGGTACCGAAAGTGGAAAAGTCCATGATGAGGGCCATTCAAGGCAAAGACCCTTACCCATATGGAGAAATGCTGGCCGTACCCCTAGAACAGGTCACTGAATATCACCAGACAAGCGGCACCACCGGTCAGCCGGTATATCAGGCGGATTCATGGACGGACTGGGAGCTGTTCGGCGAACAGTGGGCTTACATCCTTTATGCGGAAGGCTACCGCTCTTCCGACCGTGTTTTCCTGCCTTTTGGCTATAATATTTTTGTTGCCTTCTGGTCGGCCCACTACGGAGCTGAAAAATTGGGCTGTGAGATGGTCCCCGGGGGCGTGCTCAATACCGAAGCCCGGATACTCAAGATGCAAGAAGTGAGGTGCACTGCTTTCATGGCAACCCCCACCTATGTCCTGGGAATGGCCGATACGGCCGTAAACAAACTGGGCCTTGACCCCAGAGACCTTTATGTAAAACGGATAACAGTGGCCGGAGAGCCGGGTGGCAGTATTCCGGCGACCCGCAAAAGGATGGAAGAGGCTTGGGGAGCCAAAGTTTTTGACCACTGCGGAGCCACCGAAATCGGTGCCTGGGGCTACGAATGTGAACACCAGTCCGGGCTCCATATTAACGATGCCATGTTTCTGGTGCAGATCGAGGACGTTGAAACCGGCCAACTGATTACTGCACCCGGGGAAAGGGGTAAGATGGTCATCACCAATCTCAACCGTAGGGCCCAGCCCTGTATCCGCTTCGACTCAAAGGACCTGATCGAGTGGAACCCGGAACCGTGCCCCTGTGGGCGTACCTTCTCTCTCTTGAAAGGAGGGGTTCAGGGACGGACGGATGACATCACCAAGGTAAAAGGAGTCTTGCTCTCGCCAACAGCCATCGAGGAAGTGGTCAGAAGTATTCCCGGTCTTGGTGATGAGTTCGAGGTAGTTGTCACCAAGACGGGTGATATCGACAATATTGCCCTCAAAGTGGAGTTGATTCCCGGACGGGAGGAAGATGCCGACTCCATAAAACTTAGACTAATCGACCAACTCAGGCTGATGACCAATCTGAATTATGACCTGG
>NYYM01000060.1 GCA_002685815.1 Dehalococcoidales bacterium | reverse complement strand
CCAGCGTTCACCCTTGAACAAGACCATGCCCTCCGGGGTCAGGGCGGCCTTAACCAGGGCCGGTTTGCCTATCAGGTCTTCCCAGCCGGTGGTCGGCTGGCGGTGGAGGGCTCCGATTACCCGGCTGATAACAAAGACGAAAACTACGGCGATAACAACGGCCGTTGAGCCTACCAGCCAGGGATTCACCTGGAACAGGGGGCCTCCCCGGAACATGATCATTGAGCCAAGAACCAGGGCGGCTATGCCTCCGGCGGTAAAAAGGCCGAAGCTGGCGGTGAATACTTCCGCAACGAAGAAACCGAAGGCAAGAAGGATGAGCAAGATTCCGGCATAGTTAATCGGCAACATTCCCAGTGAGAAGAAAGCCATCAGCAGACTGATGGCACCGATCACGCCGGGGAATATCAGTCCCGGGTTAGAAAGCTCAACCATAATTCCGAGAGACGCCAGACTCAAGAGTAAGAAGGCGATATTGGGGTCACTAATGGCGTAGAGAAAATCTTCAACCGTATTCATCACGACATGGTTAATGGTAGCCCCTTCTGTTTGCAGGGTCACCATTCCCCCGCCCAGCATGGTTATCTCTCTGCCATCAAGCTGGGAGATGAGGGTATTAAGGTCGGGAACGATCATGTCAATGACGTTAAGCTCCAGGGCCTCCCGCTCGGTGGCGGAAACGCTTTCTCTTACCGCTTCTTCGGCCCATTCCATATTGCGTCCGTGGGCCTCAGCGATGCTTCTAATATAGGCGGCAGCATCGTTGACAATCTTTTCGGCCATATCTTCCGAGACCTGCTGTTCGCCCCCCTCGCCCAGATTGACCGGGTGGGCAGCTCCGATGGCGGTATTCGGAGCCATGACAGCCACGTGGGCGGCCACGGTGATGAACACTCCGGCTGATGCGGCCCGGCCCCCGGAAGGGGAGACAAATACTACCACCGGAACGCGGGAATTGACGATGTCCTGGACGATGTCACGCATGGAGATGTCCAGACCGCCGGGGGTGTCCATCTGGATGATAACGGCGATGGCGTTGGTTTCTTCGGCCTGCTCAATTCCCCGCTCAATATAATCAGCCACCACGGGGTTAATGACTCCCTTGGCCTGGAGTACATCAATGGTGGGAGTGGCTGCCCGAGCGGTTACAGATAGCGAGGCGGTAATTATTACTACCAACAAGGACAGGATACGCAGGGTTTTGAACACAGTAGTATAGTATACCATAATTGATTAAATTGTATAGTGAATATTAGCCTATTGCAAATGCGGATGTTGAACCGCCTGGTGAGGTAGTGTAGAATTGAGACTATTGAGGGCGTTTTTATGAGAGTACAGAGGTGCAAGGGGACTCAGGACCTGTCTCCTGAGCAGATGAGAAGGTTCCGTATGATCGAGGGGGTCTTTCGAGACGGCTGTCTCAAGTGGGGCTATGAAGAGGTGAGGACGCCGACCCTCGAATACCTGCACCTGTTCACCTCAACGGGGACGCTTACCCCGAATCGTCTGGGCAAGGTGTACTCCTTTCTCGACTGGGACGGGTGGAGTGGGGAGAGGGTGGTGTTGAGACCTGACGGCACCATACCCATCGCCCGGCTGTACGTTGACGCGATGGAAGGTGGGGAGTTGGCCAAGCTCTTTTACGTGACCAACGTATTCATCTTTGAGGAGACGGGAAAAGAGACCAGGGAAAAATGGCAGTGTGGAGTGGAGCTCATCGGGGCCGGCTCAAACACCGCCGATGTAGAGCTGGTGCTGCTGTCTCTAGAGGTGTTAAAGCAACTGGGGCTTGAGCGTGTCCAGGTGAGGCTTTCTCACGCAGGCTTGATCCGGGCGTTGCTGGTCAAGTTTGGTCTGAGCTCCGGAGAACAGGCCATGATATTCGACCAGATTCTGGATGGTGATGACGAAGCGCTGGCCAAGGTAAAATCAGAGAAGCCGGAACTGGGCCGGACTCTGACCCCTCTGCTGGACCTGAAGGGGAGGTCATCCGGCTTTCTGAAAAACCTGAGGGCTTTGTTTAACCAGGATTTTCCGGAACTAGAGCCCTCACTTGATAACTTCATCGAAATTGTCGACCTTCTGGAAGCGATGGGAGTTAATTACCAGATTGACATAGCTTCCGGAAGGGGTTTTGAATACTATACCGGGGTGATGTTCCAGCTACTGGTTGATGGGGAACCTGTTGGTGGGGGTGGCAGATATGATGCCCTCATCCCCCTGATGGGGGGCCGGGATATTCCAGCCTCAGGTTTTGCCCTCTATCTCGATCACCTGATGGACCTTGTCCAACCTAAAGAGAGGGACGGACTCCAGGCACGGAAGATCCTAATTAGGAACGAGTCTGGGGAAGGTACCCTGAAAGAGACCTTCAACCTGGCCAATCACCTTCACCGGGCCGGGTACGCGGCTGAAGTGTACCTTGGCGGTCAGGATCCCCCTGATTCAGGCTGGCTGATTGAAGTTAACGGGGGATCACCCCTTTTTACGCTTACCGACCAGGCCAGCCAGCAGAAGCACGAAGCGCAGACTGCAGATGAAGTATTGAAATTATTGGGGTAAGAGCGCTTTCTGAATAATGGTGTCGCCTTCCTCTCAAAAAGGCGGACGGGAATTAAGGAACTTGGGGTCAAAAGACAAATGACAGTCAGTGAAACAAGAACTCTCAAGATAGCCCTGCCTAAAGGCCGCCTTTTGACTGAAACCGCCGACTTGCTGAAGAAGGCGGACTGGGGGTTGGGCGGGTACACTGAGGGAGCCCGTTCTTACCGCCTTGAATCAAAGAGGTTCCCCAATCTGATGGCCAAGATTTTCAACGAGAGGGATGTCCCGGTTCAAGTGGCGGTGGGCAACTATGATTTGGGGATTTGCGGGTCTGACTGGGTAAAAGAGCTGCTGGTTAAATACCCCAGTTCGGCTCTGGTTAAGCTGAGAGACCTCGGCTACGGCCAGGGCGCCCTGTACGTGGTGGCCAGTCTTTCCGAAGGCGCGTCGGAGATAGAGCAGATAGGGACCAGCCGGAATGTGGTACGCCTGGTCAGTGAGTATCCCAACCTGGCCGAGTCCTTCGCCCTGGAAAGCAGGCTGCGGCGGTTNAGTATCTTTTCCCTGTGGGGGGGAGCCGAGGTCTACCCGCCGGAAAGCGCTGAACTGGCCCTAGTAGCCGGCCGGCCAGGCGAGGAGGTTTTCAATACTAACCTGGTGGCGGTGAAGGATGTCCTTGATTTTGACGCCTGCCTCATCGTTAATAAGAGTAGCTGGGAAAGAGAGGACCTCAGTGAGATATTGGCCTCGATAGACAANGAGTTGTCCTCTCTCGAAAGACAGCCATCGCAGATGACGGAAAGAAAGCCGGAGCAGTCGGGCCGTCCACATTCGGTTCAGGGAATTGACGAGGAGACGATATGGCTGGCTTTACCCGACGGGCACCAGCAGAAACACGCCGTCGAGTTACTGACCAGGGCCGGTATTTCCTTTGACGATTATCCTTCGTCAACGGGCAACCGACGTCCCTCCAGCAGCCTGGACGGAGTTGCTATAAAGGTAATCAGGCCCCAGGATATGCCGGCTCAGGTGGCGACGGGTAGTTTTGACCTGGCGGTTACCGGTAAGGACTGGTTGCTGGAGCACCTGTACGAATTCCCGTCCAGTCCGGTAACCGAGCTTCTCGACCTTAATTTTGCCCGGGTGAGAATAGTGGCGGTGGTCAGCAATGATTTAGAGACGGAAGATATCCAGGGTCTGAACCAGCTTTACGCCGGGGGTCCGGTGCCCCTGAGGGTGGCCTCAGAGTACATACACATCGCCGATAAATGGGCCAGAGATAATCACCTGGGACTGTACCGGGTGATACCCACCTGGGGCGCTACCGAGGCCTTTTTGCCCGAGGACGCCGACCTGCTGATTGAAAATACCGAAACGGGACGGACTATCGCCCGTCATAATTTGAAGATTATCGATACTCTCTTTATATCCACCGGCTGTCTGGTGGGGAACAAGGAAAGCCTCGTCAGCTCTGCCAAAGGGGAGAGAATAAAGACTATTATCGAGATCCTTAAGACCGCAGTGGAATAGGCGTGTTTTGCGGGGAATGCGGTTAATAAATCAAGTGGTATCAGGGGATAAATGAATTGAAAATTATTGAAGGTTTTGAGCAGTCAAAGAAAGCCCTGTCCAGGCAAGGTCCGTCATTGGAAACATTCGGGACTGACGACCGCGAGACGGAAATCAGGGAGTGGTTGGAGGATGTGAGGAGACGAGGTGATGCGGCTCTCATTGATTATACTTTGAAGTTCGATGGGGTGAAGCTTACTTCCCTTGAGGTGACTGAAGCTCAGGTGAGGGTTGCCTATGACGAGGTTGATGCCGGACTGGTGGCGGCCTTGAAGCTGGCGGCCGGACGCATTTCCGCATACCATGCTGCCCAGAAGGAGAGTCTGCTCAAAGAGAATATAAATGACGGGATGGGCTGGCTGGTGCGTCCCCTGAACCGGATCGGCGTCCACACNCNNGNNTTGCACCNCCCCCCTGCCTTCATCGCTGCTGATGACGGTTATTCCGGCCCGGGTGGCCGGAGTAAAGGAAGTTATCCTGGTTACGCCTCCAAGGAAACAGGGGGGAGTCTCACCGTTAATCCTGGTGGCGGCTGATATTGCAGGAGTCGACCGGATTTTCTCAGTCGGGGGAGCCCAGGCGATTGCGGCCTTGGCCTTCGGTACCGAGATAATTCCGGCTGTGGACAAGATCTGCGGCCCGGGCAATATTTTTGTAACACTGGCCAAGAAACTGCTCTACGGAGTAGTCGGCATCGATGGGCTCTTCGGCCCTTCGGAAGTACTGATTATCGCTGACCAGACAGCCAATCCGGCCTATTGCGCCGCCGACCTGCTGGCCCAGGCGGAACATTCGCTGGGTTTGGCAGTGCTGGTGACCTTCTCAAAAGAGATGGCGGCTGCGATTGTAGCTGAAACTGAACGGCAACTTACGGACCTGCCCCGGCCCGACCTGGCCCGGCAGTCTCTGGAGGAGAGGGGGGTGGTGGCCGTGGTGAGCGATATGGATGAGGCGATAGAGCTGTCCAATCTTTATGCTCCGGAGCACCTCTGCCTGATGGTGAAGGGGGCGGACTCTTACCTGGACGGGATCTACAATGCTGGGTGTATCGTTATTGGAGAAGAAGCGACGGTGGTGCCGGGTGATTATGTGGCCGGGCCGAGCCACGTCCTGCCTACCGGGGGGACGGCCCGCTTTGGTTCACCCCTCAACGTAACCGATTTTATTAAGCTGACCAGCCTGATAAGTCTGGATGAGGTCACTTTGAAAAAATTGGGACCGGCTGCCCGGACACTGGCTGAGGCCGAGGGCCTTGATGCCCACGCCAAAGCGGTGCAGAAAAGGTTGGAATAAGCCTTTTACAATTACCAACTCCTTTGAGGTGTTTGCTGTTCTCCGGGATTTTCGAATCGGAAAGTATTATTTGCCCAAAGGCAAACACACCACGAAGCTTGGTGTCTTTTCTTCAAAATACACACCCCTTTTTGTGATGCTCCTCCATTAAAACCTTTGTAGGGGTTCCATCTGCTGTCAAAGTTATCCTCCCGCTATGCAAGCTCTGTGTTTTCTATAACACTCGTAAATGCTTTGACTGTCGGGGTTCATAACCAGTTTATCATGATTTAGGCCGTATTTTAACTAAAACAAAGTTTCAAGAAAAATCATTTTCTCTGTGTTGGCTCCTTTCATCTTTGAAAAGATATGTCACCACACAACATATGTCCACAAAAAAGAGCCTGCCCACCAGAGGTCCGGGGTTATTCATCCGCGCGAATCCCGATAGCCGCTATGTGTGGGTTGATGTTGCTTTTGGTGAATGGTGGGACGATATCGTCGTTTTTGACCGGGATACTCTTGAGATAGTGGAGACCCTCCAACCAGGGAAACGCTCGATCCACCCTGAATTCACCAAAGATGCCAAATATGTTTACGTTAGCGCCTGGAATGAGGATAAGGTGATAGTTTATGATGCCAATACGCTGGAAATAGTGACTGAGTTTGAAGCCAAGACTCCCACCGGTATCTTTAGCGTTGGCATTCGCCAGGAGGAACCGGGAGCCTAATTAGCAAGTATTTTTAGTATTTATTGAGAAGAGGCGTGACGGGAGAGGGTGAAACCTGCTGTTGTCACGCCTCTTCCCTATTCCTCTGAAACGGCGCCTAACACAGATAAGAAAAGTTGGGCAGGCCAAGCCTCTCTTATTGTCCTTTGACATAAATCAATGCTAAGATGTGACGACAGTCTGACCATTTCTGGAGCCGAGATAAATGCCCGAGCAAGAAGGAATAGAAAAGTTTATACGGGCTGATCTGGCAGCTTTTGGTGGCTATTCTGCCCGCACATCACCGGAGAGTTTGAAGGGGAAGGTGGCGGTGCCGGTGGAGAACATCATCAAGCTGGATGCTAACGAGAATCCCTACGGGTGCTCGCCGCGGGTGAGTCGGGCACTGGCAGGCTATGAGGATTATCATATCTACCCTGACGACGGACAGACCGAATTCAGGAAACTGCTGGGGGAATATTGCGGGGTCGATGCCGGGCATATCGTGGCTGGCAGCGGCAGCAATCAACTGATAGACCTTATTCTGCGCCTCTTTGTCAATCCGGGTGACGAAGTGATAAACTGTGTGCCTACCTTTGGTATTTACCGTTTCAGCACTGACCTGTGCGGGGGTACTATGCTTGAGGTGCCCAGGGACGTAGATTTTGGCATTGATACGGCTGAGGTAAAAGCGGCCATAAGCGACAGGACAAAGATCATATTTCTGGTCAATCCGAATGCTCCTACGGGGAATATTACGCCTCAGTCGGAGATAATGGATATACTGGATACGGGACTGCCGGTGGTAGTCGACGAAGCCTATTATGAATTCAGCCGTCAGACGGTGGCCCCCTTGGTGGATAAATATGAGAACCTGATGGTACTGCGCACCTTCAGTAAGTGGGCGGGGCTGGCCGGTCTGAGGGTCGGATACGGTCTTTTCCCGGTCGGAATCGCTGATTATTTACTGAGAACCAAGATACCCTATAACGTCAACGTGGCTGCCCTAGTGGCCGTAAAGGAATCACTGAAAGATATTGATTACCTGAACGACACGGTGAAAGCGATAGTAGCAGAGAGGGAGAGACTGTGTGAGGAGCTGGGTAAGATCGAGTGGTTGAAGCCTTTTCCCTCCCAGGCTAATTTTATCCTCTGCCGGGTGGAGAAGGGGGGGGCGAAAGAATTGAGGGGGAAGCTGCAAGAAAAAGGGATACTGGTGCGCTACTTTGAAGAATCGCGTCTNCGAGATTATGTCCGCATCAGCGTGGGCAAGCCGGAACACAGCGATGCTTTGCTGAAAGCATTTGGAGAGATAGAGACTACTTTATAAACACTTTCTTAAGGGGAGGGAGAAGAAGAAATGTCTGAGCGAGTGGCTAATATCACGAGGAAGACCAAGGAAACCGATATTGACCTGGAGCTTAACATCGATGGCAGCGGAAAGTGGCAGGTAAACACCGGGATCAAGATGTTCGACCACTTTCTGTCCCAGGTGGTCCAGCACGGCAAGTTTGACCTGAAGATGACAGTCAACGGTGACGACCAGCATCACCTGGCCGAGGACGTGGCTATTTGCTTGGGTAAGGCCTTCTCTCAGGCCCTGGGGGAAAAGCAGGGTATCGTCCGTATGGCTGACGTGACGGTGCCGATGGATGACGCTCTGGCGATGGTGGTTCTTGACTTCAGCGGGCGGGCCTACACGGTACTGGATCTGGCCTTCAATGATAACGATATGGCCGGTTTTGCCACCGNCCTCATCCGCCACTTTCTGGAGTCCTTTGCCAGTGAGGCCAAGCTTACACTGCACGCCCGGATTATCTACGGCACCAATGACCACCATCGGGCGGAGNGCTTGTTCAAGGCCCTGGGCAGTGCTTTGGATGGGGCCACCAGAATCGACCCGCGGATTGCCGGGGAATCACCCAGCACCAAGGGTTTGCTGGAGCAGTAGCAACCGGTGATTCCGGCTAGACAGGCGCTTGGCCGGTCAGCTTTTCACAGGCTTCCCGGTAGCGTCGGGTGGTGGCTTCGATGACCTCGGGGGTCAGTTCGGGGGCGGGGGGTTGTTTGTTCCAGCCTGTCCGGGCCGTCCAGTCACGCACTGGCTGCTTGTCGTAGCTGGGCTGGGACTGTCCTATCCGATAGGTGTCAATACCCCAGAAACGGGACGAATCCGGGGTCAGCAGCTCGTCGATGAGGATGAGTTGGCCATCGACCAGCCCGAACTCCATCTTGGTATCGGCAATGATCAGGCCCTTCTCGCGGGCGTACTCGCTGGCCAGGGTATAGACGGCCAAGCTTTTCTCTTTCATCTCACTGGTGCGGGCCTGGCCGAGTATTGCTTCGACCTCGTCCATGCTCATGGGCATGTCGTGCCCCGATTCCGCCTTGGTGGTGGGGGTGAACATTGGCTCGGGCAGCTCCTGGCTCTCCAGTAGGCCAGCCGGCGCAGGCATTCCCTGAATGGTGCCCGACTTGGCGTATTCTTCCCAAGCAGACCCGGTGATATAACCCCGCACCACCCATTCGATGTCAATCCGCTCCGCTTTTCTGACGACCATTGACCGTCCCGAGAGGTAATCCGGATAGGAAAAACGCACATCAGGGGGCAGGTAGGCATCAAGGGCGGCGGTGTCATAAATGACTTCTATCAGGTGGTTGGGGATAATATGGCCCGTCTTTTCAAACCAGAAAGCGGAGATCTGGTTCAACACCTTGCCCTTGTCTGGAATACCGTTGGGCAGGACTACGTCAAAGACGGAAACGCGGTCAGTGGCGATAATGAGCAGCCGGTCACCCAGTTGGTAGGTATCGCGCACTTTGCCGCGGATGAATACGGGCACGGATAAATCACTATCTAAAAGGACTGGCGATTCTGTGGTCATCGTTCATTAGTCTCCCCAAGCATAGTAACACGCTGTCTTTGACATATCAAGTTAAAGCTGCTAATTTCTAGATGATGGGAAAAAGTACTGCCGGGGTAAGCTTCGGCTTCAAGTGGAGCGATATCATTCTTCCTTTGGCTGTCCTGCTGCTGGCGCTAGTTCTGGCGGTTGTGTTCTACTCCCGGCTGCCCGACGAAGTGGCCTATCGGTTCCAGTCCGATGGCTCACCGGGTGAGTGGGCAGGACGGGGGGTGGTAGTCCTGTGGACATTATTGCCTCAGATGCTGCTGGCCCTGGCGGCCGGGGCCATTACATGGGGGATGACCAGGCTGGCGTCCCGGTTCATTCAGCCGGAGGAAACCCGGGTAAAACCGAGAAGAATTATTGCTCTTATGGGCAATATGATAGCCTTGCCCCAGATCATTCTCGGCTTTGCAATGCTGGATATTTTCCTTTACAATTCAAACCAGGTACATCTGCTGCCCCTGTGGGTCTTCACCCTGATTACCATGGTGGCGGGAGGTATCATTCTCAGCATCTCTTTTGTCCGGGCAATAGGGGGAGGTGTGAAAGTGAGCAAGGAGTGACGGGGTGACGGAAGAAATACCAGCTACAGTTGATATGGAAAAGATTATCTCTCTCTGCCGGCGGCGGGGTTTTATTTTTCCCAGCAGTGAAATCTACGGCGGACTCTCCAGTTGCTGGGACTACGGACCACTGGGGGTGGAGTTGAAGCGGAACGTTAAGGAGGCCTGGTGGCGGTCCATGATCCAGGAGCGGGACGATGTGGTGGGTATGGATACCAGTATTCTAATGCACCCCAAAGTCTGGGAAGCCAGTGGACACCTGGAGAGTTTTACCGATCCTCTGGTGGACTGTAAGGGCTGTCACATGAGGTGGCGGGCCGACGAGCTGGAGGGCGACCGTTGTCCCTCCTGCGAAGGTGAACTGACCAAGTCCCGTATGTTTCATATGATGTTCAAGACCTTTATGGGGCCGGTTGAGGATGAAGCCGGTGTGGTCTACCTGCGCCCGGAGACGGCCCAGGGCATCTTTGTCAACTTTCAGAACGTGCTCAATACTACTAGAAAGAAGCTGCCCTTCGGTATCGCCCAGATAGGTAAAACCTTCCGCAACGAGATTACCACCGGTAATTTTATCTTTCGGAGTCGTGAATTCGAGCAGATGGAGTTGGAGTATTTTGTTAAGCCGGGCACGGATGAAGAGTGGTTCGAGTACTGGCTTGAGGCGCGCCTTGAATGGTACCTGAAGCTGGGTATCAAGCGGGAGCACCTGCGCCAGCGGGAGCATGCTAAGGAAGAACTGTCCCACTATTCCCGGAGGACGGTTGACCTCAACTACCTCTTTCCAATGGGCTGGTCCGAGCTTGAGGGTATCGCCAACCGGGGAGATTTCGACCTGACACAGCACGCCAAGTCCAGCGGCAAGGACCTGAGTTACTTTGAAGAGGAGACCAAAGACCATATTACTCCCTATATTATTGAGCCTTCGGCCGGAGTCGATCGCTCGGTGCTGGCTTTTCTTTGCGATGCTTACGATGAAGAGCCGGATCCTTCGGCAGGTTCAGGGCAAGGCAAGAACGATACCCGGGTGGTGATGCGTTTTCACTCCTCGCTGGCTCCCTTCAAGGCGGCGATACTGCCTCTGAGCCGGCGGGGGCCGCTGGGGGAACT
>NYYM01000059.1 GCA_002685815.1 Dehalococcoidales bacterium | reverse complement strand
CGGTCGGGGCTCTGCTGGCCAAGGAAAAGGCGGCCGCATTTACGCTGGGAGACCATAACGCTACCTTCGGCGGAAATCCTGTCACCAGTGCCGCCGCTTACGCCACCCTGAAATATGTAATTGATCATGATGTTGCCGGAAATGCCCGCAAGGTCGGGCAATACCTGGGCAGTGGGCTCCAGAGTTTGAAAAACAAGCACAAGTCGATTACCGACGTGCGGGGGCGCGGCTTACTGATAGCAGTGGAGTTTGATGCCGAGATTGCCCAGGATATCGTGATGAACTGTCTGGACAACGGTCTGCTGGTCAACAGGCTTAAACCCAACGCTATTCGCCTGATACCCCCTCTCATCATCACTAACCAGGAGGTCGATCAGGCGTTGGCTATTCTGGATCAAGCCCTCTCCGGCATCGGTAAATGAGTGAGAACAATGACCGAGTCAAATTATTTNGGACTAGTTCATGAATGGCCCAAAAAGGAGATACAATGTCTCAAGAAACCAAACAGCAGATTAAGCTTGCTCCNTCTATCCTGTCGGCTGATTTTGCCCGGCTAGGCGAAGAGGTGGCCGAAGTCACCCGGGCCGGGGCCGATTACATTCACGTAGACGTCATGGACGGGCATTTTGTGCCTAATATCACCATCGGCCCCACGGTAGTGGCCGCCATTCGTCCCCACACCACCCTGCCCCTGGACGTCCACCTGATGATCGAGGCCCCCCAGCAGTACATTAAGCAATTTGCAGACGCCGGGGCAGATATTATCACCGTTCATATTGAAACCTGCCCTCATATTCACCGGGTGGTGCAGACCATCAAAGAAGCCGGAGTCAGGGCNGGAGTTTCCATCAATCCGGGGACTCCCGCAGATGCGCTTAGTGATGTTCTCCCATATCTTGACTCGGTGCTGGTGATGACGGTTAATCCCGGTTTCGGAGGCCAGACCTTTATCGAGGGAGTGCTGGAAAAGATAGCCTCTTTGAGGGCCGAACTTGACCGGAGAGGACTGGCAACCGAGTTGGAAGTAGACGGTGGCATCAATGCTGAGGTTGCTCCCAGGGTGGTAAGAGCTGGTGGCAGGGTACTGGTGGCCGGGGCGGCGGTGTTTAGCTCAAGCCAGACGGTTGGGGAAGCCCTGAAAAAGATACGGGACAACTTCAGTTAGAGGAGCTACAGAACTTAGTGCTAGCTTGGGCTAGGCGTTTCTTTTCTGGCAGCTTTATAATGAGTGCGTAAACACCGGGTGCAGACTTTAAGCCTCTTGGGCTTGCCATCCACCATAAGGGTCGTCGGATGGATATTAGGCATGAACATCCGCTTGGTATGGCGCTTGGAGTGACTTACGTTGTTACCAAACATGGGTGTTTTGCCACAGAAATAACACTTCAATTTCTTTACTCTTGACCCCTGAATTAAATTTAGGTAAGATGCTTGTATCATAGTAACATAGAGAAACGTGCTTGGCAACCCGAGATTCGTCAGAGTCGGGTGGCTTTATCAGGGACACGAAATACTTTCACAGACCCGGGGGAGTGGCGAGGGTGATGCAAGATGAAGCAAGTTGATTCTATTAACGGACAAGAGTTGAAAGAGATGNTGGCCACGGCTACCGGCTGGCTGGAGAAGAGCTCCTCGGATATCGATGCTCTAAATGTCTTCCCCGTGCCTGATGGTGATACCGGGACCAATATGTTGCTTACCATGCGCTCGGCCATTGAAGAAGNCGGTCTTGCCCGTGNCCCCGACGTTTCGGAGGTAGCTCAGGCGGTAGCTACGGGTGCTTTGATGGGGGCTAGGGGAAACAGCGGGGTAATCCTGTCACAAATCTGGCGCGGGCTTGCACAAGGTTTACAGGACAAACAATCAATTACCGGCTCTGACCTGGNCGAGGCTTTGCAACAAGCTTCGGCCACGGCCTACAAAGGAATAAGTAATCCCGTAGAAGGGACGATTCTCACGGTGGTCAGAGAGTCATCGGCGGCCGGACAGTCACACGTAGCGGGTGGTAATGACGACCTGATATCCGTNTTGGAAGCCGTAGTGAGTGCCGCCGGTGAGTCGGTGGCTAATACGCCTACTTTACTGCCTGTATTGAAGGATGCCGGGGTCGTGGATGCTGGAGGNCAGGGCCTGTATACTATCCTGGAGGGTTCCCTGCGTTACCTCAGAGGCGAGTCGGAACAGATGCAGTTCCGCAAACCCCAGATGATAACCAGCAGCATTCCCCAACCGGTCAAGCTACCCCAGATGATAGCGGCCGAAGAGGTGCCTTTTGGATACTGCACCGAGTTTATGCTAAAAGGAGAGGGATTCAACCAGGACAAGATCAAGGCAAGGCTCCAGAAACAAGGGGAATCGCTGATCATTGTTGGTGATGAGACTACGACCAGGATTCATATTCATACCATGGATCCGGGTAAGGTGATGCGCTATGCTACTTCCCTGGGCACGATACACCAGGTGAGCGTCCGTAATATGGATGAGCAGNACCAGGACTTCCTCGCCATGCAGAAAGAGAGGTCCCCGACGGTCGATGTAGCTACGGTGGCCGTCGTCTCCGGGGATGGACTGGCTGATGTTTTTACCAGCCTGGGCACGACAGCTATTGTCACCGGAGGGCAAACGATGAATCCCAGCACCAATGACTTACTCCAGGNGGTAAAGGCGGTGTCGTCCGACAAGGTTATTGTTCTGCCTAACAACAAGAACATAGTGCTTGCTGCCGAGCAGGTCCAATCACTGACCGACAAGATAATCGAGGTCGTGCCCACCCAGACGATACCCCAGGGGGTAGCTGCTCTTCTGGCTTTTGANTACGAAGCGGATTTTGAAACAAACNCCGAGCTTATGAGAGAAGCAAAAGCAAAGGTAAAAACAATAGAAATTACCCGGGCTGTACGGGCCGTCCAGTTAAATGGTCTGAGCATTAAGAAGAAACAAACTATCGGTCTTCTGGATGGAGAGCTACTGGCAGCCGGTGAGAATACCATCGACATTCTTACCAAGATACTGGCCAAGCTGGATTTAAAGGACATCGAGATAGTTACCATCTATTATGGAGCGGACTCAGGGCCGGATGAAGCGGAACATGTCAGCGCCAGTATTCGTGACCACTACTCCCAACTTCAGGTTGAGGTAGTCCGAGGGGGACAGCCTTACTATGATTACATCGTCTCCATTGAATAATAAGAGGGGGCTTTAGAATGGCTGTTAGAATTATTACCGATAGCCTGTCCGATATTACCAGCGATTTAGCCGAAAAACTGGGAGTTACTGTGGTGCCGTTGACGGTGGTTTTTGGGCACGAAACCTTTCTTGACCGGGTTACCATAACCACCGACCAGTTTTACGACCGGCTCGTCAACGGTAGCGTCTGGCCTACTACCACCCAACCTACTCCGGCGGCTTTTGTTGAGGCCTATGATGAACTGGCCAAAAAAACGGATGAAATTCTGGTGGTAACCCTTTCCAGTAAACTCAGCGGCACCTATCAATCTGCCCTGAGCGCCAAAGGTATGGTCGAGGGCAAGTGCCGTATTGAAATAATTGATTCGGAACGGGTGGCGATGGGACTTGGCTTGATAATCATTTCCGCTGCCAGGAAAGCCCAGGCCGGGGCAAGCCTGGATGAGTTGCTTGAGTGGGTGCGCGGAGCCATGACCCGCTCCCATTCCATCGTCTATTTTGATACCCTAACTTATCTGGCTAAAGGCGGGCGTATCGGCAAGGCGAAGCAATTGCTTGGCTCGGTGCTGTCGATGAAACAGATACTTACCATTAAGGATGGAGAGATAGCCCCCTTGACCAGGAAGCGGTCTCTGGCATCCGGAATGGACTATTTGTACAGTTTTGTTACTGGTTTTTCCAGTATTGAAGCGCTGGCCGTGGAGCACACCACCACCAAAGATATAGCTGATAGTCTGGCCGGACGTCTGAGTCCGGATATCCCGGCAGAGAACATTTACAGGTCGACAGTCAGCCCGGTGCTGGGAGTCCATGGCGGTCCCGGGGTTATCGCAGTAACCGTCNTGGAGGCGGAATAGAAATAATCGGTGTCAGACCGGGGTTGGGTTTTTTCTTGCAGACCTTGACGTCTGTGGTGGTTCGGACCGCGGAGAAAGAACTTTGTCGTTGAACACTGAGTCTCTGGGTAAAATCCTCGAACTTGAGTGTAACAAGGGCTATTCCGATTCAGCCGTAATCGGTGGATTGGATAGATTCCTCCACAACTGGGCGGGTCAGGCCGCCGAATCCATTACCGCTCCCGGGCTCTTGAAGCGCTTTGGTAAACTTCATCTGCTGGATTCNAAGTACGCTTCACTGACCACGGAGCAACGCAAGGAATGGATGGACAGCCTGGTCGGCTTCTTGGCTGAACTGGAGACCGGAGAGAGAGAAGAGGGCAAAGCTAAACCAGCCCCTTCAGTCAACCGCTCCAAACCGAAACCCAGGACAAACCGGACAGTGNTCGGTCAAACGATTGATTCGCCCATCACCGTGATCAAGGGCATCAGCCCAAAACTGGCTGCCAGGTTTAATTCATTGGGCGTGATAACGATCCGTGACCTGCTCCATTTCTTCCCTCACCGCCACCTTGATTACAGCCAGAGGAAACCCATTTCGGAGCTTGCCGAGGGCAACGAAGAGACTATTCTGGCTAATGTCTGGCAGGCTCAGGAGATAAGACTGGGCGGCAGACGCAGCACCGAGGCCATTGTCGGCGATGACACCGGTAACGTCAGGGTAGTCTGGTTCAACAATCCCTATCTGGCCAGGACATTGGGAACCAACAGCAGGNTGGTTATCAGCGGACGGGTAAGTTTATTCAAGGGGAGGCACGTCTTTCAGTCTCCGGAATGGGAACTGGTCGAGGACAAGGAGTTAATCCACGTCGGCCGCCTGGTTCCTCTCTATTCTCTCACCCGGGGATTACGCCCCCGACAGGTGAGAAAACTGATGAAAGAGGTTATCGACCAATGGGCCTGGCAGGTAGAGGACTTCCTGCCGCCGGAGTTGAGAGAGCGGTGCAATCTGATGGAGTTGCCCCAGGCCATCAGCCAGGCCCACTTTCCGGAGGATGAAGCNTCGAAGGACAAGGCCAGGCTCCGTCTGGCTTTTGATGAGCTTTTCNTTCTTCAACTGGGCGTGTTGAGCAAAAAACGGGACTGGCAGGAAGGTCAACCGGGTAGCCCCATCAACACCAGTACATCGGTGCTTGAAACCTTCCTGAATTCTTTGCCTTTCACTCTGACCCCGGCCCAGCATAAAGCCCTGGAACAGATACTTGCTGACCTGGAGAAACCGCGGGCCATGTCCCGCCTTTTGCAGGGAGACGTGGGCAGCGGCAAGACGGTCGTGGCTTTGGCTGCTCTGCTCATGGCCGCGGCCGATAGCTTTCAGGGAGCGCTTATGGCCCCGACTGAAATCCTGGCCGANCAGCACTTTTCCACTATCTGCCAGCTCCTGTCCCGGACCGGAAACCTGGAGGAAGAGGCAGACTATCTGAAGATTTTTTCCAGACTCTTGCCCCGTCCTCTGACCGTGGCGATGCTCATTGGCGCCGTCNCCCGCAAAAGAAAAAGGGAGATCCAGCAGCTCATTNTGGATGGAGATATAGACATCGTCGTCGGCACCCATGCTCTGATTCAGAAGGACGTGGAGTTCCACAGACTGGGTTTGGCAGTGGTAGATGAGCAGCACCGCTTTGGGGTTGAGCAACGTCTGGCCCTTCGCCAGAAAGGCTTTAACCCTCACGTATCCGTGATGACGGCCACACCTATTCCTCGTACCTTGGCTCTGACCCTGTATGGTGACCTTGACCTGTCGGTCATCGACGAGATGCCGCCGGGCAGACAGGCGGTGAGGACGAAGTGGCTCAAACCGGCTCAAAGAATGAGCGCCTATGTCTTTATCCGCAAACAGGTTGCCGAAGGACGGCAGGCCTTCATTATCTGTCCTTTGATCGAGGAGTCGGAGGCAGTCCAGGCCCGGGCGGCTAACGTTGAATATGAGCGCCTCTCTCAAGAGGTCTTCCCTGACTTGAGTTTGGGCTTGCTGCACGGGCGTATCAAATCAACCGAGAAAGAAGATGTTATGCGCAGCTTCCACTCCGGGGAACTGAATATCCTGGTGGCGACCCCGGTTGTTGAGGTGGGCATTGACGTGCCCAACGCCTCGGTAATGCTGGTCGAGAGCGCCGATAGATTCGGCCTTTCCCAGTTGCACCAGTTCCGGGGTAGGGTGGGGCGGGGACAGGAGCAGAGTTACTGCATGTTGCTGGCCGAAAACCCCTCGCAGGTAGCCAGAGAACGCCTGGACATAATCGAGAACGTTCAGGACGGTTTCCAATTGGCCGAAGAGGACCTGAAGCTGCGGGGGCCGGGAGAGTTTTTCGGCACCCGGCAGAGCGGTTTGCCGGACCTGAAGATGGCCAGACTATCCGATGTCGGTCTGCTGGAACTGGCCCGCAGCGAAGCAATCAGGCTATTTGAAAACGACAAGAATCTNGCTAAACCGGAACACCAACCCTTGGCCAAAGAGCTCGCCCGTGCCTGGATGTCCCAGGCCGGGGAGCAGAGTTAGGTGTAACAGTTGTTAGTAGAGCTAAGGGTCAGTAATTTCGGTATCATTGANCAGATAAATTGGCGCCCCGGACAGGGTCTGAATGTGCTCACCGGAGAAACCGGGGCCGGGAAATCTCTGGTTATTGATGCNGTAGAGACCCTGCTTTCGGGGAAAGCTGACGAAGATGTCATCCGTTACGGTTCGGATGAGGCGATCCTTGAAGCTGTTTTTGACATCTCGGGACAGAATGTTGATTCAAGTCTCCGGGAACTGCTGGCTGAAAACGGACTAATGNAGGCGGGAGAAGATTCACTCGTTTTTTCCGGNGTGATACGCAGAACGNGCAGAAGCACATTTCGTATAAACGGGGNAACGGTGTCCCGGGGACTCCTCAACAGTATCGGGAATCTGCTGGTTGATATTCACGGCCAGAGCCAGCACCTGTCGCTCCTCAACAAGGATACTCATCTNGGTTTTCTGGATGCTTACGCCCGTACATCCGAACTCAGGAACGAGTTTGGGAGGAAAACAACCGAACTGTTGCGGGTCGAGCAGGAANTGAAGGCGATTGACCAACAGGAAAAAGAGCAGGCCCGCCAGGAAGAATTTCTTCGCTTTCAGATAGATGAATTGAAACGGGCCGACCTGGAGGAAGGAGAAGAGGAAGGACTGGAAAAAGAAAGGACAATACATACCTCCAGCGAAACGCTGAAAGCAGCTTCATATCAAGCCTACCAGGCCATATACGGAGATGATGGCCCGGTATCTGGTAACTCAGCATTGGAGAAACTGACTGAGGCGGTCCGTGAGGTACAAAAGCTGGTAGACCTGGATGACACCTTGAAGGCCCAACTCGAATACCTGCGCGAAATCGAAAATGGCCTGGCAGATGCGGCTCGTGATATCAGCAGTTACAGCGACCGCATCGAATACGACCCCGGGCGGCTTCAGGAGGTGACCCAACGTCTTGAACTTATCAGGGACCTCAAGAAGAAGTACGGACGCACCATTGCCGAGATGCTTGAGTACCTGGAAAATACCGAGAGGCAACTGGTGGCAATTACCGGTTCTGNAGAAAGAAAAAAGCAACTGGAGAAGGAAAGAAATTCTCTTAGAGAAGAAATGGGTGAGATTGCCTCCCGGCTTTCTGGAAAACGGGTTGAAGCCGCCGGAAAACTGGTCTCCCAGGTGAACAACGAGCTTAAGGAATTGAATATGTCTCAGGTGCAATTCGAAGTTTGTATAACAAGGCGTGAATCCGAGGGCGGAATTCCTTTGCCCGAGGCAGGTTCATACGCCTTCACCAAAGAAGGCGTTGACATCATCGAGCTGGAGGCCGCCACAAACNCGGGAGAACCCCTCAAGNCGCTGGCAGTAATCGCTTCAACGGGCGAGATATCGCGCTTCATGCTGGCCCTAAAAAGTGCNTTGGCTGAGGCTGACAATACTCCGGTGCTGATTTTCGATGAAATAGATATCGGAGTGGGCGGGAGAAGCGGAGAAGTAGTGGGCAAGAAACTCTGGGGCATAGCCCGTGACCGGCAGGCAATATGTATCACTCATCTACCTCAAATTGCGGTTCTGGCAGATTCTCACTACAGCGTTCACAAGGAAGCCAGCGGAAGCAGAACAACAAGCATCATTGAAGAATTGCGCGGCGACGCGCGAACCGAAGAGATAACCGTCATGCTCTCGGGTCTTCAGCCCACAGAAATTGCCACCGATAATGCTAGGGAACTCATTGAGAAAGCGGTTTCGTGGAAAGATACCGGGTAATTGTTGCATGCCACGTCTGGAGACAAAAAAGACAGGGCTAAGTAGAAGGGATCTGCGGTGAAGAGAAATGTTCTGGTNATGCTTATTGACGATGAACCGATTATGTGCCGCATACTTGAACGCATCCTGCTAGCCGAAGGCTACAAATTCTTGGTGGCAAAGGATGGGGGAAAGGCCCTGGAATTGTTCGGAAAGCATAATCCGGATGTGGTCATTCTGGACTTGATGCTACCCGGAATGACCGGCAGGAGATATGCCGCGGGATCAAAGAAGCTTCTGCAAGCCCCAAGATCATCTATCTTTTCGCCAAGGCATCCTCGACCGGTGATGCGCACCGGGAGAACATAAGGGTCAGGCCGACGGCTTTATTTCCAAACCTGCTACCAGCAAACCGATAATATCAGGCATAAAAGGGGTTCTGGCGAATGTCGGAACCGGCTGATTCTGATCCATAACCAAGATCAAGAGAAGAAGTGTCCGGTAGTAGTTTCTAACGTCTCCGGTCCTTCCCTGGTTCCTCCTGTTTATAGTGGCAGACGCAGCAGTCTCTTGGCGTTATCTCCGAATATGGCCTTTCTTTCAGCCTCTGTAATTTCCATCGCTTCTATTGCCTCGATTGTCTGGCGGTAACTCCGATTGCCGAATTCGAGGTCACCCAGTGGCATATCCGCGGCAAATAGCAGATGGCCTGCCCCGTAGAAGTCATTGGCGCACATCAACGACAGGGGATTGCCGTGTATTGCCGTGTCGGTATAGAACATCCTGTANTACTCAATAGGGGCCTTGCTCAGCCCCTCCATATACTGCCGGCCATATTCCACCTGGTACTTGGTGTAGTGCTGTATTATTCTCTGCTCAAAGTAGGGCACCATCGCCCCACAATGATGGGTAACAACCTTCAGGTTGGGGTATTTCTCTAATATCCCACTGAATACCATGCGCGTCATAGCTACCGTGGTATCGTACAGCCAGCCGAAGACACTGTTGGTGTCATATTTTGCTTCGGTTTCAGTCGCGTAGTCGACAAAACCCGTGGTTCTGTGGGGATGAATGTAGATGGGCAAGTCGTAATGAGACATCTTCTCATACAGGGCCATAAATTCCGGTGAATCCAGGGGTTTGCCATTGACGTGGCTGTTGACGTAAACGCCCCTGAATTTCAGATCTTTGATGGCCCGGTCGGCTTCTTTCAGGGCCGCCTCTATGTTGTTCATCGGTAAATAAGCAATAGCGGCGATGAATCTGTCCGGGTATTTTGCCACCAGTTCGGCCATCTGATCGTTGGCCAGCCTGGCCAAGTCCGGGGCCTTTTCCGGAGTGGCAATGTCCTCGATAGCCGGGAAGCCGAGTGTCAATACCTGTACCAGGCCCTCAAACCGGTCCATTATTCGGAACCTGTGATCCAGGTCATACAAAGGCGGCGATACCGGCCGCGTGGGAACGATTGCCTGCCCGGAAACTCGGGGAGACAACTTGTCCAGAGCTTCGAGATACTTGGCCGGGGTAACGTGAGAAAAGGCATCGATCTTCACCGGATTTGACTGTGTCATGTCTTCCTCCCAGGCCATTTTGGCATATGGTCAGTTTCTTTTATGGGCTATCCGCAAATCAAGGCTCGTACCTGGCTCCCGGTTGATGGCCCTTCCTAAATCTGTTTGTCGGCGCCAGCCTCTATCTGGGCAAAAACACGCACGATGTCATCTTCCTGCTCTTGTGTCAGATGGGCATTAGCTAGGGTGAACATCATGCCATTCTCATTATTGATATGGCTGCGCAGGGAACCAATGAAATTCATACCGGCCTTACGGATGGTTTCCCGGGTTAAGGGACTGTCTCCACCCTTCAGGTAATCAGACAGGGCATGCTGGAACAACTCGTTGATATTACGCAGTTCTTCGTGCTCAATGAACATCATTTGCAGGGGCCCCGCGTCGCGGGGAATGTAGTTGCCAAGTTCAGGGAAGAGTGCCAGGTCTTCTTTGTCAAAATGCAGCCAGAAGTCCTTTTGAAAGAATGATGCCAGCCGGCTCAACTCGGGGGCGACCGCTTTCTTCTGCTCAATATCATGAATAAACTCTTTGAAGAGATGACAACCAT
>NYYM01000058.1 GCA_002685815.1 Dehalococcoidales bacterium | reverse complement strand
TCAAAGTCCCCGTAGATAGCAATTTTTTCGTTGGAAAGTAGAGCCTGGTAGAGCCTGGCAACGGCCTGGTGCATGCCGGGCAACAGATTGGGGTCTCCGGACAGACTTTCGTCGGCAGTCAGGAAGGACTGCAACTGGGAAGAGTCAGTGAGGCCACGGTTATACAGGATTTGAGCCACCAACGGTGAAAGGCCGGCAGCGCCAGACAAATATTTGTCAGGAATAGAAGGCAGCAGGTTCCATCGGCGATGGCTCAAGCCTATGCCTCGCTAAATTTCCGAAAGATCAGAACCGAGTTGTGGCCGCCAAAGCCGAAGGTGTTGGATACTGCCGTAGTTACATCAACCTGGCGGGCCAGGTTAGGCACATAGTCCAAATCGCACTCAGAGTCAGGGTTATCCAGATTAAGCGTCGGTGGTATCACACCGCTCTGAATAGCCATAATACATACCGCAGCTTCAACAGAGCCGGCAGCACCAATAAGGTGCCCGGTCATCGATTTGGTGGAGCTTATCGGGATGCGATAAGAATGCTCACCAAAAACACTTTTTATCGCCGTGGTCTCAACTTTATCGTTAATATTAGTGGAGGTGCCATGGGCGTTAATATAATCGACATCACTGGGCGTCAGTCCCGCTTTGCTGAGAGCTAACTGCATTGCCCGGGCAGCTCCGTCTCCGTCTCCGGCCGGCTGAGTAATGTGGAAAGCGTCGCCACTGGCTCCGTAGGCAACAATCTCAGCCAGAATGTTGGCCCCCCGCTGTTGAGCGTGAGCCAGACTCTCCAATACTAGAATACAGGCCCCTTCACCAATGACAAAGCCATCACGGTCAACATCAAAGGGACGAGAAGCCAGCTGGGGAGCATCGTTCCTCGTTGAAAGAGCTTTGAGGGCCCCAAAGGAGGCGATACCCAACGGGTTGATTATTGCTTCGCTTCCGCCGGTAATCGCTGCCTGGGCATCGCCCCGTTTAATGAGTTCGTAAGCCACTCCAATGGCATCTGAACTGCTGGAACAGGCTGACGTGATGCACAGATTCAGTCCTTTTATTCCCAGGGTAATGGACACCTGGGCGGCGGCCATGTCAGATATCATCATCGGCACCAGGAAAGGGCTTACCTTGTCCGGTCCGCTTTCTATCAGCACCCTGGTCTGATTAAAAAGAGTGGTTAAGCCGCCAATTCCACTGCCGACGATAACGCCGATTTGGTCCTCATTGGAAGAGTTAATCTGGAGTCCAGACCTCTCCACCGCCTGCAGACTGGCCACGACGGATAGCTGGGCAAAGCGATCCATACGGCGGGCTTCCTTACGACCGATATGGTCAGTAGGATCAAATCCCGTTACCTCACCAGCGAACCTAGTCTCAAGACCCTCGGCCTCAGCATCGAAGAGAGTTATATAGTCGATGCCGGATTTGCCGGCAGTGAGGTTGTCCCAGGTAGTCGTCATGTCCAAACCGAGTGGAGAGAGACAACCGATACCGGACACCACCACCCTGTTGTCGGCATTATTCGGCAAAGTACCCTCCTTGGCTGGCAACCTGAAATTAGGATTAGATAATTAGAGTTAGTATAATGTATTTGCGTTTGGAGAGTCAATTCAGGAATGAGAGTAATCTCAAAAGCAGGAATTAAGGGCAACTATGAAAATCGCTCTGGACACACTGGGCTGTAAGTTAAACCAGGCCGAAACGGATTCTCTGGCCCGGCAATTTGTTAAGGCCGGGCACACCCTGGTATCTTCGGTAGATGAAGCCGACATCTACGTGCTCAACACTTGCACCGTTACCAACTCCGCCGACGCCAAGTCACGCCACTTGCTGAGACAAGCCCACCGCCAAAACGCCCGGACTCTGCTGGTAGCCACCGGCTGCTATGCTCAACGAGCCCCTCAAGACCTGACCCGAATTGAGGGAGTATGTTTTATCACGGACAATGCAGAAAAATCTCATTTACTCCGACTATTGGAGGAATCCGGATGTCTGGACAGCCTGACCTCCCTGCCGGAAAGCTGCGCCACCAAAGATAAGCCGGCATTCAGGACTCGTGCCTTCGTCGAGATTCAAGATGGCTGCACCAAGTTTTGCTCCTACTGTATTGTACCCCTGGTACGGAAAAGGGAGACAAGCCTGCCCCCCGACCAGGTTATAGCTGAGGTAAGGCAGAGGGTGGCCGAAGGCGTCAGGGAAGTGGTGCTGACCGGGACGGAGATTGGCAGTTACGATCATGAGGGAGTTTTTCTGGAGAGTCTGCTTGAAGGCATCCTGGCCGGGAGCGGAGTAACCCGGTTACGCCTCTCTTCTCTCCAGCCCCAGGAAATCTCCCCGGGACTTATCAGGCTGTGGAGTGACGGGAGACTCTGCCCCCACTTCCACCTCTCCCTGCAAAGTGGCAGCGACAGTGTCCTGAGGAGGATGAAACGAGGCTACTCGGTGAAGGAGTATCAGGCAGCGGTATCTCTGATTCGAGACCGGGTGCCCGACGTAGCCATCACTACCGATATCATCTCCGGCTTTCCCGGTGAGACTGCGGCCGAGTTTGAAGCAAGCTATGAGGCGTGTCGGCAGATGGGATTTGCCCGAATCCATGTCTTCCCCTACTCAACGCGCCAGGGAACGGCCGCCGCCGACCTACCGGACCAAGTAGAGCCAGGAACCAGAAAGCGGCGAAGTCTGAATCTGCTGGCCTTAGCCAAAGAATGCGCCGTAGATTTCAACCGGCAATTCCTGGAGAGAATTGTGCCCGTATTGTGGGAGCAGCAATCCGGCGGCATCTGGTCCGGCCACACCGCCAATTACATCAAGGTCTACCACCGGAGCGATGAGAATTTGACCAACCAACTACTGCCCGTAAAGCTGTTCAAAATCAGGGGGGACGGAGTGTGGGGGGAGAGGTAGGAGTTGGCGACCCGGCATCTAGGCTGAAGGAAAACAAGATTAGAGCGAATATCTGGAAATTCTACCTCTTTAATATCCTCTCCGGCTTTGTGCTGTACTATGCGATAGACAAGATCTTCATGTAAGCCAGGGGCTGTCCATTACAGATATTATTGTCGTTGAGATCGTTTATGCTGTCGCGCTAGTTGTTATGGAATTACCTTCCGGGGCTCTGTCTGACAGATGGAGCAGAAAATACGTTCTGGCCCTGAATATGGTATTTTTCATGGCCAATACCTTTTTATGGGTTATCGCTCAAGATATTAGGCTGTTCCTTCTGGGCAGTCTGGCAGCATCTGTTCATATGGCTTTACGTTCTGGGACGAACACCTCTTTTTTGTATGACACGCTCAGTCAACTCCACGAGAGTGATACGTATATTAAAACCCAGGGAAACGTCATTTTCTGGGAGAATATTCTAGAAATCATAGCTATTATCGCCGGAGGAATGCTGGCCGGTTTTTTCGGACTGGAACTACCATTCTGGCTTACCCTACCCTTCTCTTTCGCCGCTGTGCTGCTTGCCCTTTCTCTCACCGACCCACAAATCCACCGGACAACGGGGGAGATGGGCTATTGGAGGCATATTCTTGAGACTGGAGACACCCTTATATTATCCACCTGATATTCTTCTCCGTCGTCATGGGAGTAACCCTTGTTCTGATGGATGAATATGGCCAGCTATACTTTGTCGGAGTGGGTGTGCCCCTTTTCGCTCTGGGATATCTGGCGGCCCTAGNAATTAGAATAGAGGCAGTCGGAGGGAAGTTTACTTATCGCCTGAGCCGGTTTAGCCGAAAAAAGTTATTTTCAGTTGCGACTGCGGTCAGCGCCATCGGATTCATTATCGTTGGAATCTCGAAGTCNTGGTACAGCCTGCCGTTTGCCTTCCTGCCATTATTGGCCTATTTCTTTACTTACCCCCTGGTTCTAAACGATTTGCATCAGGAGTNACCCTCAGGCCAGCGGGCTACCGGTGAATCATTTGTCAGTCTGCTGCGAGGGCTCGCCTTCATCCCTCTTAGTCTTGTATTCAGCGGTGTAGCTGAGCGTAACTCAATNACTACCGCCTACCTGGTGATCGGGATGCTAGTTACCCTGTATTTGGGCGTCTTNCTTTTTACTTACAGATCNCATAAACCAACCANGAGCTAACCAAACNCTCGGATTATCAGTTTATTCTCCAACCACTAGAGANTTGGATACTTTCAGGCTGTCAGGTTTACTCGCCACCGGTATCTTTCTCCTGACTCTGACCTTCCCCAGATCCGCCGGGACCCATCCCTCGTCTCCTCTCCGGTGCGGGTGGAGGAGTGTAATCATCAACCCAGCCTTGNTCATGCCACAACTCGGGCCACATNCCCAAGGTAGACTGTNTCCCTTCCTCCCGTGCTTGATAGTCCATGAACTGTTCGTAATCCGAGGGGAAGAAATCATCCCCCTTGAGGATAGNCCTATTCATCCAGGGGGNATTCTTGATGAACCACCTGACAATATCGTGCATCAGCCCTGGCGGTTTATTGAAAGGGCAAACAACAAGGCATTGCTGGCAACCGTAGCTGACACCCCCTCCGAAAGCCCAACCTATTTCGGAGCACCGTTTCCGGTCCAGGGGCCANCGCAGGACTCCTCGCACCACCTCTTTGGGGCCCTTAGGCAAAGCGCCCGAAGGNCAAACCCGGATGCAGGTCTTACACACCTCGCAGAACTTCTGGATGCCGAGGTTTACGGGCTCGTCTTCCACCATCGGTAGGTTGGTAAGAACACCGCCGAGCCTGACCCTGGGTCCGAACTCGGGCGTGATAACAACGTTATTCCGTCCCGTCTCTCCCAAGCCCGCCCAGTTGGCGAAAGGTCCGTTCAGCAACCGACGGCTTGGTCCCTCGGACTCGGCATTGTAACCCAACCCCCTGATGTAGTCAGCCAGGTGAACGCACATCTTCTCCACATCGCTGTAAGACTTATGGACATCGGACGAGGCTGACGGTGACCGTACGGGACGGGGGAAGTTGGGATGGACAAGCCGGCTACGAAAATGGAGAGCGTCCATCTCTTTTGCTACGATTATGTAGTNACTAAACTGGGCGACCGCCTCCTGGTCTTTACGGTAGGCGCCCAGTTGTATTTTCTCCGGTGTTAGCTCCACTATTCCCACCAGATCTGCCCCGAAGTACCGGGCGTTGGCTTTAATATTCCGGGACATCTCGGCCTCGTCGGTGACGGGGTACTTGTGTGGGTAAACGGGTACTCCTCGCCCTTCAGGCGGAGCGTCTCGCAGGGGATGCAGAAGCGATCGAGATGTAGCGAAGGAGTAATACATTGGGTTGATGCCCACGTCTCCCGGCGACCTCCTAGGCCTCATTCCGTCTGTGTTCATTTGCGCCTCGTAAGGCTCCACAGGACCAGGGATTTCAATGGTTATCTGATTAAAGGTTTTACTCTTGCCGGCGGCGGCGACCTTGGTGGNCATGACGACACCTTCATCGCTGGTCGACTCAGGCTTATTCTTGGTTGTGGTCATATCTTCCTCCTATCAATGATCTACTAGTTTTGATGACTTCGTTCTTAAGTTAATTATGTTTGCAACAAAGCCTGTTCGTCAAATAGACCTCTGGAAGTTTGCTGCCGGGATTTGGAGACCCCTGCTGCAACAAACCCTATCAATAGCTGGTTAGTAATCCCATCAATCGGCAAGACCCTACCGCCAGGCATCTATGCTGAAAGCGAAGCCGTGACCACCACCATATCGATAGCATGTTTCTTCCGCGATCTCCCCACCACTGACAATTATACAATTAGCCCAGGGGCCGTCCCCTCCGGCTGGCACCAGGTAATCCTCGGGCAGCTCTCTCCAGGGCTTCCCCGAGGTTTTTTCTATCGACATCCAGCCATTTGTGCTGTAATCAGGCCCACCGCGGAACATGTAGTCTTTTACCGGTTCAAAGCTTTGTTTCCATATCCACTCGTACACCTCCTCTTTTGACGTAAAACCTATATCACAGAGGTGTTGAGCCATCTCAGGAACCATGACCAGCGTAATGCCCCCCTCCCGGGTAGCCCAGATGCCAGAAGTGAGGTATTCCAGCCAGTTATGGGGACCAGGTACGCCTTTGACGCCAAGGTGTCTAGCCAAGGCGCCGTGACCACTTTTTTGAAGTGAGCGATATACACCAGCGGGGAACTGCTGGCCCATTCCCCATATGCCCGGTCTGGTGATCATAACAATGCTCTCGTCTTTCTTGAAGTCAAGCTCTTCGTTCAAGCCTTTCCAGCCGGCTGGCAGTCCATGCCCGTTCTCNGCAAAGCAGAAGCCACCGTTAAGAACCGGACTCCCCCCAATACTGGTGGTNGTCACGCTTGGAACAGAGCCACCAAGGTTACGCCACATCAGGTCAGAGACACGGCCGATGGTCTTGTTGGCCGGATTCCCGGGGCCGAACAAGCCAAAACCGAAGTTCATTCCTATCTCTCTGGCGACGGGACCACTGACGCAGAAGCCGACGCCGCCGCGGCCATCACCGGTTCCACCCCCTGATTCGGCAATGGCCAACACTACGGGCAAGTACTCNGGCCTGCAACCGGCCATGACCGCAAGAGTCGCCACCTTCTCCACCGTAGCCGTTCTTTTCATGGGCCAGAACAGCACCGGCTNACCCTTCTTTGTCACCCTGTTCCAGGCGACCCCCGCCTCCGCTAAATCAGACTGGTGGGTTATCANTTCATCCGGTCGGCGACTGGTGCCGGTCAGCATTTCCCGCACCTTTTCNTCAGTGGGTACTATTATCGGAAACCCGTCCGTATAGACGGCGAAGGGAGCATCCAGCATTCCGGGAAGCTTCTCTGCCTGCTGGTAAAAGGTCTGTGCTTCATCCAGGGTGCCTTCAAAGAGCACTCTCTGTTGCGGCGCCGGCCNCAAACCGCCGCTTTCTTCTTCCTCTTTGGTCAAAGGTCGGGTCAAAGCTTCAAGCAGCGGTTCAATTAAGGCGTCCACATCAGCCGGACCAGGAACGGTTCGCGAAGCATGCAAAACTCGTATCTCGGGGACACCGTTTGCCAGTGCTTCCTGCCTGACAAATTCAGTCTGATCGGCAAAATCAATAAGCACCGTTGGAATGCCGGCCTTCTCAAGCTTTGCTATGTAAGGCAACTGCCTCCACACGGCCCCGTGTCACCAGCACACCCCTTGTATCAGGCCATCAGCGGTCTTCATTTCCTCATCCGACAAGGGCACCTGAACGGTAGTATAGGTTTTCTTTACTTTCCAGATCACATTTGGGTAATCACTCTTCAATTTCTTCTCCAGCGGTATGGTGATATCCGGCTCACCGGTGATACTGAAGTAAATAGTTTTGCCATCAAGAGTGTCAAGACGTGGTGCCAGAGGGAATGTTTCCACCGGCTCTTCGATACCAACAGGATTAAGACATTTATGAACTTCTCTCTCCGTCATCTTCACTCTCCTCAGATTATTCAGAACTCAATTCTAGTCCTCTCATTAGGGCTTGTCAACATAAAAAGGGGAGGATATCCGGGCATCGCTCCACGGTATAAGCTGGAAAGAGATGAGGTTGAAAGTCAGTTATTCTCTCTTCTTTTGCTCGATCTTCTTTATTTTGGCCGGGATACTGTATTCGCAGGGCACCTTCGTCTGGCAGAGACCGCAGCCGGCCACGGTGATGGCATCATCATAGTCCTTGGCTCCGGCCCGATAGCCCAGAGTAGCCATATAGTCAGGACATTTTATCTTATCGTGGCCCTGCTCGGTGATAGCCTCACCCGGACAGCGGACAATACAGGCGGTGCAACTGCCGTCATCGGCATAGAAAAGGCAGTTTGAGTAGGGGCCTTCAGCTGTCCTGGGGCTCGGAGGCAGCACCAGATCGGTAACCACACTACCACAGCGGTGAGCTATACCCCGTTCGGTGATAAAACCGTCGGAAAGGCTGAACGTGCCTTGCCCGGCGGCATAGGCTATGTGCCGCTCCGACCAGTTTGAATAAGGTCCCTTTTCGTTTCTTGATATCATGAAACAAGACTGATTGGGCGGCGCCACGGCCAAATAGCCCATTCCACAAAGAACACCCGCCACGTGCTGCCGTGCCAGATTATTAAACTGCTCACCGTACCAGCGCGTATGAGACCAGAGACGGCTGGGGCCCAGTTTTTTAAGTCGGTTGGACTTGCGGGTCGGCTCGGTGATGGGTAAAATCCAGCTTATTACAGAAAGGCGCTCCGGAATCTCCTCGGGGCTCTTATCATAGGCTTCAGCCAGCGCTTCACGGGGAGTGAGATGGGTGGCGGCAATAATGGTCTTGTACTCAAGGAAGATAGGGTCATCTCCATCAGCGAAGCGCACCAGCGGCTCATCAAAAATAGTAAGCTCTCGGGTTGACGGCATGCGGTTGGCCGGGCTGGTATCTACAAATGCCTTTATCGCATCGATAACAGACTGGGCCGGTTCCTTCTCAAATTGTCTCTTTGTTTGTTGCGACAGCATGACTTTCTCCTTCTACGTTAATCTATTTTTATGTCTATCCCCAAGACAACCGAGGTTTCAATCTGACGGCGAGGGATATCCCAATAGGTTTCAAGCAACGCATCCTTATCCGGCATCAGGCTGAAGCCGTGCTTCCGGTAGAAATCAACCGCCCAATAGGCGTCAGCCCAGGTACCCACCAGCAAGCGAGAGGTGCCCACCAGACTTTCAAGATGCTCCAGGAGTTTGCGGCCAATCCCCCGCCGCTGCCAGCCTGGCAGGACATAAGCGTGGCGGATGAGGCTGACATCCTTTATCAGTTCAAAACCCATTACGCCGACAAGCTCTCCATCTGCGTCCCAACCAAAGAAGGTCAGTCGTTCCGCTTCCCGATCTAGCTCATCCGCAGGCATATAGGGCTGGTGATAACAATCGGCCGGTATGACGCCCTCGTAGGCTCGGGCGGCTTCGTTGATGATCAAGCCNATCCTTTCGGAGTCTTTCGGTTGACATTGACGAATCAAAAGGCCGTCACNAGCATGCATATTCAAGCTTTCCATCTTTCCATCCAAAATCCTGCCTAANAGAAAACTGAGCCCCATTGTAGCACATGTGGATTGGCAAGAATATATGCTATACTAAGATAATCAATCAACTCCGTGGGCCAGTAAGGTGCGGCAGGGGGCGGGGTACTCTTGGGCGGAGTTCAGCCCGAAAAACAATCATCGCGTAAACCGGAAAAGGGAGAAGTGAAATGCCAGAATTCGACCTAGAACTGTTTGTCAGGACTGCTAATGAAATCAGAGCCAAGGCAATAGACGAAGGCAGACTGGTAGATAATCCGACAAGCGAAAAGCTGAGAGAGCTGGTGGAAAAGCAGCCTGGGGTCCGGAAAACAACTTACGGCAATTTTGTAGCCGATAGTGAACCTACCTCAAGATCGGCCATGTTTACAGAGAACAGCGTTGATCACTCTTTCGGTCAGCCAGAACAGCAGTTGCTGGAACAGTGCCAGGAGGTTCTAGCTGAAGAAAGACTGATTTCAATTGATAGAATCGTGGGGAACCCGGACAGCGGCACCACAGTCAGACTAATTGTTCCCGAACGTTTTGCCCATATTGCCTATGGCGGGGGAAACCTTTTTGTTCCGGCCAGGGAGGAAGTCAAAGAGCCAACTTATCAAATCGTGTTTTTCGCTGACGATGCTTTCGAGGCCAATCATGCGAAACCTCTTCCCGAGAAAGATATCACCATCAGACTGGCTATGCTGCCTGCCGGAAGATACGTCAAGATAATCAGGAACGGTAACTATGTCGGCGAGTACAAAAAGGGTGTTTTCGCGGCCGAAGACTGGGCGGCCAAATCCGGCAAGGGGGGTATCTTCCTACACGCCGGCTGCAGAGAAGACTACCTCGAATCGGTGCATGGCGATTACAGGACGGTCAGAACCTTGTTAGTGGCCCTGAGCGCCAATGGCAAGACAACCACCACCTCCCGAATCCTAGCCAGTAAAGGCAATGAAAAGTCATGGCTGATACAGGACGATGGCGGGACTCTGATGACTGACGGCTCATTTCACGGATTTGAAGCTGGTGGACTATTCGTCAAAACGGAAGGTGTTCACCCCGGAGAGCAGCCTGAAATATACTACGGCCTGTTAAAACGGGAAACAGTCTGTGAAAATGTTTTCGTAGATGAAGATGGAGATTATGATTTCTACAACCTCCAGAGAACCTCAAACGGGAGAGCCGTCGTGCTGAGAAGAGACTTTATGCACGCCAGCCCGTATATAGACGTCGATACGATTGATAATCTGATTATTATTACTCGGGGACCGCTAATTCCGGCAATATCAAAGCTAACCCATGAACAAGCGGTAGCCATGATGGTGCTGGGGCAGGCAATGGAGTCCTCGGCGGGTGACCCGACCAAAGCCGGGACAATCAGAAGCGAGTTCTTCTACGATCCATTTGTGGCCGGTGACCTGGCAGAGCATGCCAACACTTTTTACGAGATAATCAGCAACCTTCCCCACATAAATTTCTACCTTCTTAACACCGGTGGCATCGGTGAGGGAGAGCACTACCGGGACATCAGGCTAGAACACACCATGGGGATATTAGACTCCCTGCTCAGGGGAGGGCTGGAAGACTGGAAGGAGTCCCCCGCCGGCTTTCAAGTACCGGCAGCTATCAGAGTGGTAGATGACATTTACCTGCACCCGGAGAAACTTTATTCAACCGCTGACTTTGAAGAAAAGCAACAGGANCTTGATGAAATCAGATACCAGGCCGTGGCAAAATTAGGCAATAATCTGCACGCCAGCNTAAGAAACGTATTCAGCAAAGCTTAAAGTCCATTCGGGATTCGGACGAGACAGAAAGGACAAGAATGTCCGAGGAATTAGGCAAACTCCAGAAACCGGAAGTAAGCCGCTTCGAAAACAAGCGGAAACTATTCCTCGTCCCTCTTTTATACAGTTGGCAGGATGCCCCTGCAGAATATGCAGAGAAGTTCGATCTCTACTGGCAGCAGGTNCGGGAACACCTGGCCAACCTGGAGTCAAAAATNGGTCAGGTAAACCGGATTTATCATGAATCCATCACCGTGGCAGGTGAAGAAGGTCTCAAGTTCCTGGAAGAATTCAGCCCCTTGAGTTGCCAGATAGTCAGCCAGAAGTGCCAAATCGGAGCCCAGATGGAGGCAACGGAGGACTCAGCCCTGATTGAGGAGAACATGGACTGGGAGCGGCACCTGATGATGGGGTTTATCAGCCAAAAAGTGGCTCAGACAGTCTCCGAGTTCTTCAGCGAAGCTTCCCGAAAGAGATACGAGTATATTGCCGGGAGGCTGGAGGAGACCTTCAAGGAGAACGAGGTGGCCCTGTTCTTTGTCCGGGAAGGCCACCGGGTGCAGTTCCCGGCCGACATCGAGGTGTTCAGCGTTGTCCCGCCGGTGCTTGACGAGATCCACCGCTGGCTCCGCAACCGCCCAACAACCGAAAAGGCGGACGAGTCAGCCGAAAAAACCGACCAACCGGAGTAACACCTCGTTTTCCATCATGGGGATGGTCAGATCTCCCCGGTTCTCCTCGCCGGACTATAACTGAGTTCTGGGCCGGTACTGGGTAGCCTCGGCTAAATGGTGGGCCTTAATTATGTCGTTGTCTTCCAGATCGGCAATAGTTCTGGTCAGTTTCAGTATACGGTGGAAGGCACGGGCGGACAGGTAGAGCTGTTTCATGGCCGCTTTCAGAAGGCTCTGGGCAGACTCCTCAGTCCAGCAGAACTGCCTCACTTCTGCCGGCGTCATTTCAGCGTTGCTGGTCAGACTGGTCCCCTGGAAGCGCTCCCGTTGCCGGGAGCGTGCGGCCACCACTCTGGCTTAGACTCTTTCAGATTTCTCGCCCAACCGATCGTCAGCCAGCTTTTCATAGTCGATATGAGGCACCTCAACAAATATATCGACCCGGTCAATAAACGGCCCGCTGATACCAGGATACCACGCTGGAAGGGCGGGTCAGTATTGACTGTGGCTCAAACTTGAATCGTGGCCTCTTACAAATGGACGATGCGGGCATCTACGGTTTCTGAGTCGAGGTCCAGTATTCCGAAAGTACCGGGCTCAGAGATGTAATTGAAAAAGGTCGGACTGCCGGGACTGAAGAAGAGGACTCCATCGATATTCTGCTTGAAGGTGCGATGCTCGTGACCAAAGATGATGATGTCGGGTTTGCCGGATTTTTGTTGTTCGGGAGGCAGGAAACTTATCAGGATATTTCATTACCAGTTCAGCCATCTCATCATTGGCCAGTGAAGATAACTCCGCGGCCTTCTTTGCATCGGCAATGTGCTCTACGGGAGGTGAACTGAGTGTCAATACTTGCATTAGTCCTTCGAATTTGTCCATGATGCGAAATCTGTGGTCCAGGTCAAAGAGCGTCGGTAGAGATTCTATGACGTCCTTTAAGTAGAAGCCCGGGGGGGCTGCTTCGTAGAGAGCTTCCTTGTACCTCTGGGGCAATATGTGGGAGAAAATGTCTATTTTCATCTGGTTGAAGTCCTTTCGTTACTATTCCTACGCCTTGTCCCATGCGCTCGGGCCCGTCTTCGCCATATCGGTCACGACAGTTCATTTACTTCGGGTGGCAACAATTTAGCAGGCATTTCTAATCAGCGGGAATTCTCCGCCGGTACTTGCCGCAAACTTTTACCAACCGCCTAAAGCAGAAATTGTTTGAACATTCTGGTGTGGGGCATTTTGTCCTCAAGCTTGATTATCTTGACGGCATTGCCACCTAGGATAAGATTCAGGTCATCTTGGGGTATGTCCAGCTTGTCCAGCCAGCGCAAACTGTGTCCAAAGATGTCTATCTGGTGGGCCGGTATGCCTTCCTTCCGACTCTGGTCAAAATAGGTAGTTGGGTAGCCTCCGGGCCACCATTGCACCGGGTGGGCCGCTCCCCAGTCGGTGCCCCATATCAGTCTCTCGGCCCCTATGTTGGGATCACGCAGTGGCTTCTCATACAGTTCGGTCCACCACTGGCCTGTCTCAAGGTAGACATTTGGGTGGGCGGCGGCAACCTGCAAACAAAGTTCCCACGTCCTTTCAGACCACCATCCGTCGACTCCTCCGTGCGCCAGGATAAGGG
>NYYM01000057.1 GCA_002685815.1 Dehalococcoidales bacterium | reverse complement strand
ACCTTAATCTTGGCTTCATTGCTGTAGGCAACAATCGACCCCTTATAGTAGTCCGAGCTGTTGGCGGCGTTGGTTATCAAGTGAGATATCAGCCCGCCGGTAGCCGATTCAACTACCCCCAGCGTCAATCCCTTCTGACGCAGTAAATGGCCTGTTTCCTGCTCTAGACTTGACACGTTTTTATCCTACCCTCTTGCGCGCCCATTGATTATATAGTAGTTTATGATTAAAATAAAGCCAAGATTTGAAAAAGGGAGGATGGTCTTATGGCGATAGCAGCCTGGGTTTTTGGTGTCCTTGGGGGGCTGTGCGCCCTGACGGGTATACTCACAGCCACGGAAGTGATCCCATTTTTGGCTGAGTTGCCGGTATCGTTTGACGGGATGTTCTGGTTGACGCTGGGGGCGGTCTTGTTACTGGCCTGTATTGCTTTTGCCGTTTCGCGTACCGAATACGAGTAGATGCACTGCTCGTGCCCGGACTGACAATGTTCCCAAGTCACCGGAGAAAAATACACAGGGGCAACGGATATATGACAACCTTATTCCCCATCATCCGTCGCCCCTGTCAGTTTAGATTATTGAGTCTTTTTCTTTCGGCGGCGCCAGTGGATAACGCCGTAAACCACTCCGCCTCCTGCTATCCAGATAGGACTGAAGACACCAATCCAGATGAATATGTTGGCCAAGGTATGCCCGAAGGTAACTAGGCCGTTCCAGGCATCGCTGGCAATGCCACCAGCGCTCCAGCCGGGGACGACGGAGATATAATCGGTCCTGGTTTCAGTAGCCGTGTTATTCCTGTCATCAGTTACAGTCAGTGATACTGTATAGCTTCCAGTCTTCTTGTATGAGTGTGATGGATTGTCTCTGGTGCTCGTAGTGCCGTCGCCGAAGTCCCATTCGTAGCTGTGGGGAGAAAAACCGCCGCTGATCTCTCCGAAGAATACTATCTCCTCTCTGTCCTTCACCCTCGACTTGTTGGCCTGGAATTGGATATCAAGCTTTGACTGAGTCAGGTTTATGTTGATCAGAGAAGTTGCAGACGTTCTTTCCAGGTATTGCATTCGTGCCTTCACCTGCTCAATTTCACCCCTGACCTTGGAAAGCTCACGTTGAACCTCCAAGATTTCCTCCACCGTTTCCGCTTTCTGCATGATACTGTGTAATTGTATTTCGGTGGCTTCCAGGTTTTCCAGCCGGGCTTTGAGGTCAACGTACTCCTCGGTGACATCCCTGCTTGAGGTAGTCTCGGAGGTTACTTCAACAGCTATCTGCCGCAGCATCCTCATGGAGTTATCAAAATGCTCGGCCGGCACCCGAATACTGATGTTTCCGAAGAGCCTTTCTCTTTGTTTCCATACCCTTGAAGAGACCACATAACCCTCGAAGCCACCGGCCATACTGCCAATCTGCTCCATAGCGACGGCGATATCCTCCACTACCAGTGCCACGTTTCCGGTGTGGACTATCATACGTCCGGGGTCAAACTGTTCGCCGTCATCTCGTCCCGATTCTTGACCACGTATGGCCGTAGGAGGTGGCGCCGGCTCAATCATTACTATCCCTACTTCCTCTCTTTCTACTGCGATTGCCTCATCGGGAAAAGCAGCTGGCATTCCTTTTGACGCCTCTCCTTCCGATACACTCGAAACCTGAGCCGAACCACAGGAAATGAGCAGCGATAGCCCCACTACCAGCAACACCCCGATCATCATTGTTGATCTTTTCACATCTAGCCTCCCACTTGCCGTTCTGACTCTGTCACATAGTATAACGCTGACTTCATAAGAAAGATAGGTACATTCTGTCTTTTCGGATTGTCGAATACCTGAAGGCTGTTTCGACTTGCAACGTCGTGGCTGGCGCATTATAATTAGGGCCGTAGGGTAAGTATAACCAAACCTAATCTCCGGAGCACCATTATTTCGGGTTTGCCAGCCGGGTTTGGTGGCCTATTAAGACGAGGCGACGTAGCCAAGCGGTCAAGGCGGGGGTCTGCAAAACCCCTATTCGGCGGTTCGAATCCGCCCGTCGCCTCCAATAAATCCACCCCAAATGGGCTCATCAACTAACGCGTGGACGCCCCGACTTTTGATCGAGACGTCCCTATTGTTTAGTTCAACAGAGATCCGCGCATTCTTACGGGGTTGTGTGCCCGTGGATTTCGCCCACCGGCGGGCGTAGGTTGGGAGGAGGAGGGTTCTTCATCCCCCGGCGAAACAACTCACCGGTCTTCTTGCGCTTCCAGGCGACTCTCTGATTTAGCGGATGTTCCATTCGGATGGCACCGGGTGCCGGGCATTCCTCGACGCAGGTCCCGCAGAACCAGCATTCGTCAGGATAGAGGACCAGGGGTGGCGAGTATTGGTCACAACGGAAGCACCTTCGTGCTTCGGAAATAGCCGCCTCCCGAGATAACCCTTCGTTAACTTCATTCATTGAGTTTGTCCGCTTTTCCCCGGATAGCATCGCAGGTTCCTGACGTTTACCCGGTCCGAAAAAGGCGCTTTCGGGTTCTTCAGGAACGTGGTTTCCCGGAATTGCATCACCTCCGGCCATGTAAGAACCTATTGATGTTGGGCCGATTCCGGCCGCCAGCAAGACGTTCTTATCACCACCAGTCAGGAAAATATCCATGCTGATGGCTGCCCTCTTACCGGAAGCAATGGCCTGAACTATCGAACGGATTGTAGTGCCAACGTCACCGCCGGCAAACACGCCGGGTACAGGAGTTTCCAGCGTATTGGAGTTAACTTCTATGCGAGAGCCGGCTTTCATCTTCTCATCGGCAAAGGACAGGTCGGTCGCTTGCCCGATTGCTACGATAACTGTGTCGGCGGCTATCGAGCTGGTCTTGCTTTCGTCGTAGCTGGGGCTGAAGTTGCCTTGCCTGTCGAACGCCGAAATGCATGACTTAAGGTCGAGGCTTGCTAATTTCCCTGCCTTCGCATTGATCTTGTTCACGCCCCAACTGCAAGAGATGCTGATGCCCTCTTCTTCCGCCAAAGCTATTTCGGACTCGTAGCTCGGCATGGTGTCACGACTTTCCAGAGACACCATTGTGACTTCCTCGGCGCCGAGCCGGTGGGCCAGGCGGGCTGAGTCGGTCGCTACGTTGCCGCCACCGATTACAACCACTTTCTTACCCACTTCGGCATTATTGTCAAGCCTGGACTTGCGAAGAAATTCGATTGCGCCAATAACGCCGGGTGTGTCTTCTCCGAGAACCCCCAGCTTCTGAGAAAGAGGTGCTCCGGTGGCCACGAAACAAGCATCATAGTCCTGTGTTAATCTCGCGAAAGCCTCGGCATCGATGGGGCTGTTGACCTTAATATCGACGCCAAGAGAAGCTACCAGCTCTACCTCGCTATCGACCACCGAAGCCGGTAATCTGTATTCAGGTATATTGATACGGGGAATACCCCCGGCTGCTGGCTGGGCTTCGAATACGGTTACTTTGTGGCCGAGAATGGCCAGGTAGTAGGCAGCCGTAAGACCGGCGGGCCCAGCTCCGACTACTGCCACCTTTTTCTCGGTGGAGGGCCGTTTCCCCGGCTGTTTCCCGGATTCTGGTGTGCCATAGTCGAAAGCTGCCCTCTCAAGGGCATTTGTCCCTACTCCCTGATCAAGCGGTATGCGGGCGCATTTCTCCTCGCAGGGATGAAAGCACACCCGGCCGCACACTCCGGGGAATGGGTTCTCGGCTCTGATATTCTCCAGGGCATCCTCAAACTGTCCTCTATCAATAAGGTATGTGGTCCACCTTACGGCCTCTCCGGCGGGGCAACTCTCTTCGCAACGGGCAATTCCTCCTGCTTTCGGACTGTTTCGTACCATAACATCCGTTCGGCACTGGTCTGCACACCGGTAGCAGCTTATGCAAATCTCGGGGTCGATTCTGATCGGCTGGCAAGGAGTTGCCGGGTTGGGTACCAAATAGGCTTCGTTGTTCATCCGTTTGTCCTCACTTCTTCCAGACTTGCATGAACCTCGTAGTTGGCTTTGAAAGAATCCGCATTTGGTTCTGCCAGATAATAGTCCAGGGGGAGACTTCCCGTGACCACCTGGTCATCCTCAAGTTTTAACGTTATGTACTTATGCCATTCCCTAGGTTCGACTTCAGGGTAATCCACCCGGTTGAAGTCCAGAAGCCGGCTGCTAGACTGGCGTGCCAGCGAAGCATTTATGATGACCTCGCTGATGGTCAGTCTGGACAGACATTCAATATATCTCTCCAGTTCATGAGGGTTTCTGACGTATGTGCGGGTTACTTCACTCTCGCGTATGGAATCCAACCACCATAATCCTGTTTTCAACATGCGTTCGCTCTTGTAAGCGCTACAGTATATCTGCATGATCCGGGCCGTTCCGGAATTTAGTTCCTTCCAGCCGACGTCTCCGCTTTGTCCGACGCGCTGGTAGACACGGGTCTTCTCGTCATCAATCTGTTTCCGGTCTGGCTTCACGGAATCAACGGTAGCAGCATTCTCAGCCGCTTTTCTGCCGGCGTAACGTCCTGTCGTAGCCGCGCCGGGATGGCCTCCGTTTTGTCCGGCTATCTGGTTTCCGGCCGCATAAAGGCCTGGTAAAGTCGTCCTCAGGTCCCAGTCAACCACCAGACCGCCACTGCCCCAACCTCCCCCGGATGAAGCGGTTCGCCATAATGGCGGGCCACTACCCTCGCCTCCAATTTCGAGCTTGGCTATCGGCGTCTGTAGCATATCATTGTCAGGATCGAAACCAGCTTCCCCGAAGACCTGATAAACAGGCACGCGCGTTTTTCCTTCATTGGCTACCATCAGGCCCCAGATNGCCCGTCGTTCGTCTTCGGGCATGCTGGGAAGGTCGGCGTAGAGGGGTTGAATTATCTCGCCTCTTTCAATCATGCCAAAGAGGTCCGGACTCGGCGTCGACCCTGCACTGGCGCCGGATCTATCGGAGATATTTTCTACGACGTTGCCTTCCCGGTCAACCCAGGGGATCTCCTTGCCATTGGCATCTACTATGTTACACGGGTACCAGGTATTGGTGGGGCTGCCCACTCCGAACCGGGGCCACCCGAAACTGCCGTGGGAAGGACCCTTGCTCCGCTCCATCAGAGAAAGTTCGACTCCTGCCCTCCAGGCTGCAGCGGTTCCCTCTCCGACGTTGTTGGGATCATCCAGGTGTACGGCAGACCCCGCCAGTTCTGTGTTGAATACCCAGATGCCTGAGTATTGGGCTGCGCTGAGAATAGTCGATTTTGCGTTGACTATGAAAAATTCCCCGTTTCGTACATTAACCCCCATAGCGCCAACTACCCGGCTTCCCGCCCTCCCGTCTTCGGTGAGAAGGCCGGTGACCATCACCCGGTCAATTACTTCGACTCCGAGGCGCAATAGCTCCAGGTACAGGAACGGTTTGACCTTGGCTCCATTATTAACCCGGATATTTACCCGTGACCTGTAGTTGTAGGCGAATAAGATTTTGGACTCCTCATCGCGCATGGGAGAGCCGGCGAATTCATCGTCCTCGTCCCTGAACTTCATACCCATCTTCTCGCAATCAAGGAGGGCATCAAAGGATTCCCGCATTGTGATGTAACTGAGCATACCGTTAACGTAACCACGTCTTCTGGCACTGGACTCGGCTGCTTTTTCAAGATCACGGGTGCAGGCCGGGTTGGTATAAGCGGCTCCCCAGTGGTCTACTCCGGCTCCGCTGCAGCCGCTATGCACTGTCGCTGCCTTTTCTAGAATAATTACCTTCGATCCTCTCTTGGTGGCGTTAATAGCGGCGTGGCAACCGGCGATTCCACCTCCAATTACAAGAACATCGGTGGAAAACTCGTTTTCCTTACCATAATTGACCGGATAAGGCCATCTTGAAGCGCCCTGTCCCGTCACTTCGTCAATAATTGACATCCCCTCCTCCTTTGCTTTGGCTCGGACCCCAACGTCTCAGAATAATGTGACATAAAGTAGACCGTTACAGGGTGCGCCGAATCGATTTGGTAAGTCCACGGGGGCAACCGCCAACCGGCAGAACTACCCCTTTTGACCATAACAATAATAACTTTTATGGCCAAAAACTGTCAACAGCCGTTACTAACCGGAGGAGCTAGTGGTTCAGAAGATTATTGCTCAGCTGTGGCGGGCTATATTTCCCGAGAACGTCTGGCAGGAAATCCAAATCTCTCCCTACACGCGTCCCGAACCGACTCTTCGATGTTTTACCTATTTACGAGGACGGGGGGTGAGGTGCTATATGCATAATCTAACTTCACCCAACCCACGTGGGGTCTCCTCCGGAACGATGGGCCTGCGTGTACACCGGGACGACCTTCAAAAGGCCAATCTTCTCTTGAGGGAGATGAAAGAGTGACTGCACGACCATTAGAAAGATGCTCCTTTTCCCAGTTTTCCCAAAGACTCATAATCTTTTGATTCACAGAGTCAACAGTACTCATTCAGTGGTTCCCCTAATTCAGGTTCTTTCGAAGTCTTCCCAGATGCCACTTTGACCCCTCTATATTCCAAGGGTAAGCAGGTGCGCACCGCAGATTCTTCTGTCCGTTTGAATCAAACAGGGACATTTGAATATTGTTAAATGCTCTTCCCGTTGAGAATCGTTTTGATTCTTCCACGTCTATCAGAACAAGGAGAAGAGGGTATTTTGCTCCCTCCCATTTCGAAGCAACATGGTCATAAGCCTTTTGAACACCGGGGGTGTGAGCGTAGGTGATCAGTACGGCATATTTGATAAACTTGGGTCAAGCTTGTCAGGAGGGTTGGGCTGAAAGGAATAAGATTGCATGATGCACGTCACACCCATGCTTCACTAATGTTGAAACAGGGCGTACACCCAAAGATAGTCCAAGAGAGACTGGGTCATGCCTCTATTCAGCTAACGCTCGATACATACTCTCATGTAGTACCTGGCATTCAGGATGCAGCGGCTAAGGGTTTTGATGATATGGTGTTAACTGGGCTTGGGAGAGAGGTTGTTGGAGGTATTTAGTA
>NYYM01000056.1 GCA_002685815.1 Dehalococcoidales bacterium | reverse complement strand
ACGCTTCGATTTTCCTATCGGCCCAGAACTTACTTCCATCACTAATCCTCTTCACTGCCTTAAACTTATTGGCGTGGTATCGCCTTCGGCAGAATATTACAGCTTTGCTATGGTACTATCCTAAATACGAAGCTCCGCCTATAGCTAACTGCCTTTCATCAATAACACTGAAATAGTAAGGTCGTGACTTAACCAATCTGGCTTTCCCGACTCCTTATAATGGAATTTTCAATTTAAATAGAGCCGCAGGATTATCCCGTAGTATTGCACGAGCCAGAACGATGGCTTCGTCTTCCTTCATATATTCTTCGGACACCTTCTCAGAAAGGACACGAGTTACCACTTGGCGTGCCATACGCGAGTGCCCGTAGGCCATCTCCACCGTTACTTCGTCTCCCCCGAAAGCCATTATCTTGTTACCCGGGACGGTCTCAACAAGCTCGTGGAGGAGGGACCTGCCAACCCAGGGCGAAATAAGATGTACCCAGGCCATATCCGCGTACGCATTTGAAAAGTTCTTAGCCAGAGTTGCCCACTCATGCATATAAGGGTATCCCCCGTGGAACAGGTCGAACTTTGCCTGCGGGTACTCTATGAAAAGATTTATCAGATGAGTGGGCTTGGAATTGGTTATCGTGTTTTCGTTCCCTTCCTGAAGCCCGGTGTGTATCTGGACGGGTAAATCTAGCTCAATAGATGCCTGCACCAGTTGGTGCATCAGGTAATCCTGAAGAGGTTTTATTTCAGACCACAGCGGTTGTTCAACCTGAGCACTCACGAACCGGTTGAAGGAGGTTTCGGCATCACCCTCTGTTACCATGTCGAAACGCAATGTGCGCTCGTAGGCAAGGGCGCTCTTTATCCCAACTATTCCGTCAGCCAAGTGCCCCTCAAGCCTTTCTTTCATTACCTTGACCAGGGTGGCCACCGAGCTAATCTCTCCTCCTGTCTCCTCTTCGAGGAGATCGATATCAGAGCGATTTCGTACGGCGACATAATTATCCATTCTGATAACCGGCGCAAACAACCCGCGGTCTACATCCGCGGTCCCAACGTCAATAATTGATACGTCTATCCCCGCCTTGTCCTTCAAGACATAGTTATACCAACCGTCTCTTCTTGAATCGGCTATCGCTTGCGAAAGGTGGCCGTAGGTTTCGCTGTTCAGGTCATCAATATTGAACAGATCTCTTACGGCAATAAGGGTTGCCTTTGCGTAAGAAGTGTTCTGTATTACCTCCCAGAACGGTCCCATCGCTTGCCATCTCTCCTCGAGAGACATGTCTTCCCGTTCCGGAGTCGGAACAATGCGGTGTGCCCGTGAACGTTTGCGGGTGGCCGTACTGTAGCGATATAGGGGGAGACGGACTGCTTCCAGTAGACGGGGAGGCATCCCTGCCGATATCAGGTCACTGGAGTTGTAATGACCGAAGAGATAACTGAAGTCCACGGCATACTCGTTGCGGTCCGTTTCGGACATGGTATGCTCGTGGGTATCCACGATCGAGATATTCTCAACCTCCGCTTTTATCCTTTCGTTAATCAGTTCCAAAATTCTTCGCCTCAAAACAATAACAAATCTAATTCTTTTGGGAAGAGTCTCATCCTCACTCTAGCCTACGATAATATCATCCAGGGAGCGCTTGGGAACGTGCCGCACACCTTCGTCATCCACCCAACTCATGCTGGTCCCTTCCTTGAAGGTACTTTCAATCACCGGCGTTTCCTTCGGTTTTCCCAGAATCAAAACCAGCAGGATTTCAAGTTGTGACGGGATCTTCAGGGCTTCGGTCAGGGTCTCCTTTTTTACAAGGCCAACCATGCAACCGCCAAGACCTTCTTCGATTGCACCCAATAGAATACTCTGGGCCGCGATCCCGTGGTCACACCAAAATCTACTGCTGATCGTTGTATCTCCCAGGATGATCACATAGGCCGTCGGAGCTTCATCCTGGCCGGGATTTCCCGCCAGGGTGATGTTACTGAATATCAAGCTGTTCTTATCAGGGTCATTAGAAAGGATGTATTTCAAAGCTTGGCGATTAGCTCCTGACCCTGACAATCTGGCCAGGTCGACGAGCTTTCTCAATGTCGCCAGTTCTATGGGTACATCCTGGTGGAACCGTCGATAACTTCTATTCTTAAGCACCAGATCTTCCAGCATTGACACCTTCCAAGTGTTCCGATACGAGCGATTTCAGTTCAATAATTGAGGGTTTTTCAAACCTCTTCACTATCTTCAAGGATTCATGGTGAGCCTACTTTACACTGCCCGCGGGACACACCGACAGGCAAGTGCCACAGCAACCATAAGAGGCACAGCGAAAGATATTTTTCCATCCCTTTCCGTCCAATGACTGACTCGGACAACGCTTAACGCACTCCAGGCAGCTTTGGCACCCCTCGTACAGCGTGCCACCAATCAGTTGATTAGCTGGTAATTCCTTATTTGTGATGATGGCTGTAACCCAAATTCGCGGCCCGTAATCCGGTGTTAGAATGGAACAATTCAGCCCCATCTGGCCTATTCCGGCCAGATACATTGCGGGCATAAAGTAGAACGGGGCTGTTCTAAAGCGAGGTTCCTGCTTGAAAGGAGCCGGNAAATAGAAGGCCTGGAAACCCTCTTTGTGTAACTTCCAGGCTATCTTATAACCGATCAAGCCAACTTCGTGAGTAAGGAGGGTCACTTCGTCCCCAAGATAGAACTGTTCAGCTCCGGCGGGAGGCCTTCCCAGATGCTTTTCTGAAAGCGCCACATCATCCGCTCCTGTCCTGAAGATTTCTGCCAGTTCAGGCTTGGCCACAGTAGCGTAAATCTCTCTGGTATTGGGCATACCGATGACTATAACCGACCTGGCATCAGGGACGAACTTGCTGGGTTGAGGTTTGTCGGGGAATTCATTAAAGGCGTCGGCCGTTGCTACCCCATATATCTCGGCACCAAGAGAGCGTGCAAAAGCCTCTAATTCCTCGCCTTCNCTAGCATTACCTGATCGTGGTCCTGTCGTATCACGAATGGCCATGAAGCACCNTCCAATCTAGCTGCGATAATGGACCGCCAACTATTATCCNTGCCAGTATTATAGACGCATTGATTTGTTCTGTAAATATTATTGATCATCGACCCTGCCGCAATGGTGATACAGCCCCATGCTCAAGATTTACCGAGTCCAGCATGCTTCGGCGACCTTTCGCTACTTAATATGCAGACTATCCATATGAGTGGCATAATTCGCTCGTCTCTGCTACTATTCTGGACAAGCAGAACGCTGAGAAATATTCCCTTTTCTTCAAACTACCGGATGGGTTAGGGGAGACAGGAGAGCACGGTGGATTTTCAGTTGGACAACAAAGTAGCCATGGTGACNGGAGCTTCATCAGGTATCGGGCTGGCTTGTGCAGAGCTATTGGCAACCAGCGGAGCTAAGGTAGCCATGATAGCCAGAAATCCCGAGCGTTTGAGACAAGCTGTTGAGGTTGTGCGGGAAAAGGGTACTGCAACAGNATATCGTCTGGACGTTGCCGATGTGGCCGCCATCAATCCAATAGTTAGCGAAATACGAGAAGAACTTGGTGAAATAGACATACTTGTTTGCAGCGCCGGAGTTAATGTTACCAAACCAGCCCACGAGTTCACTGAAGATGATTGGGATAATATCCTCTCGATAAATACAAAAGGGCTTTTCTTCTGCAATCAGACCGTGGCAGTCCANTCAATGATACCTCGAAAGGGAGGAGTCATTGTGAACATTGCATCTCAGATGGGTCTCGTCGGCGGTCAAAATCGAGCCGTATACTGTGCCAGCAAAGGCGGGGTAATTCAACTTACCCGCGCCGAAGCTATAGACTGGGCTCCCTACAANATACGTGTCAATGCCGTGGCACCGACCTTCGTCCAGACGGCTATGACTGAAAACATGCTCAAAGANCCGGAAAACAAGGCCTGGATAATGGAAAACATTCTCTTTGATCGCGTATTGACAGCCGAGGAAGTGGCCGCTGCCGTTTGCTTCCTTGCCAGCGACGAAGCGGCGATGATTACCGGGACAGCTCTGCCAATTGATGGAGGGTGGACGGCCAAATAGACCGGTTTGTCGGTTGTCGTATTCNTTCGTCAGGGGCTATCGTAACCTTCCGCGTATTGCTAGGCCAGTCATTTCGGATATTGGTGAGCAATTCTTGTTATACAAACCTGAAGAGTGGGATCCCCAGTGAAGGCGGAACACGCCCTTTCACAAGACAACGAAAGTTCACCTCAAGAAGTTTTCTATCTCCTTCCTTTTCTCGGCCCCGTGAATGCACTATAATACCCTTCAAGATGAGCAGGTGGAAATGGNAAAGGATATGATTACGGGTTCGCTTTTCGCAGATTGGGCGGTGATTCGGCAGGTGGAGTACAAGTATTCCATGGTGTCACCAGCGGAAAGGACTGACTAGCTGCGATGGACGAAGCGGGGCAATCTCGAAGAAGAGGCGCCAGGTTCGATAAAGACTGGACACAGGGCAGCATAGCCGGTAATCTCTGGTCCTTATCCTGGCCCATGATAATAACCAGAAGTCTAAGCCTGCTCGGCCCCACCATTGACATGATTTGGATCGGTAAACTGGGAGCGGCCTCCATAGCCGGAGTGGGTGTTTCCGCTATGATCGTCATGCTGATAGGGGGGGTGAGNGGGGGACTTCAAACCGGCACGCGGGCCATACTCGCCCGTTCCATCGGAGCAGGTGATCCGGAAGCAGCCAACCACGTGGCGAATCAATCCTTTGTGGTTAGNATTATCTTCGCCGTAGTTGCAGCGACCATAGGTATTTTCTTGTCCCAGCAGATGCTGGAGGCATTGGGGTTAGAGGCCGCTGTCCTTNCCGAAGGAACAGCCTACTTGCGTATCCAGTTGATCGGGATGGTAACGATGTCCCTGCAGATGTTCGGACAAAGCCTGATGCAAGCATCCGGCGATTCAAAAACCCCAATGAGAATAAGCATCGCCACCCGAATTTTGCATGTGTCTCTGGCTCCGTTTCTTATCTTTGGGTGGTGGCTCTTCCCTCGACTTGGAGTGAGCGGAGCCGCTCTAACCGGTGTTATTTCCCAGGGACTGGCCGGGGGGTTGGGCCTATGGATTCTTTACAGTGGCCGCACCAGGATACAGCTGACGATGAGAAACTTCCGTTTTGACCGACACATGCTGTGGCGCATACTCAAGATTGGCATTCCTGCCTCGTTAATGGGGGCTGAAAGGAGCTCAGCCAATCTGCTGGTAATGTGGTTTATTGTTCCTTTTGGCACTTTTGCCGTGGCGGCTCATTCCCTGTTATCGAGAGTAGATAACTTCTTACGGATGCCAGCCATGGGGATGGGCAATGCGGCCGGCATACTGGCGGGCCANAATCTGGGTGCAGAGCAGCCTGAGCGAGCCGAAAAGACCGCCTGGATGGCGGTGGGCCTTTTCAGTATCGTTATGATTTTCATATCGATTTTTATATGGCTTTNGCCCCATTATGTGATCGGTATTTTCAATACNGAACCCGAACTGGTCGAGATAGCCTCCATATTCCTCAAGATACAGATAGTACATTTCATGGTGTCAGGCATTACCCTTGTACTGATGAGTACGCTAAACGGGGTAGGAGATACCTGGATACCGACCTTGAATACCATGCTAACCCTGTGGGGGATTCAGATGCCGCTGGCCTACCTGCTGTCGCGCTTCTCTTCTCTTGGCGTCTTCGGAGTACGCTGGGCGATGGTAAGNGCTGTGGTGGTCAGGGCAGCTGTCTACGTGGTGTATTTTAGGGCAGGACGGTGGAAACATAAGAAAGTATAATGGTGTGGCTGGATCGNCGGACGCCGTACGGGGCATTTGGCACCAAACAAGACACCTTATCCAGTTATTTGAAGAAGCAAAAANCCTTCTTTTGTTCCAGTATTGACATGCCTCGAAAAGAAGCCTAATATTGAATATCGANATACTTGAACTGGTTTAAGGAGAGAAGAATGGCAGAAGACAGGGTATATAAATGTCTGAATCCGGTAGGGATGACAAACCCCGTGGACACGTTTCCGCTAGCGCCGCGCTTGAATACTCTTGACGGCAAAGAAATCTACATAAGCATCTGCGGTGAGCCGGATATCACCATACCTCTAGAAAAGAAACTCAAGATGGATTACCCTAATGTCAACTGGAAGATAAAGAAGACCTACACCACTGACCCACTCCGGCTGTCTGAGGAGGAGATGAAGACCTGCGATGCTCTGGTGCAGGGGGTAGCGTGGTGAAGTGGCGCCGTGTGGAGGCAGTTGCCTTACATAGCAGTACTGGAGAAAGCAGGTATCCCAACAGTAACCCTTGATTTCGAAGACCAGGATAATATGATGAACCAGGAATCCCTGGCACAGGGAGTTCCCAACATAAGGTACTTGCACGCATCACGTACAGTCCCCGGACCGGAAGATGTTGACAACTTCGTTGAACCAATGCTTCAGATGCTGATTACACCGTTGACCGAAAAGGAAAAGGAAAACGGCCGCTGGGAGCAATCCCAGGAGAGAACACTCTTTGAAGGCACCCTTGATGAAGCTGAGAGCTTTTACGGTCAGGCAGAGTGGGTCCCCCATCCCGTGAACGCTCCTATCGCTGTTTACTCAGATGGCTATCCGGTAAGAGTCCCCACCGAAGAACGGGTGAAAGAGATGCTGGCCGGCACTAGTCACAGCCCTGATGAAGTGATGACCTACAAGTCTGATAAACTAACCATCAGGGGAGAGAGAAAGAAAGGCGACCCGGTACGGTTCGCGCCGATGAACTGGACAGCCACTGTGGAAAAGGTGGCAATTAATGCGGTAATGGCCGGATGTAAGCCCGAGCATTTACCGGCTGTGTTAGCCATTGCCGAATCAGGTTGTCCTATCGAAAGTACTCACGCCCTGGGTCAGTGGATCTGTGTCAGCGGGCCCTACGCTAAAGAGATAGAGATGAACTCCGGACTTGGCCTCCTTGGTATGGGTAACCCTGCTAACATCGCCATCGGCCGCAGTTATCAGCTGATGACCCGTAACCTGGGCGGAGCCATTATGGGTGTAAACCGGATGCCAAGTATCAGTAGTCCTTTCACCCACGGCACCGGCTGTGCCGAAAACTCAGAGGGGCTTCCACCGGGCTGGAAAGGCTTGAATGAAGAAGCCGGTTTTGGGAAGGACGAGAGCGTGGTGGCCGTCTTCAATGTACCGGACGGCATCAGGGGTGTCCAGCATTCTCCCGGTGGATACAGAGCACTTCAAAAGAGCGGTCACGGTGGCATGGCCAGGCGTCTTGGAGTCAAGGGCGTGCCCGGTCCGCATAATTGGCTGGAACATATCCTGCCCGAATTCTGGGCCGGCAGAGAGGGAGCCAAGACAATTATCATGGTCCCCGAGATGGCCAAACACCTGTATGAAATTGGCTTCAAGTCTAAAGAAGAAGTGTATCAATGGCTCTGGGAGAAGAGTTTTGTTACCGTAAAGGAGTATAAGAACTTCTCCTGGGTTGACATTACCACTAACGGCTGGATGGGCATAGAACCGATCTCAGGCAAACACTGGAAAGAGCTTGATGACGACCATATGGTGCCTGCGGGAGGGGCTAGTCCGGCTGGCTTTTGCATAATCGTCGGGGGCGGCGATGAAGAGGTAAGCCAGCAACTGGGCGGTCGCCGTGCCGGTGAAAATGCGGTCTATAGCATAGATGCCTGGCGTTAGTTAGCCAATCTTTATGTCAATAAGGATGGAGGGCACCGTTAGCGGCGCCCTCCATCCTATAGCAACAAAACTGTGGCATGACGAGTGCAAAGTCCGGATTGGTTTTGAGGAGGTCTGGATATGACGGAAAAGACGGAAGGTATGCTCAGTCCGTATCGAGTTTTGGACCTGACCGATGAGAAGGGTCTGATATGCGGCAAGATACTGGGAGACATGGGAGCGGATGTTATCAAGATAGAAAAGCCGGGGGGAGATGCNACGCGGAACACAGGTCCTTTCTATCACGACGATCCTGACCCAGAGAAGAGTCTCTTCTGGTTTGCCCTTAATACCAGCAAAAGGGGGATTACCCTTAATATCGAGACAGCCGAGGGTCAGGAAATCTTCAAGAGCCTGGCAAAAACTGCCGACTTTGTAATCGAGTCGTTTCCTCCGGGATATCTGGACAAACTTGGCTTGGGCTATTCCGACCTTGAGAAGATTAATCCCAGAGTGATCCTGGTTTCTATAACTCCCTTTGGCCAGACCGGTCCCTATAAAGACTGGAAGACATCTGACATCGTCGCCTGGGCGTTGGGTGGGGATATGGCGCCGTACGGCGATCCTGACCGTCCTCCGCTCAGGATAAGTCACCATTCTCAGGCCTACCTTCACGCCGGTTCCGATGGGGCTATGGGGGCTCTGACGGCTCTATACCAGCGCTGGAGCACCGGTGAAGGTCAGNAGGTTGATGTCTCCATCCAGGAGGCGGCTGTTCATTCCAGCATTCANCATAACCCTACCTGGAATAGTGAGCGGCCTCCCGGGAAGCGAGGGGAAGGAATGCCGGGTGCCGGTCATGACTCAATACGGTTATGGCCCTGCAAGGATGGATATGTATCCTGGTCCCACGGAGGCGCATCCAGGCTTGGGCCCAGTCGGCCCTTGATCAGGTGGATGGACAGCGAAGGGTGGGCCNATGATTTCTTAAGGGAATATGATTGGGAAAGGCCTGATTTTGCCCGAATACCTCAAGACGAAATGGACCGTTTGGAAGAGCCAACAGCCAGGTTTTTCATGTCACACACCAAAGCCGANCTTCTGGAAGGAGCCGTAAAGTATGAGGTTATGCTCTACCCGGTGGCAACCACTGCCGACATGCTGGAGAACCCCCAGCTAGTTAACAGGGGGTTTTGGGTAGACGTAGAACATCCCGAGTTAGACGATACCATTACCTACCCCGGTGCTTTCGCCGGCCTCACAGAGTTACCTCTCAGGATATCACGCCGGGCACCACTTATCGGTGAACATAACCAGGAGATCTACGAGCAGGAGTTAGACATAGCAAAAGAGAAGCTCGTTATCTTGAAGCAGGACGGGGTTATCTAGAGCGCTCGACGAGAAAAGGAGAGAATATGGCGAAGAAACTATTTGAAGGTCTCAGAATTGTCGAAGTCACCGTGTACCAGACCGGNCCTCTGACCACCCAGGCTTTTTCCAACCTTGGAGCCGAGGTAATTAAGATAGAGACCGGAAGTCAAATGACCGGTGGGCCCGGTGGTGGCGCTCCTGGCGTGGGTACGGCCAATGCCAAGGCTACCAATAAACTCAGTGTCAGCTTGAACTTTGCTAATCCCAAAGGATTGGAAGCGGCCAGACGGATCATCGCCACAGCCGATATCTTCGTGGAAAACCTGGCCGGACACTCACTGATAAGGAAGGGATTGGGCTATGAAGACTTGAAGAAGATCAAGCCTGATATCATTATGCTCAGCACCTGCATGCAGGGGCAAACGGGACCTTACGCCACTCACGGAGCATCCGGGCACAAATTGTCTGCCTTATCCGGTTTCAATCATATTTACGGCTGGCCTGACCGTGAACCGGCTTGGATAGCAGCCTATACTGATAACATCGCCCCCCCGTATAATGTAATCGCTATTCTGGCTGCCCTTGACTACCGACGTCGGACAGGTAAAGGGCAATTTCTCGATATGTCCCAGAATGAAACCGGAGTGCAATTTATGGCCCCCCTTATCCTTGATTACACCGCCAACAAGCGAGTGGCCAACAGGGANGGTAACAAGTACCCTTATGCGGCTCCCCATAACGCTTATCGTTGCGAAGGCGAAGACAAGTGGTGCGCTATTTCAGTATTCACTGAAGAAGAATGGCATAGCTTCTGCCGGGTTATAGGTGACACGGCTTTGGCTGAAGACGCCAGGTTTGCAACGCTAGCGGCGAGGAAGGAAAACGAGGAAGAACTCGACAAACTGGTAAACGAGTGGACAATAAACCACTCGGCTGAAGAAGTGATGACTTTAATGCAGGAGGCCGGGGTAGCGGCCGGAGTGGTGCAAAATGCTGAAGACCAGGCACAACGCGACCCTCAATTAAGACACCGCAATTTCTTCTCGGAGGTTGACCGGTCGGGAGGAACGGGAACATTTCTTTCTCCGCCGGGGGCTCACTTTCTCCTCTCAAAAGCAAGCTGTGAATTGCTGCCATCGCCCAATCTGGGCGAACATAATGATTATATTTTCAAGGAACTTGCCGGCTTGACGGATGAGGAGATTACCGAAATGGCGGACGCGGGGATTATCGAGTAGACCTTGCGACAACGATTCTACATCCGGTACATTTCCTTTGAATCGTTATACTTCTCAGTGCACCGGAGACTTCTGACCTGTATCCGAGCAAGTGGGTTCACTTGAGAAGAGCGGTATTGGGCAACAGCCGGAAAATGTACTCAGTCTTTCTGCCCGGGACACCGCTTCCTCAAAGATCCTAAGATTTGGTTCCATATGGCAAACAACCTCAAAAAGGACTCATTCGTCTTGCTTGCCTAATTCTAGTTCAATCTGAAAATTCAAACTGCTTCGAGCGACCCAAGATCAAGATCCGAATGGGCCATATTTGTGGCTCCCGAAGGTCACAGAAAAGCGGGGGAAACGTGAGGTTGTCGCAGGTTAATTGCACTCAAAGACCGGAGATAAGCCTGCCTTCACGATCAACTCAGAAGGTGGAAACGTGATCAAACTTCTTTGCGCTTCCAGCGGCCCATACGGAAATATGTTCCATACGCAAGTGCTCTCAAAGCAATGCCGACCACAATTGCCCAGCGTACTCCGTAGACTCCCGTGTCAGTGAACCTCGAAAGAAAGAAGGCCAGGGGTAACTGTAGGACCCACATTCCTATCATAGTTATTAACATTGGTGGCAGTGTGTCACCGACCCCATTCAGAGACTGCATCAAAACAAGAAGAAAGCCGAATACGAGGTACCCGGCCGTTGATATTCTCAGAAAGTCGCTGCCTATCTTCACCACACCAGGGTCGGTGCTGAAGATGCCGATAATACTCTCAGCCCATATCAATATTGCCAACGAGCCGGTTACCATAATGGCCTCCGCAAAACTTACGGCGATCCAGCCGGTTCTCTCCGCCCGTTCAGGCTGTCCCGCTCCCAGGTTCTGCCCGGCCAGAACGCCGGAAGCCATGCCGATTGCCATACAAGGCATCATAAGAACCGTCTCTACCCTCTGGTGTACGGTATGCCCCGCGATAGCAAGAGTGCCAAACGGGGCAATAATCCACATCAATGCGAGGTTGGTAAAGGTCCTCTCAACACCCGAGACAGAAGCAGGAATGCCAATCTTCACCATCCGCCATATGATATTGGGGTCAAAGTGAAAGTTTCTCAGAGTCAGCCGCAGCCGGGTCCGCCCGGTGAAGAGGAACCAAAGGCCAACAGCCAATCCAAGACCCTGAGAGATGACATTGGTTAGAGCGGCCCCACTGACCCCCAAGCGCGGGAATATCCACCAGCCGAAGATGAGGAAGGGAACAAGTACCGCATGAAGAAGCCGGTAACCTATAGCAATCCTCATCGGTGTCACTGTATCCCCTGATGATTGCATAATGCCCTCAGTCATTACCCGAAAGGACATAGCCGACGAGCCAATGAACATTATGCGCATATAGGCCGCACCTTCGGCAATCACATCAGCATCTAATCTAAAAAGAACCAGAATTGGCTCGGCAAAGAAAATACCTGTCGCTGCGAAAACTATGGAAAAGGCACTACTGATAACGATGGTTTGCTGTGCGATATGATTAGCTCCCTCGGCATCATCCGTCCCCACGAAGCGAGCTATCATGGCTCTGGTACCTGTCGCGAGACCCATCCTTGCCGAGTTCATCAGCAAGACAACCATACCGGAAACGCCCACTCCGGCAATAGCGGCTGCTCCCAGTTTGCCCACCCATATCATATCTATGGTGGGACCAAGCATATTAAGGCTTTGAGTTACTACCGCGGGCCAGGATAAGGAGAGAAGATTCCGAACGACGCTGCCCTTTGTCCAATCTCTGTCAAAAGCAGCTCTTCGTCTGCGAGAGTCCTGTGCTTCCGCCACAAGTAGTCACTCCTTTCAGATAGGAATTAAGTATACCAGCATTGCTCAACAGTAATCAATTAATGACGTAGCGTTCCGCCAAATGAGGCGTGATTAGATATCCAACCAATACCCGGAAAAGGCAAATC
>NYYM01000055.1 GCA_002685815.1 Dehalococcoidales bacterium | reverse complement strand
CGCCTCCATCTCCGGCGGCCGGCTGAATGAAAAGCTCCTCAACAGGAGTCTCCCGTAATATCCTCCCGTTGGCCACTGAATTCAAGCCTACACCTCCGGCAATGCACAGCTTCTTCAACCCCGTCTCTTTATAAAAAGAATTAACCAGATTCAGGATGACCTCTTCCGTGACCACCTGAATACTGGCGGCGATGTCGGCATAGCGTTCATTTTCCCGGCAAAGTTCGTTGAAGTTTGACGGTTTTTCGCCATAGTAAGCCGGGAATCTTGTGTCGGAGGTAAAGAAGTATGACTCAGGCATCCGTGGTTTTCCGAATAAGCTTTCGAACTTGGAATTAAATGCTTTCTTTTCAGAATGGTGATAGGAAAAATAATCCATATCGAGCCAGAAGGAACCATCGCCGGATACCTTGATCAGATTGTTGTATATCTTGTCGGTATATCTTGGTTTACCGTAGGGAGCCATCCCCATCACTTTATATTCGCCTTCGTTGACCTTAAAGCCAAGAAAGGCGGTAAAGGCGCTGTAGAGAAGACCCAGGGAGTGGGGAAACTTTATCTCATTGGCTAGCTTTATCTCTGTTCCTTTCCCCACGCCGGTACTGGTGGTCGTCCACTCTCCCACGCCATCAATGGTCAGGATTGCCGCCTCTTCGAAAGGAGAAGGATAAAAAGCGCTCGCCGCGTGAGACATATGATGCTCTACAAAAAGAATCCTGTCGGACTCGATTCCGAGTCTGCTTTTGATGGCGCTTTTTACCCACAGCTTGTCTGAAAGCCAGGCAGGCATCGCCTCTTGAAAAACCCTCCATGATTTGGGGAAAGACTGGATCGTTGTCGTCAGTATACGCTCGAATTTGTGAAAGGGTTTTTCATAAAAAACGACGTAGTCCAGCTCCCTTCCAGAGATGCCGGCGTAATCCAGGCAGAAAGTTATGGCATTCTCTGGAAAACTGGAGTCGTGCTTGATTCTGGTAAATCTTTCTTCCTCCGCAGCCGCTACCAGGTTTCCATCTCTCAACAGGGCCGCTGCGGCATCGTGGTAATAACAGGAAATACCCAGTATGTGCATCAGGATTGTCTCCTGAACTGCTCAAGGCTGGCTCTGGTTTCCGCTCTCCGCAGCCAGTGAGACTCGCTGTTTCGGTGCTTCAGCCTCAGAGGGTCGGAAAGTACCTTCACTCCCAGAGCCACAGGTGAAACCAGTACAAAAAACAAAAGCGAAAGAATTATCCTGCTTTGAAATCCCCCCATTCTTCTGGAAAAGGCGTTCCATCTTTGCCACAGTTTCTTGAGGAGGCGACCCGAGGTTTGTTCTGACTCCTTGTCGTTTGTAGTCTCCAGTCCATCCGGTGGCCGGGCCCAGACCGCCACTATGCCTACCGCAGCGCTTATGATTACCCACATCAGAACGAGAAGAAACCTGTTGAAATCCAGAACAGTCCTGGAATAAATTGCCAGGGCCCAGATTCCCAACATCAAGAGCAGGTCGATTATCTGCGGTTTTAGTTCCACGGATGCCCCTGCCTTGCTCACGCTTCCGGCCGAATAGCCAACCGAGGACAAAAGAATCAGAGCGACGAAAGAAAGTGTTTCCATATTCGTATCAAATATTTTTAATATTCGGGTTTGTCATTTAACTCTTTGTAGATACCCGTCAGGGCTACTGGAGACATACAGCCTGTTATAATGCTTGTCTATTTGAAAATTACTATTGCCTTCAAGGAATTCGTCTATCGCTTCTTTGGGACCGTTGCCGATGTATTTCTTGTCGCAAACCCCCAGTTGGGCCAGTTTTGACGTATTCGTGTCAAATACCACCATGTATCCACCCGGTCTCACAAACTGTTGGTAAAGATGCAGTTCCTTCAGGACATGGGCCCTGGTGTGGTCCGAGTCAAGGCAGACAACCACCCCTGAATTACCCGGGATTCTTCCTCTGATATGCTCGATTGTCTGCTTAGAAACAGAATCTCCCTCTACTAACTCAATTCTCTTGAATAACGGATGCGCTTCAATAGCTTTCCTGTTATGATCTCGTATTTCAACATCCACTCCCAGGACCTTTCCCTTGCCCAGTAGCTCCATTATTGAGGCGTAATAGACAAGTGACCCGCCGTGGGCAATCCCACTTTCGATGATAATATTCGGTCGCACTTTGAAGATTAACTCCTGCATCAGCAACAAATCTTCTGGTGTCTGGATAACCGGAATACCCAGCCAATCTATCTCATAAGACAGACGGTTTTTCTCTGAAACTTCTGCCCAATTCAGACCTATCTCCTCCAACTCTTCAGTGTTCTTGTCATTCTTTGTCAGAACGTACTTTCTTAATGATGGAATATTATCATAGTCGTCCATTTATCACACACTCAATTATGCAATGCAGGCAGTTTGATNTGGTATTTGTCTAACAGGAGGCGGTTGTTTTCTGATTCATTAGACAAACCAATCAGTCGGTTGAGAGCTTCCTCGGAGTNGTCGGTTTTTCCCTGTCCATCCAATGCTCGCCATAATCCGTGTTGGGCGAATAGATGGTTAGGAAAATTCTTCAGTAACCGTCTGAAAGTTTGCTCTGCGTTTGCATATTTCCTTCTTTTCAGGTAGCTGTTGTTCAAGAAATTGATCCGAATATTGGCGTCATATCGCACGTCCTCTACTTGTTTCGGTGTAAATTCGGGAGTTTCAATGGAGCCGCGTCCGTACACATGCTCACTTGTATCACCGACTAAATAGCCTTTCTCTTTGGCAATGTCATACATCTCACTCCCGGCCAGAGGAACAAAAGCTTTCAACTCCGACCAGTCTATGTCTAAATCAAGAGCGAACTGCACCGTTTCTTGCATCATCTCCATCGTCTCGCCAACAAACCCGACAATATAAAACGCCCGGACCCCAATATCATGTTTCTTCAGTAATTCAACCTTTTCCTTCACCAGAGACAGGTTCAAATTCTTTTTCAAGAGATGTTTTTGAACGTAGGGNCTCCCACTTTCAACCGCAATAGTAATTGACTTCAGACCAGCCCTTTTCAGATTTATGATTAGCTCTTCGTTGAGTTTCCAGACAGCTAGACCATTTGGGAATTCCAGGTCAAAACGATCTCCGTATTTTGAAACCAGCGCTTCACAGAATTCAATTGTTCTCTCAGCAGTAAAGTTAAACATATCATCTTGAATCAGCAGATTATTTATTTCATAGTTGTTGACCAGCCAATCTATGTTGTTCATGACGTACTCTATTGAATGGGCCCGGACTCTCCTCCCGTGTACCCCGTGGGCGGCGCAAAAGGTGCATCTCATCGGACAACCACGAGTCGTAAATATTGAAGCCGCCCTGACAGTTTTTTCCTCCATTGAAGAACCTGCCCTTTCAGCATCAATAGAATTTGTGATGTAATCCATGGCATCGGGCAGCAAGTCCCAGGCTGGCATAGCCAGACCGTTCAAGTCTCCGATTATAGCTGCTCTCCTGTCGGGGTAATCAACACCTTTCAAATCAACTACATTGGGGTTATTGCTGATCTTTTCATCAACGAGTTGGTCTCCAAGATGGTCAAGCAGCCAAACGAATTCCTCCTCAGCTTCACCTAACACAATATAGTCACAAAAGCCCGCCTTTAACACTTCTCGATACATACTGGTGGGATAATGTCCTCCCAGGACGATCTTGGTGGAGGGAGAAACCAGTCGGCATCTGAGTCCCATCTCTTCCACCGTGCTTGAAGAGACGTTAAACAAGCAGCTAATTCCCAGGACGTCAATTTCGTTGCTCTCCAAGATACTGTCAAAATAATCCCTGAAGAAATCGGACAAACCATTCTGGCTGAGGTATCCCTCTCCCCGGCACATATAAAATGCTCTGTGAAGGTCATATATTTCAACATCATGGCCTGCTCTGCGCAAAGCGCCCGCAATATACAATATCCCCAGAGGTGCGGCCGGTCTCCAATCCACACTCCTGGTGAAATCAGAACTGCCCTGTGCCAGGTTGTCGATCTCTTCTTCAAGCATCTTGATTGAAAAATTTGGCGAGACCACCAGTAGGACTTTCATCTGTGCTTTACTCCCTGCAATGGCCACATGACCTGAGCCACCCGGACAAATATTCTCTTTCCGTATATTGGTCGGGCATACCCGGAATCTCTCGTTACCGGGTATATTTGGTCCTTCGTAACATCTATTTTCTTTTCAAAACCGCCAGTCTTGTCGGGCCGTAGTCCCCTTCAACAGGTAATTCCACGCCTACCTGGTAAATGACGTGGTCATAGTCCGGCTCCCTGTTTTCAAGAGCGCATATCTTTGAGTAAATAAGTCTGGTGGCTAGGTAGTATAAACTGCTTATGTTTCTAATTTCGGAGGTGTGGAAATCATCTGACACGGCCTCTCTAAAGGAGTCCTCGGTAAAATACTGGCTATACCACCAGAGGGGGAATTCTTCCAGACCGATACTTTGTCTCAGCTTATTGAGGTTATCATGTCCCTCCATAAAGCTTTCAATAGCCAGATAGGTACCACCCTGAGACAATATTCCCGCAATGTTGGAAATTGCTTCCTTCTGTAAGTCGTATGTGGGAAGATTTATCAGACAGCGGTCTGTGATCAAGAGGTCTATATCGGCATACTCCCTTTGNGGTGAGCAGACATCGTCAACGAGGAAATTCAATCTTCCCCTAAGTTCATCTGCTAGTTCGGCCTTTGCCTCATTCGCCCAGTGTATCATCCTTTCTGAATAATCTATGCCCGTAAAAGAGTAGTTCTTCAGCCTATCGGCCAGCCTGATAGTACTATACCCGTTACCGCACCCTATATCCAGGATGTTACTACCCTCCGGAAGTTCTCGGATTTCCTTTTCTATTTGATTGATCTCAATTTCTCTGAACCATACATCAGGGGTAGTCGCCTGNGGTTTGCTTTCATAGGTGTCTGCTCTCTCATCCCAAAATTTTTTTATGTTGGTACTATCCATATCACTCCTGAAAATGCCAACAGATTCTATTTGGCGACTTCCTGTTTATTCCCCGGGTACGTCCTGACTTCAGGCGTTGGAATAACTATCTTTCCACCGTTATCTGTAAACGGCTTAAGTAGGTCTATGATCTCCTCTTGGTGGAGCCAGGCCAGCATTAAGACATAATCTACGGAGTCATCTATTCTTTTAGGCGAGTATATTGGCAATCGCACACCGGGCATCAGTTTACCCTGCACGTGTTCGGCACTGTCCACCAGATAATCAATGTATCTGCCGTCGAGTCCACAATAGTTTAACAAACCACTTGATTTTATTCCCGCTCCGAATCCAACAATCCTTTTGCCTTCCCTCTTGATAGATTCGATCACTCTCAGCAGATCGGCTCTTAGTTGTATGCCTCTCCTAAGTTTACAATTGTAATACTGAGGTCTGTTGACCCCCCATTTTTCCTCCTCCAGCAACAGGGATCTTACGGACTCCGATACCTTTACCCCGTCTCTCCAGCCAGCATAAAACCTGACGCCTCCTCCCAGGCTCTCATAGTGAATTACTTCCTTGATTCTCAAGTCGTGCTGGGAAAATAGCCTGTCCAGGCTTGTTAATGAGAAGTGGTAAATCCTGAGATGGGCAATTAAGTCGTAGAAATTCCCATCGACTAGGTCCTTCACGTATGGGACCTCCATCATTATCGTCCCGTTTTCGGACAACATCAGGGCACAACTTTTCATGAACCCGCCCAGATCGGGGACGTGCTCCAAAACCTGTTTGGCAACCACCAGATCGGCTTTCCCTCGGTCGGAGACAATCTTGGATGCCAGCTCTTCATTCAAGAATTCAATTGCGCATTCGATNCCTTTTCCCCGGGCTATCTCGGCAACTTCCTGGACAGGTTCGATGTTCAGAACCGGAATACGCTTGTCCAAGAAATATTGCAGGAATACTCCGTCAGACCCCCCTATCTCCACCACAAAACTCTGGCTGTCCAGATTGTAAGACCTTTGGATTTCCAGGAACACCTCGTAGTCCCTTTCTATGACCGCTTTTGAGGTAGCGGAAACGTTCATGTTTTCTGAACGCATCAGCCTGTCCGGCACCAACTCGATGGATTGAAATGTGCTGCACTGGTGACAAATTGCGTAGTGGAGAGGATAAAATAACTCTGGCTTGAATTTATCTTCGGGTTCCACCACCTGAGCGCCGAGGGGCATTAAAGGGGCTTTGTAAACTATTTCCATGTCTGAGCATAAGCAGACACGGCATCTTTTCTTACCCGGTATACTCTGCTCTATCTCATCACCCATTGTTCTGGTCAAATTCCCTGATACAATCTATCACGTATTCTATCTCTTCATCTGAAAGCTCCACATAAAGAGGCAACACAACGTATTCCTCCCATATCCTCATCGTGGTCGGGATATCTGTTTCGTAATCCCGGTAAAGTGAAAGCAGCGGCACCGGCATGGTGTGCACCCCCGTGGCGACCCCTTTCTTCTGCATGTGGATGATGAATTCATCTCTATTCTTGGTGCGTACCATAAAATCGTAATAAGTTGTCGTTAAATCGTAAGGAAAAGCTGCCTTCACGCTGGCGCAGTTCCCGATGCCATCCAGGTATTTCTTAAGAATCTCGCTTCTTCGGGTATTCATGTAATCCAGTTTCTGTATTTGCGCCAGACCAATGGCGGCCGCGATATCGTTCATATTATACTTGTATCCAAGTTCTTCGACTTCGTAATACCAATGGTACGCATCCGCGTTTCTGCCATCTCCGGCATCCTTGGAGCGCTGCCATGTGCCCGAGCTCATACCGACCTGGCGGTTGCCTCTGATAGATTCCATTAATTCCTCGTCGTCCGAAGAGACCATACCCCCATCCCCTGTCGCNAGGCATTTCTTCTCCTCAAAACTGAAGCAACCGATGTCCGCCCAGGTGCCCAGTTTCTTTCCCCTGTAGTGTCCTCCGGCACTGTGAGCGCAATCTGATATTACCTTGATANTGCGGGGTCCCGCCCACGACATCAGTTCATCCATCGGTATCGGGTGACCCCCAAAGTGGACGGGTATCACGGCCACGCATTCTTTATCCCATTTCTTTTCCAGGTCCTCAATGTCGATTCCCAGTGTTTCCTCGTTTACATCTACAAAAACCGGGATCAGACCATTGTACAAAGCCGCATTCGCAGTAGAAACAAATGTCATCGCTGGAACAAGCACCTTTTTGCCTTTTGGGAATTTGTAGGCCCAGATAGCCAGATGTAGTGCCGCCGTGCCTGAATTCACCGCAACCGAATCCCTGCAACCAAGATACCTGCTCCAGGCCTTCTCAAATTCTGCCACTTTGGGGCCGTTACCCAGCCAGGCTCTTTCGAAGACATCCCTGAGATTCTCTAGTTCTTCCTTACCGACGTACGGTTTTACAAGTCTGATATTCATGGCCATGATGCTTGAATGTACTCCTGATTACGGCTGTATTCTGATCACTACTGCCTTGACTCTACGCGCCATCTCTATTACCGAAAGGGGACAAAAGTGGTCCCGTCATTGTCAAAATAGACCTTTTGAAGCATCAGCGTGTCTGCTTCCAGGGCATGTTCATAATGAGCCCTCAAAAGTCTTTCATTTGCATTATACAGTATTCTGTTGACTTCTGAATCCGGAACATCAGACATGTTGACCGTCCACTTTTCGGAACTGAAATATCTGGAATAGAAATCCTCTTCGTCCTTGAGCAGTCCCAGTTCGATGCATTGATACCAGTAGGGACACCCGGGATAAGGTTGCATCGGTCTGATGGTCCTTTTGTCATGCCATGAAGTCGTAGCGATAATAGTCTCAACGGTCTCGTTCAGACTCTGTTCGGTCTCCCCGGGCAAACCGAACATTGAGGGAACGGTAACCAGTATTCCTTCTTCCTTCGTTATTGCTGATACCTCCAGTATCTGTTCGATCGTGGTTTTCTTGTCCATTTCGTCGAGTATCTTCTGTTCCCCGGATTCCAGACCATATGAGATTTCTACACATCCGGCCTTTTTCATAGCCCTTATTTGTTCCCGGTCGGCAATATTGAACCTTCCGTTACACAGCCAGTTAAAACGCAGTCCGCTTTTCTCAATTTCCTCGCAGAACTCCAGTGTTCTCTTCTTGCTTATTGTAAACAATTCATCATGGAAGCCCACAAATTTGACTCCATATTTATCGATAAGGCATCTTATCTCTTCGAGGCAGTTTTCAATAGAGCGAAGGCGGTATCCTTGCTCCATGCGGTAGCAGAATTTGCATGTGAAGGGACAACCACGAGATGTTAATATCCCTATTTGCTTTACAAGACCGTTAACGCCGGCCTGCCTCGACGGGAAGGTATAGCTTTTCATATCGAAAAGGTCCCAGGCCGGAAAGGGAAGCGCGTCCAGGTCTA
>NYYM01000054.1 GCA_002685815.1 Dehalococcoidales bacterium | reverse complement strand
GCGCCGTGAGAGCTTCATATAAAAGAGACGCCTGGACACATATCATGCTTTGTTTATCAGACAGCGAATATACGGAGTTCATTTCACTTGAAACGTTTTTCAAAATCGCTACCGCCTACACGCACTGGCAGCATCTAAAACTGCTCTGACAATTTTGTCGTACCCTGTGCATCGGCACAAGTTACCTGCTAACCAATGCCGTATGCGTTCCTCCGACGGGTTTGGGTCAGTCTCCAACAGGGATTTTGTGGCTACGATGAATCCTGGTGTGCAGAACCCGCACTGCAATGCCGCATTTTCCAGGAAGGCCTGCTGGATCGGGTGGAGACCAGCCGGGCTGGCAACACCTTCAATCGTTGTGATTTCATGGCCTTCGACCTCCACACCGAGAATCAAGCATGAGTTGACCGTTCTCCCGTCCAGGATCACCGTACAAGCACCACAGTTGCCGTCGTTACATCCCTCTTTAGATCCCGTTAAGCGCAGGTTGTCTCTCAGGATTTCCAACAGACTCTGCCTTGGTTCGCATAAGAACTCTACGGGATCGCTGTTAATCAACGTCTTGACATGAAATTTTCTCATCTCGAGAACTCTTTTCGATTTGTTCGACGCTGGTCTGAAGAACGTTATCTTGGTATCATAGACTCAATGGGGATATCAATCATGATGCATGCGCATCAAAATGCGGTGGCTTGAGTGGAGAGTGCTACAGGGCATGCTGTTTTCGAAGGCTGTTTTGTTCGAAACAGTGAGGGATTGTACGGGCCAATAGTGTACGATTTCGACGTGACATCTGGAAGGCACGTTCTAAACGAGGGCCAGTTGTGACTCAAGATTTACTTGGAATTCTAGCTGAGGCCCAGGATGGTGCATTTGGCGTGGGCAAGGATCAGCGAATTGTTTTCTGGAACCGAAGTGCAGAACGAATTTTGGGTCATTCAGCTAGTGAGATGTTAGGAGCATTTTGCTACGAAGCGTTCAGCAATTCTTCATCGGAACAACAAGGAGTCGTCTGTCAACCAGACTGCCGCACGATCTCTTTGGCACGTACCTTGAAAGTCGATTCGACCTACTCCATCCGCGTCGCTACAAAGCAAGACGGGCCGAAATGGCTCAGCGTAACCCATGTCTTGATACCATCGGACAAAGAAGATTTAGGTGTCCTTGCCCATATTTTTCACGATGTTTCCGAAGAGATGGCGGCAAAAACTCTGGTCAATCAACTGAGAGACTGGGTTCCACAACAACCCGCGACTACAGTGCCGGCACCGTCCACCACTAATAACCGACCCGAACGTTTGACCCCACGAGAAGAGGAAGTCTTGAGGCTCTTGGCAGCTGGCATGAACACCGCTCAAGTTGCTAACAAACTCGTGATAACAACAACCACCGCCCGCAATCACATCCAGCGCATATTGTCTAAATTGGAAGTTCACAGCCGCCTAGAAGCTGTGGTGATAGCATTCCGCGAAGGTTTTCTCTAGCGATCTCTACCCACCACCCCCTAACACTCCGTTCTTTCTTGATTCCTTTGATCCCTTTATTTTATTCGCTATCCCTCAGATACTGATTAGTCTGAATCATGCCAATGATCCAAACGTATCTTTTACACTCTTCGTATTACGATCAAAATAGGGCCTAGCCGTCTGGCGGAATGCAAAACTGCGTGGCGGCTGAGCTTACTTTCTATCGCAAGTGCGCAAGTGACGAAGTAAAACCCGAGGTGGGATGATTTGGTACTTCCGGCAAGATTGAGGTTTGGTATATTTCTGGCACCATTCCATGCGCCTTTTGACAACCCCACCTTGGCTCTTCAAAGGGACTTGGAACTCTTGGAATGGCTAGATGACCTTGGTTACGATGAAGCTTGGATTGGTGAGCATCATAGCTGCGGATGGGAGACTATCTCCTCTCCTGAGATATTTATCGCAGCCGCGGCGGAAAGAACAAAACACATTCGGCTCGGAACAGGTGTAATCCCACTGCCTTACCACCACCCTTTAATTGTTGCCAATAGGATGGTTCTCCTTGACCACTTGACTAAGGGTCGAGTGGCGCTGGGGGTCGGACCGGGTGCTCTCAATTCCGATGGTCACATGTTGGGACTAATTCACGAAAAAGCCCGACCTCGATTGGAGGAATCGTTAGGCGTCATAATGCGCCTTCTTACCGAAGAGGAGCCATTCACTTATCATTCAGACTGGTTCGACCTTGTGGACGCACATCTTCATCTCCGGCCTTACAGCCAGCCNCANTTTGAGCTTATGGTNGCCTCAGCTCAGTCGCCGATAGGAATGAAGCTNGCCGGGAAACACGGAATNACTCCCATTTCCCTCACATTCGCTCGATCNCCGGGAGGCTTCTATCACAACACCCTCAAGGATCTNTGGAATATAGGGGTTGANTCCGGTGCTCAATACGGTCATGAGATGAAGCGTGAGAACTGGGGCCTGGTTCAGCACGTATTTCTAGCCGACTCCNGGAAGGAGGCGATGTCCATTGCTCGTACGAACTCNGGGCTGTTGATGAGAGAGTACTTCGATAAAGTGGTGGGAAATCCCCCAATCGAAGGCCCGGTCGACCAGATCATTGACAAGATGGTGGGTGATAACATCTGGTGCATTGGCACCCCTGATGACCTTGTGGACTCCATCCATCGGCTCGATGAGGAGAGTGGTGGTTTCGGTAAATTCATTTTCTTGGCCACTGAACTTGGAACTCAAGAGCAGACGAAGTACAGCTACGAATTGGCCGCCCGGTACGTAATGCCCAAATTTCAGGGCAGCACTACCAGCCTGAATATGTCACACAATTTCTTTAAAGGCATGAGAGATACCTTGGCGGGGGAAAGGGAGAGCGCACTATCGAGCGCGGTGCAATCTTATGAGAACGAACGTACTGGTTGGAGGGAGTAAAGCGTTTCTTATTTTTGATGTCTTAGATGGGAACGGGACTAGTGTCCCCCGATGTAGGTACAAGTGAGTCGTTAAGACGCGCNNCTAAATTAAGTTTGAGAGNATGAATGTGAACCTGATTCTTGGTGGTTGAGACCAGGCCGGGAACCGAACTCTTGGAGTATAGATCACAAAGTCGTGGTANNANCAAAGTGGTGATGGATTTTTTTGACCCATGAATATATTGATAAAGGNGGGGCAAGCCGGTCNTANCTCCATCAACGTTGTGGCAGGTGCATCAAAAACGACAAACAGATTTACCGACCGGAATCGTTATAGTACTCAGTGACAATTCAGGCTTGCTAAGGGAGCAAATTCTGTCCGATCGGGTGATTCAGGATGCCGAACTGTAAACACATTTACATTCTACCCGCTCCTAACGGTAATGAATCATTGGGAGTCTGCCGATTGTGTGGACACCAAAAGATGCATTTCAACCTCTATCGACCCGATCTTGTAACTTTTGATCATCTCTCTTCAACTCCTCTCTAGATTCCCCTTTAGATCGCGCGAGGAAAGGCGTCAGTAAACCAGCCGGGGCGACTTAGGTTTGGTTGCCCCCGGCAATTTTTAATGGTCACTTGGAGCGAGTAAGGGCAAAGCAATGACAACCAAGACAGGTACACTCGAGACGGACGTATTGATTGTTGGGGGCGGTGGTGCTGGGTGTAGGGCCGCAATAGAAGCGCACGATCAAGGCTCAAAGGTAATGATGATAGTGAAAGGGCGGCTGGGTCACAGCGGGTGTACTTTAAACGTCGGAACTAGTGCAGGGGTCGGCCCGTGGGCAGTTAAAGAAGACAGCTTTTTTTCTTCTATGAGGGACCTCCTGGCACACGGNGGATACCTCGGCAACCAGGAGATGATCAAGATACTTACAGAAGACACNCCGGAAAGAATTGCGGAATTGGAAACTTGGGGAGTCGACTTTGAAAGAAACGAGGATGGGTGCATCAGAGTCACACATGCTGCCAAACATGAATACCCAAGAAACGTCACTTTCAAACCACGGTCACCCGGTCAACATGAGTATGGATACCCTCCAGGCATAGCGATGATGGACGCATTGATAAATCAAATTCAAAAGCGGGACATCCTCGTNATGGATGAAGTTATGCTNGTGGATTTGCTCAAAAACGAAGGAAAGGTGGTCGGAGTTACAGCCCTAGACTATCAAAAACCTGATCTGTTAGTGATCAAGGCCAAGGCCACCATCCTTGCAACTGGGTCCTTCAGTCAGATATTCGAGGNTAGTACCGTCAGTTTACAAGAGACTGGTGATGGTCAAGCCGCCGCATTCAGGGCTGGAGCAGACCTCATTGATATGGAGAACACTCAGTTTATTGCTACTGGAACTGGTAGCCCGCCTAATTCAGTTTTGCTCAACGCTAGAGGGGAGCAATTCCTGGAACGCTACGGCATAACTAGCTTGAATGGAGTGGACAAAGAGGCTCTTTGCTACGCGGTCGCCAAAGAAATTAAACAGGGGGGAGGCACAGCACAAGGCAACATCCTCGTGGATATGACGGGCGCGTGGAAAGATAGCACCCTACCTCCCAGTATCNTGGCCACGTTCGAGGAGAACCTGCAATCAAGAGGCACACCGTACTTCTCTTTGGATAATACAGAGGGTTTCGACCCAAAGACAAAGCCAGTTGAGACTGGGCCCATCGCTCACACTACCACCGGGGGCGTTCGCACAAATACCAGGTGTGAAACTAGTATTCCTGGGCTCTACGCTGCTGGGGCCGTCGCTGGTGGGTTATACGGACATGCAAGACCAGAGGGCTATACCTCCATGATCACGGTCGTCTTTGGCAAACGTAGTGGCACGTTTGCCAGCGAGTACGCCAGAAGTGCAAATGAACCTGTCTTAGACGACANAGCAGTCCAGACCTCCTTGGATAGAGCCTTATCGCTCGCGGTGGAGGCGGGCGGCATAAAACCTAAGGACACCAAGNACCATATCAAAGCGACGATGCAACAGTACGCCTGGGTTGTTAAAGATGAAGCTCTGCTGAACCGAGGCCTGCAGGAGATTAGAGATACAAAGGAGATTCAGCGGATAACTTCTCTGAACTCAACATTCCGAGTTGAGCCTCAGAGTGGTGAGCGTTGGGTAACGGCCATCGAAGTGCCCAACATGCTGCAATGTGCCGAGTTAATGCTCGTGGGTAGTCTAGATAGGAAAGAGAGCCGTGGCGCGTTTTTCCGAGACGACTACCCAGAAACGGATAATGACAATTGGCTCAAGAACATAATCTCCAGGACCCTGGACGGGGAAATCGTGATTGACCATGTCCCCGTCAACTTAACGTATTGCCGTCCCTAGCCCAGGTACAGTTCTCTCTCGGATGCTGGATTCAAGTGCAAACTCCCTCGTCAAGTCCAAAAAATCCGGAAAGCCATAGATTACTGAGAACCTGTGCAAAGGGAGTCAACACCAACCCACTTGAGGCAGGAACGGGCCATGTCCCTGTGGTTCCGGACGAAAATACAAGCGCTGTTGCAGCCCCGTGAATATCAGACATGTGCGAGNCNATGTGAACGGGCCGTGACGGATACCTTGAGTCGAACGGGGTTAACTNTCGAAAGCAAAATAGTGAGTTGCGCTCAATCAATATGGACGTGAGAGGTTGGACTTGAACCNGCGATTGAAATCCTNNTCNGACGAAAAAGAGCAGTCACAAATATTTGAGTCGGAACCAGTGGTCCCTTTGGTTTTAGAGTTGGGTAGCATTGGTAACTTGCTGCAAACAGCCAAGTTNTTTCTCGACCTTCCACACTTCGTATTNCTGGACAATGCCAGTTCAGATCCCGAGCCNCGCTTCTCATATTTGACGGCANCTCCGTTNCAGATTNTCCGTTCAAAGGGAAAGAAAGTAGAACGAATGATGAACGGAATCGTNTCTCGGGTGGAAAGTAATCCGTTCCANGCTATCCGGGAAACTCTGGCACGATTCCCCATTAAACCGATCGAAGGNATNTCCGCCTTTCAGGGAGGCGGTGTCGGNTATCTCGCGTACGANCTCGGNCGCCATCTAGAGGAGGTCGGATATCGGGCNNCAGACGATCATNGCCTTCCAGAAGCNTATCTGGGTTTCTACGACTGGGTAATAGCCTACGACGGTCAATCTGGATTATCTTGGGCTTTTGCGACAGGGTTTCCCGANGGGNCTCNCAAGAGTGCCGAGAATCGCCTCAAATGGATTAAGCANCGACTTAGCAGGCAAGTTCTACTTTCCCCTCCCGGCCAGTGTCGTGTGGCAGAGATGGTTGGATCGAATTTCTCTCGGGATGGATACATCGACGCGGTGAGCAAGGTGAGGGACTACATTGAAACAGGAGATGTCTATCAGGTAAACCTGTCTCAACGCTTCGAGGCCACACTCCCATGTAAGCCGTGGGATCTCTACTGCCGNCTCAGAAGCGTAAATCCCGCGNCTTATGCTTCATTNATGGCATTTCCTGAGATTTCTATCTTGAGCGCTTCACCTGAGTTGTATGTTCAGATGGAAAGAGGNCTGGTCAANTCCAAACCGATCAAAGGCACNAGACCCAGAGGTANAACTGTNNACGAAGATCGTGCATTGGCTGCCGAGTTACTTCTTTCCGAAAAGGAACGAGCTGAAAACGTGATGATCGTTGATGTGGTCCGGAATGACCTTGGCAGGATATGCCTACCTGGTACTGTGGCCGTGCCTACCCTGTTCAATGTCGAGGCACACCCCACTNTNTTCCAAATGGTGTCCACTGTCACAGGCTCTACATCCACAGAAATNGATNCCATCGATCTTTTGCAAGCGATATTCCCAGGAGCTTCAGTAACGGGAGCACCTAAAATTAGGGCGATGCAAATAATCGATGCACTTGAGCCTACGCAACGAAGCGTTTACTGTGGGGCATTAGGATACCTGGGTTTCGACAACTCTGTTTGCTTGTCCATGCCCATTCGAATCATGTTGTGCAAAGAAAAACGAGTCTATCTCCCTGTTGGTGGTGGAATAGTTTACGACTCTGATCCTGAGGCTGAATATGAAGAAACCCTTCTTAAGGCTCGAGGAGGGTTCAAGGCGCTTGGTTTTTGATATCAAAACACAGGCCGCACAATTTCATGTAATGTCAGGTCTACATTTTTCTCAATAGCCCCCTCCCCTTTTTTTGGTTCTTTTTTTTGACAGCAAGGTGCTTTCGGATAGAACCACGAAGGGACCCTCTTTTGCGTTTGGTCGGATCCAGAAGTTCGCTCCAGTAATGGCTCACGGCGTAATTTTTCTAAATATCGGGCTGGATACGGTTCGTGCATCGAATGANTAATGATGTANGTGCATTATCGGAATGNTGCATTTGCGTCTTTCNNNNTCATTGNAACTCTCGTACGCTTCTTTCGATTAAACAATATTTTGNGGCAAGTTTTGGATCGGACATATCTAGNTTCGATTGNGCAGGATCTCTTATCACGGAGCCAAGTGGCTGCTATTTTCCAGGTGTCACCAACTACCGTTAATCGTTGGGGCAAAGAGGGGAAGTTGCCATCAGTTCAGAATCCCNNCGGGCACCGGAGGTACCCGAGGGGTGCTGTTGAGCAATTGGCCCGCAAGCTGACCTCGGTGCAATCAGGAGCAACTCTATCTACCGGGAGAGCTATCGAACTTAACAACCCCATTGATGTCATGTTTCTGATGCACAAAGCCTTCCGGGCGCTTTCGATGCAAGTGGAGCGTCAGGCATTGGGACTTGAGTATGGCGGCGATGTACATGCCTTCAAGAAGAATTTTCGATTCTGGGGCGATCAGCTGTTTTACCACGCCGCATCGGAGGACAAGTACATGACGGCATCGCTCAAGAACAGTCAGGGCGCCAGAAATAATGAGACAGAGCATGCAGTGTTGGCAAAGCAAGCAGGTGAGCTTGTCGGGTTCTTGAAGGCGGGAGAGACAGCCGGCTTGGGAGAGAGCGTCAAGTCAGTGATGATCTCTCTGGAGGAAACACAGCATGAAGAAGTAGTGGCGAAGCTGGAGGAAGTGGAGGAGGTTCTGAGAACGGAACTTGGTGAAGATAACGTAGTAGCTCGTACGAAGCGTCATTTGTATAGCCGGGTCGTCGCACTGCGGGTAGCTGAGTTTGACCACTTTGAAAACGAAGAGGCCTTTGTGGTCCCAGAAATTCGTGAGCGGATGAACGAAGAAGAGCAATTGTCCATCGTTAAGCACCTTCTCATTGATGAAGGCGCTAAAGATCCAAGCTGGATAATCGATTGGGTCTTCGATGAACTGTCCCCTAGGGATCAAAGTATATTAACTGCCATCAAGGCGCGTTTTTAATTATTTAGAGTGTGAGGAGACCAGTATTGAAAAATAAAACCATAGTTGGAGTTTTGTCGGCCCTTATCGTGACCAGTTCGATTGCCTGCGGATCCAGTGGCGAAGAGGCTGAGTCGCCCAGCTCTGCCGCTCAGACAACCAAAGAGCCTCCCGCGGCAGCGCTTTCCATCCCGGAAGGAGCAGTACAGGTCATTAACAAGGACGTTGGTGGGAGCGGCAAGTATGAGTTTGATCCTAAGAAACTGACATTCGAGGTTGGTCAAGAGGTGACCTTTGCTCTGACGGCTGAGACTGAGTTCCATACGTTCACCGTGAACGAGTTGGGTATAGATCAGGAGATGGATGCAGGTGAAACGAAGATATTTAATTTCACTTTCAGCAAGGCTGGTGTATACAAATTATTCTGCATCCCGCATGAATCCTTAGGGATGGTCGGAGAGATAGTAGTTGAGTGACTGTATTAGTTTCACGAGGGTGACAGTCCCAGTTTGGAGACGCCCCAAACAATGAGTGCAAATCGTAAACATGTTCTAGCTGCGATAGCGATCTGGATTGCGCTTTCCTTGGTGGGGTATGCCTTCGCATTCGGCTATGTCCCCACTGGTTTACTCCTGAAAGGTGGTGCATCTGCACAGGCGGATGTGGTAGATGAAGCCTACAGGCTGCTAACGATTTTAGCAGTGCCCGTTTTCACGTCTGTTCTTGCTGTGGTTTTGTACGGATTGCTTCGCTTTCGCGCCAATGGGGAGCCTTCAGATGATGGCCCATCGGTCAGAAGTAACACCCCGTTCACAGTCCTGTGGGTCGCGCTGTCCGCCGTCCTGTGCACATTTGTGATCATCCATCCCGGCATTACCGGGGTGAATGAACTTAGGGCCTATGATGGGGAGGATGTTGATCTGGTGGTGAGCGTCCAGAGTGCCCGCTTCGCATGGTTCGTCCAGTATCCGGAGCATAACATCAAAACCAGTCGAGAGTTGGTGCTGCCAGTAGGAGCAGTGACTCGTTTCTAC
>NYYM01000053.1 GCA_002685815.1 Dehalococcoidales bacterium | reverse complement strand
TTGTGTCGTTGTCAAATCGTATGTGCCTTGTTACACATTCCCATCACCATAACAATTCTTAACTTCTTTGCCTCCATCCGTGTATAATAAGCTCGTATGCCGTTTGGTATCCTCACACTGAGCTGCAACTGGAAAAGAAAACCTGAAGGAGGCACCGGATGAACAGGCGTCTTTACTATTATCCTTTGGCTATCGTCATCTTGGCCGTACTTTTCGGACTCTTTGGTTGGTTAGCTGAATCGACCTCGATAAGATGGATTGCCCTTGCTTTCGGACTGGCTCTTATCGGGCTGGCCCTGGGTCTCAATGGCTCGATGATCGCCCTTAATACCGACCGGAGGTTAACTGAAATAGCCATTGCCCTAGCTAGAATTGAGGATCTGCAGCAGGAAATAAACAAAGAGCAGCAACAGCGGACCAACCAGGGCCCGCCGGTCATCGCCTCGTTGCAGGCCATGTCGCAGTACTATATGGAATACCTCAACCGGAGAAAAGAAGAGGACAAAAAATAAAACATTTCAGAGAGTTATCGCTTGTAGCCCTGGACTTCACCATCGGCATTGCTATCATGGTCGGATGCTCCGCCAATATCGAAGAAGACACCCCTCCCCCGCTGGACGTCACTCAATCCCAGCAAACCGCCCTCCGCGAAACTGAGCCCCCGGAAGCATCTGAGCAGACCGAATCGGCTACCGCGAATTGCGAGGCCGTTGAAAGTCAGCTTGAAGCCCTCCAGGCGAAGTATGAGGCCCTCAAATCTGAAAATACCCCGCTATAAGCAAAATTCGAGACCCTGTCATCCAATTTTGACGATTTGGCTGCCAGCCATACCCAGCTCTTGGCCGGAACGCCCGATATTACCGAAGGCGCCTTGAACAGGCCGTATTTAAGGCGAAAAAAGAGAATCGGCAAGAAAACGGACTCGCCCTGCTGGAATGAACGGATACTTTCTACATGCGGGCCAAAGAGCACAGCGATTATTTAGCCGGTAAGAATATTGTTGAAGTTTCTGACCAACCTTACTTCCAGGGCATCTTTAGAGCCGCCGGTTACAGTTCACTCGACAGGATAACCGGTGCCGCCTTGATGGTCTGGAAGGAAAATGCCGTGTTTGAGAGAAACTTCCTTAACCGGCAGGCACTATTTGGGAGCGTGGCAGTATCGGAATCGGCCGGCATCTTCTACATCACCTATTTTGCCGATACCCGGAAATAGAACGTTTTGAATATAGGCTGTCGCGGAGCCGGTGACTGTCTTTCAGAACAACCTTTTTGCTTTTATCCAGACGGTCCGGAAGTGGACCAGCACGCTTGACCGGTGTCTGGTCTGCTTTCCCTCTCTCAGGGCCTCCAGAAACTCGTCTTTGCCGTTGAAATCGGGCATCTCGACGTAGTTGTGTCCTATTTCCTTCAGATGGTGAGCATCACTCCCCACCGTCTCGCCCAGATTGTGCTTCAGGGCCAGCTCTCTGGCTTGACGGGCTGGCTTGAAAAAGGGGCTTCTGGCGTTGAACACTTCTATAATGTCGACTTGTCCGGCCAGTTTCTCCATTTGGTTCGCGTCCAGCTTGAGTCCTCTCAAAGGATCATAGGGGTGAGGGAGGCATATCAGGGCATTTTGCTCCTTGATTCTGGCCACGGCCTCATCCAGAGAGATATGGCTGGGAATACCTTCTTTCAAGAACATGCCCATTATTTCGCCGCTGTGGGTTAGAATCTCTTCGGCGATTATCACCTTGAATGGCGCCATACTTTGTATTTTCAACGCGCCCTCGATGTTGCCGTGGTCGGACACCGCGATGCAGTTAATATTGGTCTCCTGGCATCGGCTGATTAGCTCTTCCAGCGGCGTCTCGCAGTCCTTTGAGAATGCCGTGTGAACGTGAAAGTCGGCCCTCAGCAATCTACCATCCCCCCCGGTCTTGGCCGATGCCATCCCGTCACCTAGTTCGCCCTCTCCACGTAGCTGGCGTCGCGGGTGTCCACCTTAAGCACGTCCCCGTTATTGACAAACATCGGTACCTGGATGGTAAGACCGGTCTCCAGGGTGGCCGCCTTGGTGCCGGCCGTAGCCGTGTCCCCCTTGAATCCCGGGCCGGTGTCCACCACTTCGAGGTTGACGTTCAGCGGCAGGTCCACTCCAATCAGTTTTTCCTTGTAGTTGGACACCTGCACGGACATACCTTCCTTCATGTAGTTGATGGCATCCCCCAGCATGGCGGCGTCGATAGGCATCTGTTCGTAGTTTTCTTCGTCCATGAAGTAGTATAAGTCTTCGTCCTTGTAGAGATATTGCATCGCCCTGAACTCAAGCCTCGCCCGGATAAGTTTCTGGTCCGACTGAAAACTGTGCTCAATGGTATGCCCTGCCTCGATGTCCCTCAGCTTTACCTTGGCCAGGGCCGTCCTCTTCATCTTGATATGATGGTAGTCGGTTACCTGGTAAAGCTTGCCGTCCATCTCTATTATTATTCCTTTTCTTAGCTCACCGCCACTTATCATCTTGCACTCCGGAAGTGTTTATTTGTTTCCCTTTGATAGTATCCTGATTCCACCCTGTTCCATTACCGCCAGGTCCTCGATTCTGACTCCCCCCCAGCCGGGCAGGTAGATACCCGGTTCAATGGAAAATACCATCCCCGAGACCAGTGTTTCGGTCGAGTTCGGACTCAGGCGCGGCTGTTCGTGCTCTGCCAGCCCCACCCCGTGACCCAGCGAGTGTCCGAAGGCTTCGGCGTGACCCGCCTCTTCGATAACAGTTCTGGCTAGGCTGTCTGCTTCCCCCCCACTCATCCCCTCTTTTATCAGGGCGATTGCCGCCAGCTGGGCCCCCAGCACGGTATCGTAAACTTTCTTGAAGGTATCATTCGGTTTACCGGGGCAGAGGGTACGGCTGAAGTCGCTGCAGTAGCCATCGATTGTTGCCCCCATATCTATCACCACCGCATCACCGGAATTGATTTTCCGTTCGGATGGTTGGGCGTGGGGCAGGGCCGCGTTGGGGCCTGAGGCCACGATAATACCGAATGGCAGCGCCCCACTGCCCTGTTCCCGTTGAAATTTTTCGAGTTCCCATGCCACTTCCAGTTCGGTCATACCCGGACTAATCACCCCCTCGATGTACTCGAAAGCCCGGTCCGTTATCTCCACCGCTCTGCTGATAAGCTCGATTTCCTCCGGCTCCTTGATAGCTCGCAGTCCCTCCACCACTCCCTCCACCGGGACCAACTGAACGGATGACTTGGGCGCACTTAGGGAATCCGCCAACTGCCGGTACTGGTTAAAGCTGACCTCCCCGGCCTCAAAACCTAGCTGGTTCAGCTTCAGTTCGTCCACCAGACCCGGAAACCAACTGGCTACTCCCCCGCTTAATTGAAAAAGCTGGTAGTCGGGCGACTGCCTTTTGACCTGCTCAACGTAGCAGAAATCGGTGGCCAGGATCGTGTCTTTGGCCGTAATCAGCAGGTAGCCCGCCGAGCCGTTGAAGCCGGACAGATAATAGCGGTTGTCCGCCTGGGAGATGAAGATACCGTCCAGTTCTTTTTCAGCCAGGCTCTGCCGCAGTCTTTCCAGTCTGTTAGCTGTCTTGACGCTCATTCTTTCGTAAATCCGCTCTCTTCCTGGGCCATCGGGTGGGCGGCCAGATAGACCTTTTTCGCCTGGCTCTTGCTGACATGGGCGTATATCTGGGTGGATGACAGACTGGCGTGCCCCAGCAATTCTTGTACTACTCTCAGATCAGCCCCCCCGTCCAGCAGGTGGGTGGCGAAAGTATGCCTCAGCATGTGAGGGTGCATTTTCTTGCCGATTCCCGCCCGTTTGGCATGTCCGTCCAGGTTGGTCTGCACACTCCTCACCGTCAGGCGGCCTCCATAGCGGTTCAGGAATACGGCCCCGTTCCTCTTCTTGCCCAATAGTTCTCGTCGGCCTTGGTCCAGATAAACAGTCAGCGCTCGGGCGGCTGGCTCTCCCATCAGTCCNATCCGTTCCTTGGAGCCTTTCCCNTGCACCCGCAGTTCGCGGCTNTCCGGGTTGACCTGCTCGACGTCCAGACCCACTAGTTCGGATACCCTCAGGCCGGAGGCGTACAGTAGTTCCATACAGGCCCTGTCCCGCTGTCCTGTTGGCTTGGATAAGTCGGGGGCCTGCAGCAGTCGCTCCACTTCTTCTGTGGTCAGAAAAGAAGGTAAACGCTTGTCCAGCTTGGGGGAAGAAGCGTCCTTCACCGGATCTACCCTCAGTATTTCTTCCCGTACCAGGTAGCGGTAGAAGGATCGGATGGCTGATAAACGGCGGGCGATACTCGCCTTGACCAGCTTCTGCTCCGCTAGGTAGCCCATGTATTCCCTCAGCAGGTGCCTGTCGGTCTCCTCCAGTGACCTCACGCCCTGATCTTTCAAAAAGGTAAAGAACCCCTTGATGTTCTTTGAGCCCAACAGGTCGCTGGTGTAGTTGCGCACTGTGTAAGGCGAAGCATTCCGCTCCGCCCTCAAATGGTCTATGTACCGGCCAAAAACTTCTTGCACAAGCTTAACTTTACCCGATTTTACACATTATTGGCAAGTGGGTTGTTCTCGCTTCTGCCTGTATTTGCCCGATTTCATCTACCTCGCCATTCCAAGACCCGATAGGTTCGGGGCGAAGCAATCCGTGAGGGAACAGCACACTTNCATTTGCTTCACCCCTGCATTATTATGGCGTGACATGGGGGATTTGTGAGCAGGAGGAGCTTCATCACTGGATTAAAGGATATTAGCCGGTGGTTTCGCANTACTCATTCTCGCTATAGNTTTTCAACATACAAATGGGAAATTGACGTAGAAGAAGTATTCTATACTCAAGTGCCATATGCACANGAAGAAGAATTGGAAAGAGAAAGGCAAGTGACAAAGTGGCCCTGGCTTTGCAGAATGCAACTCAAGTACAATATTCAGTTAAGAANGCTGCTGCCCGTGCNGGTACCTTTGTATACAAGTTCCATTTCGACAACGGCANATATCTGAAAACGAAAACTGCAGAAGTTTATCTTTTGCCAAGGTCCAGTGAAACACTTATTGTGGATTCACCACTCGCTGGCGTCTCTACATTAAACTTCGAGGTTATTCCGCCGAATGAGTCTGTACCACAGACACGGACCATAAAAAAGACGGTTAATGTTTGGCGGTACTTGCCGCATCTATTGCCCTTCTTAAAGTAAAAACGCTACAGATCTAGCCAGCGCCGCGCAACCCGCAGGTCAAAAGCCGCAAACAATGGGAGCAGTCGGGCATCACAGCTAAANTTCGCACTTACAACCGCACTAGATAATTGTCACACTTTACTGGCAGTTAGCCACTGCCCGCCGTTACCGCTTCCTCCGCCGCTTCCTCCGCCACTTCCTCTACCACCTTCTCTCTGTGCCCGCACTTGATACACCGTGCCTGGTTCTCCCGGTAGACCGTGGTCAGCCCTCCGCATACCNGGCAGGGCTGCTTCAGCGGTTTGGCGTTGATGGCGANGGTNCAGTCGGGGTAGCCGCTGCACCCGTAGAATTTGCGCTTTTTCTTGTTTACCTTCTCTATNAGCTCTTTCCCGCACTCGGGACACTTGACCCCCGTCTTGATCTGGTAGGACTTGGTATATTTGTGCTCCGGGTAATTGCTGCAGGCCAGAAACTTGCCGAACCGTCCCATCTTGATTACCATCGGGTGNCCCTCTGGACACACCTCGTCGGTTTCCTCTTCTGACANCTTCACCCTTTCCATTACCTCGCTAGCCTTGGTCAGGTCCTTCTCAAACGGGGTGTAAAAGTCCCTCACCACCCNCACCCAGTCCTTCTTTTCGGTGGCTACTTCATCCAGCTCGTCTTCCATTCGNGCCGTGAACTTGATGTCGATGATATTAGGGAAATACTCGCTGACCGCGTCATTAACCACAAAGCCCAGTTCTGTCGGTTGCAGNCTGCCGTTTTGCTTGATGGTGTATTCCCGTTCCTGGATCGTGGACAGNGTCGGTGCGTAGGTNCTGGGGCGCCCGATACCGTGTTGCTCCAGCATCTTGATCAGGCTGGCCTCGGTGAAGCGGTGGGGAGGTTGGGTAAAATGTTGCTCCGNGNAAAGCTTGGACAGGTTCAGTGCGTCACCCTTCTCCAGTTGGGGCAATGTGGACAGTTTCTCTTCCTCTTCTCCCGCGTCCTTCTGCTCGGCATACAGGGTCGTAAAACCCGGAAAGCGCATCACCGAACTCGATGTTCTGAAAAGATAATCGGTTTTGGAGTTTCGGCATTTTGCCTCGATGTCGATGCTCGTGTTGTCATATATGGCCGCCGCCATNTGGCTGGCTACCATCCGCTTCCAGATCAGTTCGTAAAGCCGGAACTGGGCGGAATTCAGGTGTTGCTTGATCTGGTCCGGTTCCATCCGNATTCTGGTGGGGCGGATCGCTTCGTGGGCTTCCTGGGCTCCTTTAACTACTTTACTGAAAGTGCGCGCGTGGGCTGGCAGGTAGTTAGCCNCGTATTTGGCCTCAATAACCTTTCTGGTTTCCACCACTGCCGAGCGGGCCACCTGGGTGGANTCGGTCCTCATGTAGGTAATCAAGCCCACGCTTCCNTCGTTGCCCACGTCAATGCCCTCGTAAAGCTGTTGGGCGGTCGCCATCGTCTGCCGNGCGCTGAAACGGAGCCGTCGCCAGGCTTCCTGCTGCAAAGTGCTAGTAATGAAAGGCGCCGCCGGTTGGCGGGTATTTTTCTTCTTCTTTACCGCGGCTACCCCGTAACTGGCCCCTTCGAGGTCTTCNTTGATGGCGCTGGCNTCTTCCTCGTTACCTATGTTTAGCTTATCACCCTTGACCAGGCCGACCAGCATCGCCCGAAAGACTACCTCTCCTGCTTTCCTGGTTAACTCGGCCTCGATGCTCCAGTATTCCACCGGTACAAATTTCTCAATCTCCCTCTCCCGGTCGACGATGATTTTCAGGGCTACCGACTGGACTCTGCCCGCCGAAAGCCCCCTTCTTATCTTCTTCCACAGTAGCGGACTCAGTTTGTAGCCCACCAGCCTGTCTAGCACCCGTCTGGCCTGCTGGGCATCGACCAGTTGCATGTCGATAGAGCGGGGATGTTTGAAGGCGTCCTTTATCGCTTCCTCGGTTATCTCGTGGAAAATTACCCGCCGGTATTCTTTCTTGCCTGACTTTATCACGTTCATCAGGTGCCAGGAGATAGCTTCCCCTTCGCGGTCCGGGTCGGTCGCCAGGTATATCGTGGATACCTCTTTGGCCGCCTCCTTCAGTTCCTTGGCTATTTTGCTCTTCGTCCTGGGGACGACGTAGCTGGGCAGGAATTCGTTCTTCACGTCGACTCCCAGCTTGCTCCTGGGCAGGTCTCTCACGTGACCCAGCGAGGCTTTCAGGTTGTACTGGTTGCCTAGGATCCGGGCCAGCGTCCTCGCTTTAGCCGGTGATTCAACTATAACTAGACTCTNCAGTTTTCTTCTTCGTTGCCATTCTTCTCTTCAGTTACCACCCTTCTCCGTGTCTGACAGCTCTCTTCTTGTCACCGTTCTTGTTTCCGGCAAACAAATCTTTTCTCCGTCAATGCTCCTATTGTACCTTGACATAACTGCCGAAACAAATTAAAGTNGTTTATCCGTGAATTGTTTGCCTTTTTTCACTCCATNTTCACTCGGATACACAGTATCAAGTCCGCAAGCAAATACTGCCGNTGTTCGGCCTCCCGCCTCCAAAGCNCTCCGATGGGATACCGAGTCAATCCCTCTGGCCAGGCCGCTGATAATGGTTATCTTNCTGCCAACCAGGTCAGCCATGATTTCTTCCGTTACCTGTCTACCGTAGACGGTAATGCGGCGGGTAGCTACCACTGCAGGCACCATTCACCCATGGGAATCAGTGAACTTCTGATATACAGCACCGGTGGATAGTCGTAAATCTCCTTTAGTCTAGCCGAGTAATCGGGAGCGTGATGGGTAACCACTTTTACGCCGTGACGGTCTAGTTTTTCCATCTCCTCTACCAGAGAAATCTTGGGNNTCCACGAAGTGATAGCCCGTATTGAACTCTGGTCCAGTCCGGACTGCTTTAATTCGGAGGGGGTAGCCCTCCAAGCATTCTCCAAACGACCAAAAAAGTTTCAACCTGACCGAATCTGACCCGGCCAATACCTGATACCAGACTGAACCCAACCCAATACTTAATGTCATCTTTTTGAACTTCCACNGCAATGCCATTCTAGCATAGGGGTAAATCCAAGACAATTAGATGTTTNGTACCTGTTCGCTTATTCATCTGGCCATCAGAGCAAGAGACAATAGTTACAGACTTGCTTCGATAAAAATGGTTAAATTTGGAAAAGAGAAGGAGGCGCAAAAAGTAAAAGTTAATTTCAAACCGAAGGTTTCCGAGACTCCCGTCGTCTGTAGTNTCAGGACTATTGAGAAAAGGTACTTCGGTGCTGGTAGCCGGGAAAGAGAGAAAGTGGAACGAACTTAATGGCAGGGCTTTAAATAGAAGGTCTGCCCTTTTCTATTGCTTGCTCAGCAGATAGAAAGCGTTNGGAAGAGNATCCGAAGACTTCGGTCTCTCTTGATAAAGTTGTCCCCCTCTCCCCATGGGGAGAGGGGGACAACNNTTTGTATTGACGGCAGATGGCCTCTGCACTGATAAACTAATCTACAAAACTAAACATCCGGGTGAGNCCGCCGGGAGTTCTCAGGTTGTAGACACGCACAGCATTGCCACCCAGAATCAGATTTAGATCATCCTGGCCGATATCTAACTTATCCAGTTGCTTCAAGCTCCAACCAAATGTGTCCGGCTGGTGGCGGGGAATGCCATCCCTCTTTGTCTGCATGGTATAGCTCTTCGGAAGATATTTCGCCCCCAGATTTGTCTGGACCGGGAGACTGGCGCCCCAGTCGGTACCCCACAAGAGCCTCGATGGACCAACATTGGGGTCCTCCAAGCATTTGTAGTAGAGCTCCGTCCAGTAACGTCCTGTTTCTAAATAAACATTTTTGTGGCTGGCGACAACATGCAGACAACCTGCAAACATTTGCTCGCCCCAATAGGCCTCAATACCCCCATGTTCCATAATTATTGGTATTTGAGGAAAGGTCACCGCCAAGTCATTCGCCCACAGGGGATTAAAGGTCCAGGGATGGGAATGATAGGCACCTTCATAGCCGACAGTCGTGCCGCAGTGATAGCGGATTGGTACGTCATACGACCNTGCCAGGTCACATATCTGCATCATCTCATGCATCAGGGCACGTTCATCATTGTATATCGGAAAGCCGTCCTTTACTGTGATCATTTTCCCGGCCGGGATGCCCTCACCGATGCCCACATAGTCCCCGGTCTTGAGGAGTTCATCCAGTTCTTCGAGGACAAACTTGATGTTCCACTCAATCTCACCGGATAANACTCTGTCACGGGTACGCTTGGTTCCNGCCAGACAGTTAGCGACGAACTTGTCTGGGTGTTTATTTACTAGTTCAACATTCAGCTCGTTACTCATACCGAAAGCAGGCTCGATGATGCACATATCTACCCCGTAGCACTCCATATCGTAAAGGAGACGGGGCGAGTTGTCGTAGGCGTCAACTTGCATTATTGCCTTACCCAAGTCACTGTAATCCTTGGATCCTTTAAGCTTTCCGCCAGCGGCATGACGTTGGGAATGGACGTGGGTATCGACGATGAACCTTCCTAACTTCATCACTTTCCTCCAAATAGGTTATTTGCTCCTGACTATAGGCCCTTATTCTATCAGTATCACTCGGCGTAGTCAACCATTTCTATGTGTGGCTCTTCTAGTTCAGACTAGATAAGGAGTTTGCTAAACCGGTACCAGGAAAAATGGTCTCCGATTCTTGAAGTGAGACCATTCGGAGATTGTTAGTCTCGACTTACCAGCAGAAGCAGAGAGCAGACAAGTGTTATCGCTAGCAATGCCGCCCCTACGATGGTGAAACTCGTGTTGAAGCTAAATCGGTCAATCAGATAACCCACCACCGGCATAATCAGGCCGGGACCTCCTCGGCTGGCGAAGAAATAGATACCTAACACCGTCGAGCGGTTATGTTCCGAGGTATGGCTGATGACATAAGCCTCCGATACCGGCATAGCAACGTACATGCAGGTGCCCAGAACAAATAGTACGGTGCCGAGAACAGATAATACCGTAGAGATAGTCCAGTCGGTCGAAGCCAGGCTTAGTAAATAAATAGATGGGCCGGTAATGAAACCGGCTGCCAAAATTACCTGCACTTTGCCGACGCGGTCAGAAAGGTATCCCCCAAAAGGCCCTGCCCACAGACCGCCTGAATGGACCAGGGCCAATAAAGTTGCCCCGGTTTCTTCTCCAGCCTTGAATTGGTCAACGACAAACAGGGGAATGAACGATATCGCTGAGAAAATCGCGACATAAATAGTCACACCCGTAATAAGGAATAACACCAATCGAAGTTGGCGTTTTGACGTGAATATCGGTTCATCGTGAGTGGCTGCTTTCTTGTGGTTTGATTTGTTGGTGAACCCGCGTTTGCCGAGGAGCACGTAGAGCACGGTGCCGAATATGAGTGTCAGGACAGACAGAATGATCACCGGGCCGCGCCATTCTCCCAGGGCTGTAGCGATGCTAACGGCGATCAGCGGTGTCAGGAAGAAACTGGCTGTTCCACCTATCTGGTGAAGGCCCAAGGCTCGACCTCGGTTTTCCTCTTCGACCGTGGCTGAAACCAGGGGAGAGGCGGCCGGGTGATAGCCCCCGCCCAGGATCCCCAGCAGTATCAGAAAGACGACCATTATTGTATAGGTCGGGGAGAGACCGACCAAAAGACCGGCAATCGCCACTCCGGAGGTGCCTATGGTTATTAGCGTTCGGGCGCCGATGCGGTCGGCCAGCCATCCGCCGGGCAGTTGGCTGAAACCATAGGCCAAGGTATATGCCGATACTATCCAAGCCGCCTGAGTGTAATCGAGGGCAAAATCATCACGAATAAAAGGCAGAAGTGGTTGCAGTAAAGCGGCGATAAGGTGATGACTGAAGTGTGCCAGCATGAACAAAGGCACGAATCCTGTAAGATACGAGAAAAGCCGGCGCATTCTAATAGTAATCTTCCTTCCCAGAATGAATAAGGAAAATGTGGCGGAGAGGGTGGGATTCGAACCCACGGTAGCAAAAGCTACACACGCTCTCCAGGCGTGCCTGATCGGCCACTCCAGCACCTCTCCGTATTCTTTTCTCGTCTCGGGAGCCGGTGAATATCTTTCAGTTCTGTCCGCGAACTCTTGTCAAGTCACCGAGCATGTCTTCTGGAATGTCACTTGATTTTTTATACATAACCAGTATTTGAACCCTGCGCAAACCGCCAACACAAGCCAACTCGGTCTTTCTCTAGGGGTTAATCGCAAAATATCATCTGTACGACGGAGAGGGTGGGATTCGAACCCACGCTCCGCAATAAACGGAGACCGCTTCTCGAGAGCGGCACCATCAGCCTCTCGGACACCTCTCCTAAAGCTAAATACGCATGGAATACAAATCATAATACCACTTTTGCTAACGGTTTGCTACAGAACGGATTGTTAGCAAATCAACGTCAGAAAAGGGGCAGATTGACATCCGACGAGCGCAGGTTTAACATACTGATACTCTTTGATCGGTTGAATCCTGATCGAGGGCTGAAGTTAAAGAAGGACGGGGAATCTGTGGCCCGATGCCGCGTCAAGCGGATCCAGCTTATCTACGATTGTCGTGAGAACTGGACAACTCATTCTGAATTTAGGTAGTCTTGTTTGATACGTTTGAACAGGGGAAAAGATGCGGAACGTGAGGCAAAAAATAGAGGAAGATATCTGGGTCCATACCAACTGCGCACGCTGCTACGCTTTCTGCGCCATACGAGTTCACCGGGTTGACGGAGTAGCCATCGAGATACAGGGGGAGCCTGATAGTACATTTGGAGCGCAAGGCGGCTTGTGTGGCAAGGGAACAGCTGCCCTCCAGGTCCTTTATGACCCTAATCGCCTAAATGTGCCGTTAAGAAGGACCAACCCGGAAAAATGCATTGGCGCTGACCCCAGGTGGAAAGAGATTACCTGGGACGAAGCCCTGGCTGAGATTATTCCCAGGCTAAAGAAGATCCTTGAAGAGGATCCGAAAAAGCTGGTCTTTATGACCGCCCAGACAGCCAGACAACCCCAGAGGCTTAGCAGCGTGCTGGGTGGACTGGGGCCGTTTGGCGGGTCCGTGGGCGGGATTGGTCTTCACTGTGGGAACGGAGCCCACCCTGTCGGTGGCCTGGTTCATGGGTCCTGGTCAATCGTACCGGACTTCCAATATTGCAACTACGCGATATACTTCGGTGCCAGCAAGGGTCATGGTTCCGGCCATTCAGCCATGATAACTGCCCGGATGGCGGCTGAGGCTAGAAGCAGGGGCATGAAAATGGTTGTCTTCAACCCGATGTGTAACTTCGCCGCTGGCAAAGCCAGCGAGTGGGTACCGATCATCCCCGGGACCGACGGGGCTGCGGTCCTGGCGATGTGCAACATCATTGTCAATGAACTCGGAATAATCGATGAGCCTTTTCTCAAACTCAAGACCAATGCCCCCTACCTTATTGGCCCTGAATTGAAGTATGTCCGTGAGAAGGGACCGGCCCGGGGAGTTAAAGGACACGGGGTTAACCGTCTTTCGAGCGCAGCATCCGAAGAAGTAACCTACATTGGAGACGATGAGACGAACAAACCGATGGTCTGGGATTCCGGAGAAGGTAAGGCCAAGGTCTATGATGACCCTACGATCAAGGACTATGCCCTAGGAGGAGAATATGAGTTCAGGGGCATAAAATGCCAGCCATCGTTTCAACTGCTCAGAGAACATCTCAAGCGATACACCCCGGAGATGGCTTCCGAGGTAAGCAC
>NYYM01000052.1 GCA_002685815.1 Dehalococcoidales bacterium | reverse complement strand
ATAGTTCAGGCAGGATAGTCTGTCTGGTGCGAACATAGAGTTATGTAAAATACTCCCCTACTCACGAACAATACGTGGGCACCTGGAGATTGAGTTGGCTAGACTATAGTCATATGGTGTGGTTAAATAATAATTGCAAGTTGAGTACGTCCCGTATCACATTATGAGGTAATGAGCCTAATTTGACTGACAAACAGGACTTGTCATCCCTTGACCGACCGGAAATTCTGGAGGTTCTCTTTCCCCTTGCCTACTCCCCGTCCTACCTAGCGGAAAACCAGCCTTTGCCTTCGGGCGAAGGTCAGAGTTGTGTCATCGAAGTCGAACAAGGGATCAAGATCGAATGCGGATTCTGGGTGACTGATAAGGCAGCTCCGACGATGCTCTATTTCCACGGTAATGGCGAAACGGCCGCCGGTGGCGCCTGGCTAGCCCCTTTGTTCCACCAGAGAGGAATCAACCTCTTTATGACCGATTACCGGGGCTATGGTTCCAGTGGGGGGAAGCCCACTATTTCCAACATGATGAGCGACGCCCACGCTATTCTGAGTGGTTTTAGAGAGATAATCGGTAAGGATGGCTACAACGACAGCCTTTTTCTGATGGGCCGTTCTCTGGGCAGCGTCCCTGCCGTAGAATTGGCGCTTAATCGCCAGGACGATATCAAAGGCGTGATAATAGAGAGTGGTACGGCTAATAATTTCCGCCTCCTGTGGAGTTCCCTGGGAATAGTCGGCGGAGAGTTTCTTTTAGATGAAGACAGCCCGTTTCTCAATAAAGTGAAGGTGAGAGATATTCATGCACCTACCTTGATCATTCACGGTGAAATTGATGAGCTTATCCCTGTCGGCGAAGGAAAGGAACTTTACAGTAACTCAGCATCTCGAGACAAACGAATCCTGCTAATTCCTGGAGCCGGTCACAACGATATTATGGTGGTGGAACTAGACCTATATTTTGACACTGTCGCTGGATTCGTCAGGACCAATTCTTAGATGAACCAGAGAGAAGAGAACAGGTGAAGCTGTGGAGGAATTGATTCAAAGGGCGGCCAGCGATTTAGTTAATTCACAATACGGTATCGCCCTGACGGGAGCCGGTATTTCAACCGAGTCAGGTATTCCCGATTTCAGGGGACCGGCAGGAGTCTGGACGCTGAATCCTGATGCCGAGAAGAGGGCCTATCAGGGCTACCAGGAATTCATCGATGACCCTGAGGGTTGGTGGAAGAACACGATCACTAGTTCAGCAATGCATTCCCTGGGTAACCTGGAGCAGGTCAGGCCTAATCTCGGACATCAGGCTATAGCTGAACTTGAGAAGATGGGTATTTTGAAATGCACCATCACCCAGAACATCGATGCTCTTCATGAAAAGGCGGGGACTGTGAAGGTGCTGGAATATCACGGCAGCGTGATCAAGTTGAGGTGCCTTTCCTGCGGGGCCAGGTTCAAAAAAGATGAGTTTGACTTGGAACAATTGCTGCAAGAAAACCGCTTGCCCCCCTCCTGCCCCGAGTGCCGGGGCATACTGAAGTCTGACACGGTCTTCTTTGGAGAGGCAATTCCAGGTGACGTTGCAGAGCAGAGCCTGGAGGAAGTCTGGAAATGCGATCTAATGCTGGTTTGCGGGACCTCTGCGGTGGTTTTCCCCTTTGCCAGTCTGCCCAGGATCGTCAGGGAAAGAGGGGCGGCTACCATAATCGAGATAAATGCCGAAGCGACACCCCTAACCGAGGAGGGCGTGTCCGATTACTTGCTTCAAGGGAAGACCGGCGAAATCTTACCACTGATCCTTGAAGAGGTAAAGAGGCTGAAAGGGCAGAGGGCCTGTCTTCCCTCATCAACCAACAATAAGCACAGCCGAGGACAAAACGTGACAAAACCAACGACAGAAATAAGCATCAGGTGTACAAGGCTATCCATCGTCGGAGGAGATATTACCGATCAGAATACTGATGCCATCGTCAATGCTGCCAACTCAAGCCTGATGGGAGGTGGGGGGGTCGACGGGGCCATTCACCTAGCCGGAGGCCCGGCCATTCTGGAAGAGTGTAAACAAATCGTGGCAAAGCGGGGGCAATTACCAACCGGCCAGGCAGTTATCAGTGGAGGCGGAAAGCTGAAAGCCAGGTTTGTCATTCATACTGTCGGACCAGTCTGGCAGGGTGGGAATGAAGGGGAGCCGGAGTTACTGGCCAGTGCCTACAGGGAAAGCCTCAGGGTGGCAGCAGAGAACGATTTGAGCAGCGTAGCTTTCCCTTCGATAAGCACCGGCGACTACTCCTATCCGATGGATGGGGGGGCGGCGGTGGCTACTGAGACGGTGACGACATTTCTGAAGGAGCACAGCACATCGATTAAGGAAGTGGTTTTCGTCCTCTTTCACTCCAGTGCCTTTGACAGTTACTCGTTGGCTCTGGGAGAGTACTGCGAAAACATCGATGACTGACCCGGAATTCCGGTGATGGCAGAAGCTCAGAACTGCACCAAGCCAACGAGACCCTGCTGAGAAATTTAGTCGTGGGTTTTCTTGACGTAAAGCTTAATTTCTCCTCCGGTATCCTCATCCTCCATTCCCAGGCACTCATGGCCGGTAGAGTCGCACCAGGCAGGCATGTCCAGTTTTATCCCCTTATCGTCAGCAACTATCTCCAGGACCTCCCCTGTCTTCATCTGTTTAATCTTTTCTGCCGTTTTGACAATCGGTAGCGGGCAATAAAGCCCGATGCAGTCTATGCTCTGATCTGCTTTCATCTCTTTCTCCTCGATTTGTGTAGCTAAATTATGTTCTAGATAAAAAGAGTTACTTTTGATTTACCCGCTAGATTTAAGAAGTAGGCGGCGCCGGACAGGCTATTGACTTCACTACGGAAAGTTTCTTGTTCGGCGGCTATCCCCATCACGCCGCAGGTGGTAGTGCAGCCAATAAGCTCTACTCCCATCTCTTTAGCCATGGTGATGAAATCGTCAATAGAGGGCATATGAGTATCCTTCATCAGCCCTTTCATCATCCAGGTGCCCAGTCCGAGCATATTGAACCGGGAAAGCTTGAGTCTCTTGGAGCCTCCCCGATTCATGAGATTTAGCATCTTTCTCATCAGACCTTTGCTGCCAATGCCACCCTCGTTCTTCTTGATGATATTGAGTCCCCAAAAAGTAAAAAACATGCTGACCTTCCAACCCATGCTGGCTGCAGTTGTCGCCAGCATAAAAGCAGCCAAGGCTCTCTCCAGGTCTCCGCTCAATATGGCCAGGGTTAGCCGGTCCTCCTGTTGGGGCGTCTTCTCCTGCTTCTTGACGGCGGTCGCGACTTTTCCCTTCGGTGCCATTGTTTTCCTCCTTCAGGTACAGTTACCTCTTTATCTCAGCCCCGCAGTTCGGACACAGTCGGCCATCCTGGGGCAGAGGTTTCTCACAATCAGGGCAATAGGATATAGCTACCATGCAAGACTGGCAAAAGGGGGATAATGNCCCCATTAATTTAACATCACAATAAGGACAAGCGCAACCCTCCGTTTCTTGTTTTTGCTCCGTCATTATTTCTCTCCTCCTGCCTTTTTCTTTTCACCTTTACCACGATAGTCTTGAATAGCCGCGTTCAACGCTTGGGCACCGAGATTGGAACAGTGCAGCTTTTGCTTGGGCAATCCTTCCAGGGCTTCGGCGACCGTATCAGGGGTAATCTCCATCGCTTCATCGAGCGTCTTGCCAATGGCCATTTCGCTTGCGATGCTGGAGACTGCGATAGCGGCTCCGCACCCAAAAGTTTTGAACTTCACGTCTTCAAGACGGTCGTCCTTAACCTTTATGTAAAAGGTCATCATATCTCCACAGACAGGATTACCTACCTCCCCGATGCCATCGGCGTCTTCGATTTCCCCCACGTTTCGGGGGTTGGCAAAGTGGTNCATCACTGTATCGCTATAAATCGGCACCTTAACTGNCTCCTTTGCTGTCTTTAATAAACTTGTCATAGAGGGGCGACATCTGCCGCAGCCTGTCTACGACGGGGGGCAGCACCTCAAGAACATAGTCAACATCTTCATCCGTGTTATCCAGACCAAAGCTGAATAATAGAGAGCCCTGGGCGATTACGTTAGAAAGGCCCATGGCAATAAGTACGTGGGAAGCTTTCAAGGCCCGCGAGGTGCAGGCGGAACCGCTGGTGACGGCCACGCCCTTAGCATTCAACATCATCAGCATGGCTTCACCTTCGATAAATTCCACGCAGAAGCTGGCGTTTCCGGGAAGACGGGACTGGCTATCACCGGTCACTACAACATGTTCGATTCTAGCCGGTAATTCGGTCAGCAGGCGGTCGCGCAGCCGAGTGATATGTTTCAGCCTGGCGCCCATGTCAGCCGCGGCCAGCTCGGCGGCCTTCCCCAGGCCTGTGATAGCCGTAATGTTTTCGGTACCTGCCCGGCGTCCCCCTTCCTGTACTCCCCCATCAAGGAGGGGTATGATGCGGACCCCCTTGCGGACCCACAACGCGCCTACTCCCTTTGGGCCGTAGAACTGGTTGCCGGATAGACTTAAAGCGTCCACCNCTAGGTCTTTTATGTCAACTGGAATCACCCCGACTGTGGCAATNGCATCGGTATGAAAGATGACACCCTGCTTCTTGGTGATTTTGGCGATCTCCTTAATCGACTGAATAGTGCCCACTTCACTATTTGCGTGCATTATCGATACCAGTATGGTGTCTTCCCTCAGAGCTTTCCGGACATCCTCAGGGTTAACCGTACCGTTCTTATCCACCGGAACCAAACTTACCTCAAAACCCCTTTTCTCCAGAGTCTTGGCCGAGTGCAACACCGAGAAATGTTCAATGGCCGATAGTACAAGGTGCTTGCCCTTCTTCTGCTGGGCCTGTGCCAGTCCCTTGATGGCGAAATTATTACTCTCAGTGCCACTACCGGTAAAGATTATCTCTTCCGGCTTGGCCCCGATCAACTGGGCCACTTGCTCCCGAGCCGTTTCCAGACCTTCACGGGCCGCATCACCCCACTCGTGAATGCAGGATGGGTTGCCAAAGTCCTCTCCGAGGAAAGGCAGCATTACTTCACGGACTTCTGGAAGGAGAGGGGTGGTTGCGGTGTTATCCAGATAAACCTTTCTCATATCGACTCCTCAGTATAATAGCTATAATACAGTTATTATGTTTATAATACAATCCATCACTTAGGCGGGAATACGACCTANGTCACTACTTAGAACGGTCAGACCTAATATCAAACGCAGACCATCAAAAAAATCACGGATATACATTTTCCACGTTACGGATTATGNTAATGTNTGATTTCAAGAATAAGCAGNACAGTCTACTTGACAACATGAATACTCTATGGTAGTATCCAGTATACAGTATACAGCACTCTCCCAGTCTGTAAGGAGGAGGAGAAGAAAATAATGACTACCTCAACAAAACAGTACCGCTATACTACGGAAAAACCGACTTTGCTGACCAGGATTAAGAAGGTCGGAGGGCAAGCCAAGGGAATTCAGCAAATGATTGAGGACGACCGCTATTGCATCGACATTGTTCAGCAGTTGACGGCCCTGTCCTCAGCCGCCGAGGAACTTTCACTCCTTATTCTGCAAAGTCACATCGAAGGGTGTGTGACTGATGCAATCCGGGAAGAGCACGGCGAAGCTCACATTGAGGANCTAATGAAGACAATCCGGAAAGCAATGAAGCGCTAATTTCAACGTTTGTCCGGTGAAGGGAATTCCTTGGATTGATTCGGTAAAAGAGGAGAAAAGGAAATACGGGCCGTTTGAATCTACTTGTGCAGTCAAAACTTCGCCTGAGGAGGTTTGTAGATGTCTAGCGAGACCANGACAAAAAACAAGAAAACAACTATTTCGGTGACGGGGATGACCTGCGCTTCGTGTGTGGCCACCGTTGAAAAAGGACTGGCCAAGATGCCGGGGGTAGCTCAGGTCAACGTGAACCTGGCTACTGAAAAGGCTTCCGTCGAATATGATTCAACCAAGTGGACGCCAAGGCATTGATGGATTCCATATCAGATGCGGGCCATGGCGTGGCAGTGGNAAAGACCAGCTTTAATATCGGCGGTATGATGTGCGCCTCTTGCGTTAGTAGCGTGGAAAATGCCCTGGCCAAGGTTCCGGGAGTAATTTCCGCCACCGTGAACCTAGCCACCGAAAAAGCGACCGTCGAATACCTCAGCGGCGAGNCGGATATGGCTGCCCTCAAACAGGCGGTGGAAGGAGCCGGCTACCATATCNTAGCTGAAGATGAGACGGGAAATAAGAAGATAATCTTTACGGTGACCGGTATGATGTGCGCCTCCTGTGTTGGGAGCGTGGAGAAAGCACTCTCCGGGCTTGACGGTGTCATCTCAGCCAACGTTAATCTCGCCTCGGAGAAAGTTACAGTCGAGTACCAGGCCGAGAAAGTATCGATGACTGATTTCCGAAAANCGATGGATGGAGNCGGTTATGGCGTCGGGACGGAAGTGAGTGCGGAGAGTATCGGACAACCCGATNCTCTGGAGGTATCCCATAAACGTGAAATTCGGGCTTTGAAGAATAAACTGGTCTTTTCCGCCGGTATCGGCCTTTTTATGCTCATCGTGGCTATCTCAGAAATGACCGTGGGGTGGATGCCCTCATTCTTCAGCAACAACTATCTGCTCTGGATACTGGCTACGCCGGTGCAGTTCTGGGCCGGTTGGCAGTTTTACCAGGGCGCCTGGGCCCGTCTGAAGCACAAGGCNGCCAATATGAACACCCTTATCGCCGTAGGAACATCGGCAGCCTATTTCTATAGCGTGGCTGCTATCCTCTTCCCAAGCTTTTTCGCCACCGGCGGCCGGCAAGCCGCCGTCTATTTCGATACTGCCGTAATCATTGTTNCCCTTATTCTGATGGGACGTTTTCTGGAGGCCAGAGCCAAAGGACAGACCTCAGACGCCATCAAGAAGCTTATCGGGATGCAGGCCAAGACGGCCAGGGTGGTTCGCCACGACCAGGAGATGGATATTACGGTAGAAGAAGTGGTTGTGGGAGACATCGTAATCGTCAGACCGGGAGAAAAGATCCCTGTGGACGGTACCATCAGAGAAGGATATTCCAGCATCGATGAGTCTATGGTTACCGGTGAGAGTATGCCCGTGGAGAAGGAAGGCGGCGCCTCGGTCATCGGNGCTACAATGAATAAGACGGGCAGCTTCCGTTTTGAGACGACTAAGGTAGGTAAAGACACGGCCCTGGCTCAAATTATCAAGCTGGTGGAGGAAGCCCAGGGAAGCAAAGCCCCCATTCAAAGACTGGCCGACATTATCGCGGGCTACTTCGTACCGGCCGTTCTGGCTGTCGCCACCATTACTTTTATTCTGTGGTACCTTCTCATTACCTTTGAAGTCCTGCCTGCGGTGGCCCCGGATCTGGCCCTAACCTTTGCCATGCTTAATTTCGTGGCCGTCTTGATCATCGCCTGTCCCTGTGCTTTGGGACTGGCAACCCCTACCGCTATTATGGTGGGTACTGGCAAAGGTGCCGAGAATGGCGTCCTTATCCGGAATGGCGAAGCTCTGGAGACCGCTCACAAGATAAAGGCGATTATCCTGGATAAAACCGGCNCCCTAACCGAGGGCAAGCCGGTGGTGACCGAAATAGCAACCGCGGATGGTTTCAAAGACGAAGAGTTGCTGGTGTTGGCTGCTTCAGCCGAGCGAGGCTCCGAGCATCCCCTGGGGGAATCCATCGTTAACGCGGCCAAAGATAAGAACCTGACTTTGTCCGATGCTGGCCATTTTAACGCTATCCCCGGTCACGGCATTGAATCCACCGTCGACGGACACAATGTTCTGTTGGGTAACCTGAAGTTNATGCAGGAACGGGGGATTTTACTGAACGGTCTGGAGGAAAAGGCTATTCAGTTCTCTACCGAAGGAAAGACTCCGATGTTCCTGGGGGTTGATGGTAAAGCAGGTGGAGTGATCGCGGTGGCTGACACCTTGAAGCCGAATTCAAAACAGGCAGTGAGCGAACTGCACCGTTTAGGACTGGAAGTGGTGATGCTCACCGGGGATAATCAGCGCACCGCCGACGCNATCGCCCTGCAGGTTGGTATTGATCGAGCCCTGGCTGNGGNCCTCCCAGAACACAAGGCCCAGGAAGTGAAGAAACTCCAGGATGAGGGAATGGTAGTAGCTATGGTGGGCGACGGCATAAACGATGCCCCGGCTCTGGCTCAGGCTGATGTGGGTATCGCCATCGGTACCGGGGCCGATGTTGCTATGGAGGCAGCCAGCGTCACCCTGATGAGCGGGGACCTGGGTGGTGTTGTCACGGCCATATCATTGAGCAAACGGACTCTGAGAACAATCAAACAGAACCTGTTCTGGGCCTTTGCTTACAATACGGCTTTGATTCCGGTGGCGGCGGGAGTGTTGTACTTTATTTTTGGTCAGGTTGGGACGCCGCCGGGTCTGCGGTTTTTCTTGGGAGACTTTGGCTTTCTTAATCCGATGCTGGCCGCACTTGCTATGGCGACAAGCTCGGTAACGGTAGTGACCAACTCGCTGCGCTTGAAAAGATTCAAGCCGGCTAAGTTCGGAAATCCAATAACAGGAGGTACCCCAATGGCAGTTGATCCGGTATGCAAGATGGACGTGGACGAAAGTACAGCAGCAGCTACCTCGGAATACAATGGACAGAAGTATTACTTCTGCGCTGTCGGCTGTAAGCGAGCTTTTGACGAGGATCCGGAAAAGTATCTGGCTGAAATAGCCAAATAGGTTCCTGTTGAGGAGCCCGGTGGACGATGGAGCCAGTCTTTTCTCAAGGCTGTTGAGTATCCCATAAGTTCAAGGTTTCAGGAATGGTGCTTAAGGCACCATTCCTGCTATTTATGGCTTAAATCTTGCTGGCAAAGCCAAAGTGGAGGTTTGGCCAGCGTCCGGCTCTACTTCACGGATAGCCGCTTTCCCACGTTCATACCCGACTATTCGGCCAGTCTCTGAAGGTAGCGATGGGCCTGGAGGGCGGCTTTGGCCCCTTCTCCAGCCGCAACGATAATCTGTTTTTCAGGTACCGTGGTGACATCTCCGGCAGCGTAGAGGCCGGGTAATTCAGTTTGGCCTGAGCAGTCGATAGGTATTTCTCCCTGCTCGTTAAGCTCGATAAGTCCGCTGACTATTTGGGAGTTAGGTACCAGCCCGATTTCAATAAAGACCCCCCCAACTTCAAGCTCCTTGCTCTCGCTGGCCTTCAAATCCTTTATCCGTATCCTCTCGACAAAAACCTCCCCTTCGATTGTGTCTGTCTGATGTTCGGCAAAGATACTGAGGTTTTTGGCAGCGTCTAGCTTGTCGATAAGGACGGCATCACCGGTCAGCGGAGTTAGGGAAACCAGGTTCACAAATTCAGCGATCTTCACCATGTCCAGAACCGCCTCGAGAGCCGAGTTGCCTCCCCCGATCACGGCTACTTTCTGCCCGGCAAAAATAGGACCATCACAAATAGCGCAATAAGTAACTCCCTTGCCGGCGAACTGGAGTTCGCCGGGCACATTCAGCTTGCGGGGAT
>NYYM01000051.1 GCA_002685815.1 Dehalococcoidales bacterium | reverse complement strand
CCTGAAATCCGTGGGGGGAACGGCAGAATTAGATTATCCGCCAATCTTTGTAACCTTGCTGAATAACGGACAAATACTCATCGGAAGGCTTGGTCTCTTCTGACTGGGCGGCGGCGATATAGGTGAGTACGTCGTGAGGCTCCCCGTCTTCGTCAAAAACGGCCACCTTTAGCCTTCCATAGCCGGTTTCGTGCCTGTCAAGATGTTTCATCTCCTGTTCGGAAACATCGTAAACAGCTCCCAGTACCTTCCTTCCTTGATTAATCCTGATGGTGGCTTTCCCGCCCCGCCACTCCCTGGACCAGCCGCTGAATACCAGGGCGTAGTTAGGCAGAGTGGCTTTGAAGAGAGGTTTACTCGTGGGGCACCTCTCCCTCATCTGCCTTTGATTTAAGTTAGAAGCGTAAGCAAAATAGTACATCGTCGATTCCAGACAAAGGGCCTTTCGAACTCTCACATATTCTACACCATAATGGCTGATCCGGGTAAGTCCAAACTTGCACTCCGGTAGTTATAGGCGTAGACTATAGGCGCACGCCGGTAAGCTTGAAGGATAAGTCATCGTCGTTTCTCATATCGGGACTTTCCCGTCCCTTTTTTCTTTATGACCTCTACTGCTCCTGCTTTCTCGGTTTTCCGTCAGCGCAGGACGTACATAACTGTTAGGTAAGTAATTGTGGATAATGACATAGAAGAATACCAGGGAACTGCGACATCTCCCGATATTGGTGGCCGGCGCAGGTTTGCACTACGTAGACTCCAGACCTTTAACTCTCTGAAAAATCCGGTCTATAGACTCTACTTTTTGGGCATGTTGGGCCAACGGGCTTCAATGAATATGCAGATGATGGCCCGCTCTCTGCTTGTCTATCGCCTCACTGGCTCGGCGGCTATCCTGGGGGCGATGTCTCTTTTCAACGCTTTGCCCATGCTCAGCCTGTCCCTCTTTGGCGGCGTTATCGCTGACCGGATGCAGAAGAAGTACGTCCTGATCGCCGGCTTGATCGGTTCGGCACTGGTCTCGCTGATTATCGCTCTGGCCCTGACCCTGGGCTTCATCGCTCCTGATGTCAGTTTCAATATCATGGGGCTTGTTGTTCCCTCCTGGTGGATACTGGCAGCCACCGCCTTGTTCCAGGGAAGTATCATGGGTCTGATGATTCCATCCCGGCAGTCCATAGTTCCTGAGATTGTTGAGGAAGAACAGCTCATGAACGCCATATCTCTGGACGTGTTGGGGATGAACACTCTGCGCCTGACAGCCCCTGCCTTGACCGGCTTTCTCATCGAAGCCTTTGACTTTGAAGCCGTCTTTTATGCCATGACTGCCATGTACCTGTCGGGTGTGTTCTTCATCGCTCTGATGCCTCTCACCGGTACCATAGCCATCCGCGGCGGTCGGGCTCTGGCCGAGATAATGGAGGGGTTCAGGTATCTCAGGAATGAACCTCGCCTTCTCACCCTGCTCGCCTTCACGCTTCTGGCCGTCTTTTTCTCGATGCCATACATGATGATGTTACCTATCTTTGCTGAAGATATCCTTAAAGTCGGCGCCGCTGGCTTGGGAGTGCTGATAAGCGTTGGTGGGATCGGGGCCATCACCGGGTCTCTTACCCTCGCCTCGCTGCCTAACAAGAAGCGGGGTTTGATGTTGCTGGTCAGCAGTTTCCTGCTGGGAGTGGCTCTGGTAGGCTTTTCATTCTCAAGCCTGATGCCACTCTCCCTGGTCCTGATGGTCTTCGTCGGATTGGGGCAATCGGGCCGCATGACCCTGGGCAACACTCTGATTCAGTATTATGTGGATGACGATTACCGGGGGAGGGTAATGAGCATCTATATGATGCAGTTTGGCATTACCAGCTTTGCCGTCTTCGCCGCGGGACTGATAGCTGAGAAGGTGGGACCTCAGTGGGCGCTCGGTGGTCTTGCTNTGGTTCTTATCGCCGTATCTTTATTGGCCNTTGCCTTCGTTCCCCGGATCCGGAATCTGGACTAGTGAGGCTGGCTGGCCCTGTTTTGCCGGATCTCCTCCGAGATGAGGCCGATCTTCAAGTTGCCCTGCTGGAGCCAAGAGAGTAGACTAAAGGAACGACCCAAGAATTTCCTCGATGAATTCGGTCTGTGGCTGCCTCTGCCAGATTTTTCTTCGGGTAGAGCTCGGAATGTGAGAGTATTTAGTGAGCCAGTCTACCAACGAGTACGGGGGGAGAGAACCGGCCCGTTTTAGCCTCGGTACTTTTCGCTCCTTTAAGAATCCGGTATTCCGTCTTTTTTACGGCGGTATGCTGGGCCAGATGGCATCAATGAACATGCAAATGCTGGCCCGCTCCCTGCTCGTCTTTCGTATGACCGGCTCGGCAGCCGTCCTCGGAGCGATGAGTTTTGCCAACGCCNTACCCATGATCTCGCTCTCTCTCTTCGGAGGGGTTATCGCTGACCGGGTGCAGAAGAAATATGTCATGCTGATCGGTCAGGCGGCATCTGCCGTAATCGCCTTGAGCGTTGCCATTCCTTTGACCTTGGGCTACCTGAGCGCCGACGTTTCCTATAATATTCTGGGAATCGTCGTTCCCTCGTGGTGGATACTGGTGCTGACCTCGGTGGCCCAGGGAACTGTTATGGCTCTGATGATGCCCTCACGTCAGGCTATCCTTCCTGAGATAGTCGATGACGAAGAACTGATGAATGCTATATCCCTGAATACCATGGGCATGAATNCACTGCGCCTTTTCGCTCCGGCGTTGGCAGGTTTTCTTATTGAGGCCATCGGTTTTGAAGCTATTTACTACGTCACCAGTGGTCTGTACCTTGCTTCTGTGCTCTTTATTTCCTTCTTGCCGCTCACCAGCACCATTACAATCAGAGGCGAGGGGGCTTTGGACGATATAAGGCAGGGCCTCAACTATGTNTGGCAGGAAACGACGATACTCCTCGTCCTGACCTTTAGCCTCATACTGGTGGTGCTTTCGATGCCCTACATGTTGCTGATGCCCGTCTTTACGGAAACCGTCCTGAACGTCGGAGCGAAGGAGTTGGGAATNTTNATGAGCGTATCCGGTGGCGGGGCTATGGTTGGTTCCCTCGTCCTTGCCTCACTGCCCAACAAGCGGCGGGGTATGATGCTCCTGGCCAGCGGCATCTTGCTCGGGTCAGCCCTGTTGGCTTTTTCCCTTACCAGCACGATGAACATGACTCTGGTCACGGTCGTTTTCGTTGGGCTGGGTCAGTCGGGGCAGATGACCCTGGGTATGACTCTGGTTCAATACTACGTGGATGATNAGTACCGGGGAAGAGTAATGAGTCTTCTCCTGATGCAATTTGGCCTGACCAGCTTTGGCGCCTTTCTGGCCGGAGTGCTTGCGGAGGAAGTGGGTATCCAGTTGGCCCTCGGCGGCTTTGCTGTTGTTCTGTTCGTCCTGTCTGTCATGGCGCTGGCATTCGTTTCACGGATAAGGAAGCTGGACTAGGTAATCCGGCTCAGGAATGGCTTAGTTGAAAGGAGGGTGAGATGACTGAGAATGAAATGGATGATTCTCTGGCTCTGGATGTCTTTTATGACTATCTTTGACCCTTTGTTTACAATGCGGCAGTTTGGCTGCAAAAAGTGAAAGAGGATATGGGCTCCAGGNTCTCCATCAACTGGCGCTATTTCAGTCTGGAACAGGTGAACAACCGGCAGGGGCCCGGATGGAGAATCTGGGAACAATCTGAAGACCATTCCAGCCGTGGACTGGCTGCTTTCCGGGCGGCCGAGGTTGCCCGCCGTCAGGGTGGCACTGCCTTTGACGCTTTTCACATGGCCTTATTGAGAGCGAAACGGGAACAGGGTCAGGATATAGCCGATGAGGATATTCTTTGCCGGGTAGCTGAGNTTGTTGGCCTGGAAATGGCCCGATTTCGGAAAGATCTTGCTGACCCTCAGATACTGACCAGACTGGCAGAAGACCATACCTTTGCCGTTGATACCCTGGCTGTTTTCGGCACTCCCACCCTGGTCTTTCCGGAGAATCAGGCTGTCTTTTTGAAGATGTCACCGCCCTCACCTGAGGAGAGTCTTTCCGTCTTTGACGAGGTGCGTACTTTTGCCGAGCGAAGGCGGCACATCCAGGAGATAAAGAGACCTCAACCTCGCCGCGGCTAATTGCTAGCCCCGGAGCAGAATATCCCTGATTCTAGCGGCGTAAGCTTCACTCTCCGAGTCGTCCGTGGCGAGTTCGATCTGGTCGGTTGACTTGACCCCCAGGCCCAGTTCCGCCGCCCGGTCATTTCAGTATATCTCGAAGAACCGGGAGGCGACACATTGGCATTGTTCTTCGTCCGGACCAATAAAGGTGGCCGATGCGGACTGAAATAACGCCCCGTTTTGTCTTGACAATCAGCCTTATCTCATCTAAACTCGCAGTAGAGAGAGTTCATNAGGTCTCTTTGTTCCCGTTTCCCAGTTTCTGACCANCTGGGNTCTTGGTATNCCTATTATGACAGGGGAGGATCAGCTTTGTTTAAATTCTCTTTTATTCCTCGGGAAGAGAAGTTTTTTGATCTTTTCGAAGGTAGCGCCCGCAACATGGTAAAAGCCGCTCGNACGCTAAAAGACCTGATCNATAACTGGGAAGATGTTGGAGGGAAGGTGGCAGAAATAGCCGNGCTTGAGCACGAAGGGGACANGTATACCCACCAGATCATGGAACAGCTGCACCGCACCTTTATTACCCCTTTTGACCGCGAAGATATCGCCCTTCTGGCTCACAGTTTGGATGATGTTGTCGATTTCATTGACGCTGCTGCCGATGCCATGTTCAGTTACAAAGTAAANCGTCCTAACAAAAGAGCCTGTGAGCTAGCCGATAATATAATCNAGGCCACTATTGAAGTGGAAAGGGCCTTGCCCCAACTGCGCCGTCACACCGACCTGAAACAGATTCTTAGGACGTGTGTGGAGATTAACCGGCTTGAGAACATTGCCGATCAGGTATTCCGTGCGGCTATGGGGGAGCTGTTTACTGATACCACGGACATTACCGATATTATTAAGTGGCGCGAGATATATGAGCATCTGGAGAGCGCCACCGACAGGTGCGAGGATGTGGCCAATGTGCTGGAAGGGGTAGCCCTTAAGCATGCCTGAGTCGTCTCTTGGCATCCTTATCTTTATCATTGTTCTGGCGGTTGGTTTTGGTCTGGTTAATGGCTTTAATGATGCCGCCAATGCCATTGCTGCTTCGGTCGGTTCCCGCTCTCTTTCCCCCAGAAACGCCCTGACAATAGCTGCCACTCTTAATTTCGTCGGTGCTGCCACCGGTCTGGCCGTTGCCAAAACAATTGGCAAGGGTATTCTGATCGAGAGTGCCATCTCATATGAAACCGTGATTGCCGGCTTGATTGCGGTCGTTGTCTGGGGTTCGGTGGCTACTTACCTGGGCTTGCCGGTAAGCATAACTCACAGCTTCGTCGCCGCGCTGTCGGCGGCCGGNGTAGCCTGGGTGGGTACTGACGCCATACAGTGGGGTGTCTTGCAGCGGGTGCTGTCGTCCGTGGCCATCGCCCCGGTGCTCGGTTTCTTTGGCGGGTTTTCCCTGATGGTAGCCGTGTTCTGGATATTTCGGAGGAATGCTCCGGCCAGGATGAGAGTTATTTTCACTCGCCTGCAATGGCTGACCACCGGCTTTCTGGCCTACAGCCACGGTAAGAATGATGGCCAGATGCCCATCGGTGTCATCACCATGGCCCTGGTGATTTTTCACAACGATACCAGCCTATGGGACAACGTTCCCTGGTGGGTGATCACTGTATCTGCATTAGCCATAAGCTCAGGTATGGCTATTGGCGGTTGGCAGGTTATCAGAACGATGGGAATGAGGATTACAACCCTGCGACCTGTCGATGCATTTGTTGGTAACGCTTCTGCCGCCGCCGTGATTGAGGTGGCTTCTCAATTGGGTGTCCCGGTGAGCACTACCCACTGTGCCAGTTCAGCCATCATGGGCATAGGGGCTACCAAAGGGCTTTCGGCGGTGCGTTGGGGGGTGGCTCGCAACATTGTCACCGCCTGGGTATTGACTTTCCCCATCTGCGGCGGACTGGGCTATCTCTTTGCCTGGTTGTTTAAGGGGATATTTTGACCTTAAGGTCTGTCTAACCGGAGATTACCCGGTATTTTTCAGCCGTAATAATAGCTTTGATTTCGGCCACCGCCTGATCAATTTTCTCCCATTCGTTCACTACCGCGTAGTCAAACCTGCTTATTTGTTTCATTTCCTCGTCGGCGGTCTTGAGGCGTAAAGCCAGGTCAAAAGGCGATTCTGTGCGGCGTTCTTTAAGTCTTTGGCCAAGCTCCTCCATCGAGGGAGGTTTGATGAAGATGGTTATCGCCTGGGGCAGCATCTTCTTAATACTAGCTGCTCCCTGAATGTCGACCTTAACCATCACATCCTGTCCTTGTTCCAGTGCCTGTTCGACTGCCTCCCTGGGTACCCCGTACCAGTTGCCGTAAACGTTGGCCGACTCAAGCATTCGCTTGTCCTCAAGTAGTTGTTTGAACTTCTCGTTTGAGACAAAGTGATAGTCCGAATTGTTGGTTTCGTTGGCCCGCTGGGGCCGGGTGGTGAGGGTGACAACATAGTTAATAGGGGGGCCTGACTCTTTCATCCTGGCCAAAACCGCGTCCTTACCCACTCCAGAAGGACCGGAGAGGACTATCAGCAGTGGTCTCTTTGGCAGGTCAAGTTCTGGCTGACTGCTATGATCTGCCTTCTTCATTGCTCTATTCTAGTCTCGGATCTGCAGTTCCTCGATTTGGCTCATCTTCGGCTCAACTTGTCTGTACCGGCTGGCAATAGTCTCTGGGGTGAGAGCAGATAAGATGATATGGCCGCTATCGGTGGTGATAACGGCTTTGGTCCTCCGGCCGTTGGTCATATCAATTAGCTGGCCTCTGTTTCTGCCTTCATGGATGGTGCGTTTGGTCGGCGCTGAGTTTGGAGAGGCAATGGCAATGACTCTATTTATCAGGATTATGTTATTGAATCCAACATGAACTAGTTCGATACTCATCTGTAATCACCTCGGCAGATTTGGATAAACTATGAACGACTCCCTATCTTATACCTTAAATGACAATAAGGCAACCGGTAAGAACTTGCATTGTGGGTCATTTGGCGTTAAAATATCTCGGTGGTGCCATTCCACCGGGGGTGTTGAATTTGCACGAAAAATTGAGGCAGATTGCTGCTGCCTACGCCGGAAAGAAGGGAGCTACGATTCCCCTTCTACAGAAAGCGCAAGAAGAATTTGGCTATCTTTCTGAGGAAACAATCTCTGAGATAGCCGGTTTTTTGGGTCTGACTAAGAATGAAGTCTATGGGATTGCCACTTTTTATGCTCAGTTCCGATTTGAGCGGCAGGGCGAACACACGATAAAATGTTGCCAGGGAACTGCCTGCTATGTTCAGGGCGGGCACCGCATCGTGGAAGCAGTAGAGGACGAGCTTGAACTGGAGGTCGGCGAAACTACCACGGGAGATTATAAATTCAGTCTGGAGAAAGTAGCTTGTTTTGGCTCCTGTGCTCTGGCCCCGGTTATGGTAGTGGATAAGACTGTCTATGGCAGATTGACCCCGGTTAAGGCAAGACAAATAGTAGCTGAGTATTGAGGAACGTGCCTGTGTCATTTGGCGAAATCAGAGACCAAGCCATATCGGAATGGGGGGCTTTACAGGGTAGTGAGAAGCCCCGTATTATTGTCGGCACTGCTACCTGCGGTCGGGCCGCCGGAGCGATGGCTGTCATGGAAATTATTGATAAAGAATTGTCCCGCCTGGGCATTGAGGCCATAGTTACTCAGGTTGGTTGTATCGGCCTCTGTTACGCTGAGCCTATCGTTGACATTATTAAGCCGAATCAACNTCGCATCAGCTACGGAAGTGTTACTCCCCAAATCGTTGTCCAGCTGGTAGAGGNCTATATTGTCAATGACAACCCTCGTCCTGACTTGGCTCTTGGGACTATTGGAGAGGGTGGCATTGAAGGTATCCCACGGCTCTTTGAGCTGCCGGTGCTAAAACCCCAGGTACGTCTGTCACTGCGTAATTGCGGGCACATAGACCCTGCCGAGATAAAGCAATATGTTGCTAATGACGGTTATGCCGGTTTTGCCAGGGCACTTGAGATGGCCCCCGAAGNGGTTATCGGAGAAATTTCTAAATCAGGTCTGAGGGGTAGAGGCGGAGCCGGTGCCTCCACGGGTTTCAAGTGGGAACGTCTTTGGGANGCCCAGGGTGACGAGAAATACATAATCTGCAATGCAGACGAAGGTGACCCCGGAGCCTTCATGGACAGGGCGTTGCTGGAAGGTGACCCTCACGCCNTGTTGGAGGGGATGCTTATCGGTGCCTATGCTACCGGGGCTAACTACGCCTATATTTATTGCCGGGCTGAATATCCGCTGGCCATAGAGCGTTTGGAGAGGGCGTTGGANCAGATGAGAGAATGTGGTTTGCTCGGAGACAACATCCTCGGTTCTGATTTTAGTCTGGAAATAGCGGTCAAGGAAGGGGCCGGCGCCTTTGTCTGCGGTGAAGAAACAGCCCTNATTGCCTCTATTGAGGGCAAACGGGGAATGCCGAGGTCCCGTCCTCCTTTTCCGGCTGTATCCGGCCTGTGGGGCAAGCCAACCAACGTAAACAATGTGGAGACTTGGGCCAGCGTTTCGGCCATCCTGCAAAAAGGGGCCGAATGGTACGCCAGTTTCGGCACTGAAAAAAGTAAAGGCACTAAGACCTTTGCTCTGGCAGGCAAAATAGTCCACACCGGGTTGATAGAGGTGCCGATGGGTATCCCTCTGGGTGACATCGTTAATAAAATCGGGGGAGGTATCGTCGATAGTAAACAACTAAAGTCGGTACTGACCGGAGGGCCGTCAGGCGGGTGTCTGCCGGCAACTATGCTGGACCTTCCGGTAGACTATGAGAACCTGGCTGAGGCCGGTTCCATTGTAGGTTCGGGAGGAATGCTTGTCGCTGATGAAGACACCTGTATGGTTGATATGGCCAGATTCTTTCTTGCCTTCGTTCAAAATGAGTCTTGTGGCAAGTGTGTTCCTTGCCGCGTCGGCACCGGAGAGATGCTCNAGATCCTGGAGCGCATTACCCGGGGCGAAGGGCAATCCACTGACGTTGAGCGTCTTGAGCAGTTGTCCGGGCTGGTTAAGTCCACCTCCCTGTGCGCTTTGGGAGGGACCGCTCCCAATCCGGTGCTAACTACAATTCGATACTTTCGTGATGAATATGAGGCTCACATTGAAGAGAAGCGATGTCCGGCATTGGTATGTAACGATCTGATTTCTTATTATATCTTGCCTGACAAGTGTGAAGCCTGCGGTATTTGCCTCAGAGAGTGTCCGGTTCAGGCAATAACGGGCGATAAACGGATGGTGCATATTATTGANCAGGAAAAATGTACAAAGTGCAATACCTGCCTCAGTGTTTGTCCGGAACGGTTCCGGGCCGTGGTAAAAGTCTCTGGGGAGGCCCCGGAGGTTCCAAGCCAATTAGTCCCGGTAACCGCATCGCAGACCAGGCAAGCAGTCGAAGGTTAAGATAATCTCAAATAATGATTTGACGGGGGTCGATATAAGATGATCAAAGTAACTATTAACGGCCGGCAAATTGAAGTCGTCAAAGGGACGACGATATTGAGGGCGGCCAAAACAGCCGGGGTATACATACCGACTTTGTGTTCCCACCCGGACCTGTCGTCATCACGAGAAGTGCAAGCCAGCGAGACTATCTACCGTAATGCCGAGCCTTACAAAAATGATAATTCGGTGACAGAACATCATGGCTGTCAGTTGTGTATTGTTGAGATTGAGGGGCAGGAAGGCCTCCCTACCGCTTGTGACACAGAGGTCACCGATGACATGGTGGTTTACAGCAGTACTCCTCAGGTCAAGCAGAAGCAGCTTGAGAATCTGAAAGTCGTTCTTCTTGAGCATCCTAACGTTTGCCTCACCTGTGACCGCCTGGATCAGGCTAATAATCTTGAAATATGTAAACCTTATAACATCTGCTTGCGCAGTGCCGGCGTAACCGAGCGCTGCGTTCTTTGCCCCAAGAATGGCCACTGTGAGCTACAAAAGGTAGCTGATTACATTGATATCGACATTGAGGAAAGGCCGCTGGCCTATAATAATCCGAAACAGCCCGTCGACGGCCAGACTCCCCTCTTTGACCGTGACTATAATCTGTGCATCGGATGTACCCGGTGCATCAGGGTCTGCCGTGACGTGCGCGGCGCCGATGCTCTTGGTCTTGTCTTTCAGAATGGCAAGCCGGTAGTTGGGGCCAAAGGCCCCAACCTTGAAAAATCCGGATGTGTCTTCTGCGGGATGTGCGCCGAGGTCTGTCCTGTCGGTGCCATAACTGATCGGGATATCAGGCCTGTCGAGCGCGAGGAAAAGCTCGTTCCCTGCCGGTCCGCCTGTCCGGCCGGAGTAGACTGTCCCCGATACATCCGTCTCATCAAAGAAGGTAAATATGCCGAGGCCTTGGCCGTAAACCGTGAGAAGATTCCCTTTCCTTCGATCTTGGGTCGGGTCTGCCTGGCCTTCTGTGAAAAGGAATGCCGGCATGATGCTATGAATGAAGCGATAGGAATAAAATCCCTAAAGCGNTTTGCCGCTCAATATGATGATGGAGCCTGGAAGGAAAGGTCCCGATTCGCTTCGCCCACCGGTAAGAAAGTAGCTGTTGTTGGTGCCGGTCCGGCCGGGCTGACCGCAGCTTACTACCTGGCCAAGCTGGGACACAGGGTAACTGTTTTTGAGTCCCTGCCGGTCGCTGGTGGTATGTTACGGGTAGGTATTCCTGAGTACCGTTTGTCCGCAGAGGTGATTGAGGCGGAAATAGATGAGATAAGGAATGTCGGGGTTGAGATCAAAACAAATACCAAGATTGAGTCGCTGGACAAGCTCTTTGAAGAGGGATACGATGCCACCTTGGTGGCCGTCGGCGCTCACCAGGGGATCAAGCTGCCAATACCCGGGTCTGACCTTGAAGGGGTGATGNTTAACACNGACTTGCTGAGGAATGTCCGTTTGGGCAAGGAAGTTAAGATAGGAGAAAAGGTGGTGGTATTGGGGGGAGGTAACGTTTCCTACGATTGCGCCCGAACCGCGCTCAGGTTGGGCGCTAAAGAGGTCCGTGTCGCCTGTCTGGAGCCTGAGCGCGGCATGTTGGCGTCTCCGGAAGAGATTGAAGAAGGCGAGGCAGAGGGTATTATCGTTCATTGTTCCCACACATTTATCAGGATAATGGACGATGGTAAGGGACGCGTGGCCGGGCTTGAATGCCATGACGTCAGTTCCTTTGGTTTTGACAGTACGGGCAGGCTCAAAGTTGATATTGTGGCCGATTCCGAACANGTTTTGCCGGCGGACACCGTTATCTTTGCCGTCGGTCAGGTGCCTGAGTTGGGNCTGATTGAAGGGGTTGATGAGATTGAAAAAGTCAGAGGGCGCTTCATAGCGGCCGANACGGAGACTCTAGCCACCGGTAAACAGGGCGTTTTCGCTGCCGGTGATGCGGTAACCGGGACTACCTCGGTTGTTCAGGCGATTGACGGCGGCAGGACGACGGCCAGTTCAATAGACAAATACCTTGGGGGTAACGGGGACATAGCCGAAATACTGGTTGACCCGGCGGTCGGCAGTCTTTATTTGGGAGCACGGGAAAAGTTTGGTGGCAGGCTTCGGCAAGAAATGCCGACTTCACCGGCCGATGAGCGGAAGACTAACTTTGGTGAGGTGGAGCTTGGCTATGGCCAATCCGAGGGTTTTGAAGAGGCAGACCGGTGCCTCCAATGTCACCTCAGGCTTGAAATTTCAGGTGCTTCTTTGCCACCGGAGAAACTACCGAAATCTATCCCGGCAAGATTAGCTTTATCCTCCTGAGAAGAACTTAAGATGGGTTGTGTTAGATGAGTAAGATTACGCTGACTATTGACGATAAACAAATTGAATCCAGCCAGGGATCGACGGTATTGGAAGCGGCCAAGGAAGCGGGAATGTACATCCCGACCTTGTGNCACCATCAGTCTTTGGCTCCCTTTGGGGGCTGTCGTCTCTGCGTGGTGGAAATTGATAGGGTGCGGGGTTTTCCCACCGCTTGCACCACCCCCGCCAATGACGGAATGGTGGTGAAAACCGACTCCAAGCAACTTCAGGAATTCCGCAGAGGTGTTCTGGAACTCATCCTGACTGAGACCCGTCATGTCTGTCTTATCTGCCCGGCCGATGGGCGATGCGAATTGCAGACGGTGTCCAATTATGTAGGGGTGAAGGGGATAACCTTACCCCATACTTTCAAGGAACAGCCGGTGTATGCCGACGACCCCTTCTTTGACCGGGACTACAGCCTGTGTATTCTGTGCGGGAGGTGTGTCAGAGTCTGCCAGGAAGTGAGAGGGGCNGGGGTATTGGCTTTTACCTATCGTGGCAGTCAATCGTTGGTTGGTACTGCCTTTGGGCGCTCACTGATGGATTCCGGTTGCCAGTTCTGTGGGGCATGTGTTGATGTTTGTCCTACCGGATCTCTAATGGAACGCAGTCGGAAGTGGTCCGGCCCGAGCGTTGACCGTGATGTGCTNACCACCTGTCCTTACTGTGGCGTCGGATGTCAACTACGACTTGGGACCAAAGACGACAAAATAATTGAAGTTATCNCTGACGCGAAAAATGAGGTAAACCGNGGGCAAGCCTGCGTTAAAGGCCGTTTCGGTATCCAGGAATTTGTCCATCATGAGGAGCGTCTGACTACTCCCCTGGTGAAGCGGGACGGGAAGTTTATTGAGACAACCTGGGATGAAGCTCTGGAAATAGTCGCCGGCAAGCTGGCCGCCTATCANCNGGATGAACTAGCCGTAATCTCTTCCGCCAAGGCGACTAACGAGGACAACTATGTCGCCCAGAAATTTTGCCGGGCGGTACTGGGCACCAACAATATTGACCACTGTGCCCGCCTCTGACATTCTCCCACCGTGGCCGGTCTGGCCACAGCCTTCGGAAGCGGGGCCATGACAAACTCCATCCATGACATTGGGGATGCCGGCTGTATTTTGGCTATCGGCACCAACCCNACCGAGACGCACCCGGTAACAGCCCTGGAGGTAAAGAGGGCCACCTTTAAAGATGGAAAACTCATCGTTGCCAATCCCCGTGAGATCGGNCTAGTTCGTTTTGCTGACGTATGGTTGCAGCAGAAGCCGGGAACGGACGTCGCCCTGCTTATGGGGATGATGCGGGTGATAGTTGATGAGGAATTGGTCGATTCGGCCTTTATCCAGGAGCGTTGTGAAAACTATGACTCTTTCAGAGAGTCGTTGGCAAACTTTGACCTTGAGTCTGTAGAGCAGATTACTGGTGTGCCCGGAGAAAAAATAACTGAAGCCGCTCGTATCTATGCTGGCGGCAATCCTTCCACTATCCTTTATGCCATGGGCATTACCCAGCACTCTCACGGTACAGATAACGTACTGGCCATAGCCAATCTGGCAATGCTTACCGGGAATGTCGGTAAATTGTCCTCCGGGGTAAACCCGTTGCGTGGTCAGAACAATGTACAGGGGGCCTGCGATGTCGGCAGTCTGCCCAATGTGTACACCGGCTATCAGTCGGTGGCTGACCCGGCTGTCAAAGAGAAATTTGAGAAGGCCTGGGGCGGTAGCTTGAGTCAGTCTCCCGGACTAACTCTGCCCGATATCTTCACNGCTGCCGATAAAGGGCAAGTAAAGGCCATTTATCTCATCGGCGAAAATCCAGTACTCAGTGATCCGGATTCCACCCACATAAGAAAGGCGCTGGAAAGTCTCGNATTCCTGGTGGTGCAGGACATGTTCCTTACTGAAACTGCTCAGTTGGCTGATGTGATCCTGCCGGCGGCCAGTTTTGCTGAGAGGGACGGTACTTTCACTAATACGGAGCGGAGAGTGCAGCGGATAAGAAAGGCCATTGACCCGCTAGGCGACTCCAGACCTGACTGGGAAATCACCTGCCAGTTAGCCCGGAAAATGGGGGCCGAGGGCTTTGACTTTGAGAACCCGTCCCAGATCATGGACGAGATTGCCAGCCTTACTCCGAGCTACGGAGGCATCTCCTACAGCCGCATCGAGGGCGGTGGCTTGCAGTGGCCTTGCCCCACAAAAGACCATCCGGGNACACCCGTGCTCCATACTGAAANATTTACCCGGGGGAAGGGCAAGTTCACACCTCTTGAGTATAGACCACCTGCCGAACTCCCTGACGGAGAGTATCCCTTANCCCTGACCACGGTGCGGAGTCTGTTTCACTTCCACACCGGTACGATGACCCGNAAGGTGAAGGATCTGAATGCGATACTCAGCGAGGAAATGGTGGACATAAATCCGGACGATGCCTCAACTCTGGGCATTGACGATGGTGATGCGGTAAAGGTAACTTCACGGAGGGGTCAGGTAGTGGCAAAAGCCAGAGTNACCCCTGTTTCACCGGTNGGGGTGGTTACTATGGACTTCCACTTCGCGGAGAGCCCGGCCAACGTGTTGACTAATCCGGCCTCTGACCCGGTAGCTAAGACTCCCGAGCTTAAGGTCTGCGCGGTGAGGGTGGAAAAAGACGGCCGGAAGTAACCTGTAACCTACTGCTACAGTTGCAGAATGCGGGCTTCCGCTTTGTCAGAGTCGATATCAAGCATACCGATAGTTCCTAATTCATATCGGTAGTGAAGAAACGTCGGACTCCCCGAGCTGAAGAAGAGTACGCCGTCAATCGTCCTNTCGAAGGTGCGGTGTTCATGTCCGAAGATAATTATGTCCGGNTTCCCATGCTTGTCTTGCTCCGGGTTGAGCCTGTCGTGCCACNATCCAGTCGGAAGATGTGAAATCATGGGCGCGTATGGCCTCTCGTGGGCAAGCCATAATGTTTGCCNCTCGAACTTCAGGATATGTTTTTCTTTCACCCGCTCGTCGCGGGCCGTAACTCCATGGTCGTCGTCACCCCTGGCCGCCAACACCGGGGCGATGCGCTCCAGGTCGTCCAGTACCGAGACGTCATAGATATCACCGGCGTGTAGAATAAGGTCAACTCCCCGGAGGGCCTCCATTAATTCAACAGGAAGTTCTTTCGCTGCCACGGGAACATGAGTATCTGATACCAGTCCAATTCGCATTGTTTCCNTATTGTAGGTAGAGTTGATCCCCCCGTCAAGGAAGTACAGGCGAAAANCCCACACTCTAAAATTGACATAATGTCCGCGACAATNTGCGATTCGGGCATGAACGGGCATTGATATTTGCCAACCCGCGACATATGATTTGCTTATGCAAAGCGATCATTTGAGAGGAATAATCAGACAGCAGAGGATGTCGCTGTCGATAACCCTTCGGGAGTTGGCGGCAGCGTCCAATGTCTCGGCCTCTCACCTGGGTCGCATCGAGAGAGGGGAGTGTTTCCCGTCGGCCCATGTTCTGCAAAGAATCTCCGATCCTTTGGGTTTTAAGAAAACGAGCTTTTTACCTTGGCAGGATACTTGTCTTCCCAATCTTCCAAGGTTGCCGAAGGGGATCCTCTCTACCAAAGTGAGAGACTGGATCCGTATGTAGCTAAAGTACTGGCCAGGAGNCGGTAGAGATTAAGCGGGCCGTGATAGGGATCCTGGCTATTTTGAAAAGCCTGGCCAAGGGCGTAAGCAAAGAAGATACCGAGTAGCCGGTATGGTAATTTTTGCNCTTGATCTGGGAACTATTACGGCCAGATAACAGGCAACTTGTTGGTCAGGTAAAAACAGCCACCACGANCGCNTCGTTGACGTTGTTTCCGTNAAAGAAGACAACATTCAGGCCCAGATGATATAATGACTCTGTTATTTGCCGGAATAATCGGCTGACCAATCTCAAAAATGCTTGAACAAAGAAAGAAGATTATTGCCGTTATCGGTGGAGGGCAGCCATCGCCTGAAGAGATCGTGTGTGCTGAAGGAGTTGGGCGTGAGCTTGCCAGACAGGGGGCTATTCTGGTGTGTGGGGGTCTGGGGGGAGTGATNGAAGCCGCTTGCCGAGGCGCTGATCTGGNAGGTGGTCTGACCATCGGTATTCTTCCCGGAGACAGNCCCCGGGCGGCCAATCCTTATGTCCGGATTCCCATTGTTACCGGGGTTGGCTATGCCAGAAATATCTCGGTGGTAAAATCGGCTCAGGCCGTTATCGCCATCGGCGGCAGCTACGGCACCCTCTCTGAAATAGCTTACGCAAGGCAAAGTGATATCCCCGTTATTGGCCTAGATACCTGGTCACTGTCCAGGAAAGGTCAGCCGGATAACTCGATTATTCGGGTTCAGGACCCGATTGAGGCGGTAAACAGAGCCCTTGATCTCGCCGGAGACGCCTAGTCGTCTAATTGTGATCATTGGATAAGTGAGGCACAATGCGTACGGATATTAGAGACAGGCTAANAGAAGCGGCAAAGCCACTAAGTTGCGGAGAACAGAGAGAGAGTATTAGAGAGGCGAAGCCTCTCTAAAGAAAAACCCTTCCCCTCCTCTTCCCTTCATTGAGGGGAAGGGGACAAAGGGGATGGGGTCATAAAGAATAAGATCCTCGCCAATGTCAAACCAGGGAGGAAAAGTGGCNACAATCAGCATAATTAGAGCCGGAGAAATCCTGGATTCCAGAGGTAATCCTACTCTGGAGGTCAACGTAGAATTATCTGACGGAGCAGCTGGCTGGGCCGCCGTGCCTTCTGGAGCCAGCACCGGAAAATATGAGGNGGTCGAACTTCGGGACGGGGAAGCCAGGTTTAACGGGCTCGGTGTGCTCCGGGCCGTCAATAACGTGAATCAGGAAATAGCTGCCGCACTAGCCGGGATGTCGGTTGGTGACCAGGCGGATATTGACCGGAAATTGACTGAACTCGACGGTACTGCCGATAAATCATACCTGGGCGCAAACGCAATTCTAGGGGTCTCTCTGGCTTTCGCCTATGCTGCGGCAAGTTCTCTCGCGATTCCCCTCTATGGGCATCTGGACAAGTCTGGTAGGTACACCTTGCCGGTGCCGATGATGAATATACTCAACGGGGGCAGGCACGCCGNCAATTCAACGGATTTCCAGGAGTTTATGGTAGTACCTGCCGGGGCAGACAGTTTCCGCCAGGCTCTGCAAATGGGCACTGAAGTTTACCACTCCTTGAAGAAAGTGCTTAGAGACCGGGGGCAGAACACTAACGTCGGCGATGAAGGNGGCTTTGCTCCTTCCTTGTCCTCCAACAAGGAGGCGATAGAAGTAATCTTGGCGGCCATTGAAACGGCTGGTTACCAGNCAGGCAAGGACTGTTTTNTCGCTCTGGACCCAGCGGCCAGCGAATTCTACCGGGATGGCCTCTATAGCCTGGAGAGAGAAGNACTCTCCTTGAGCACTGCTGAAATGGTGGATTTTTATGAGGGCTGGGCATCGGACTACCCTATTATCAGCATTGAAGACGGGATGGCTGAGGACGACTGGGANGGTTGGCAGTTGTTGACCCAGAGATTGGGCCATAAAGTCCAGATGGTTGGTGATGACCTTTACACTACTAATGTCAGCCGCTTGAGCAAAGGTATTGATCTAAAAGCCTCTAATTCTATTCTTATCAAACCTAATCAGATTGGCACGCTTACGGAGACGGTTGCTGCTATTGAGATGGCCAAGCAGGCGGGCTGGACCACGGTCATCAGCCATCGTTCGGGAGAGACGGAAGACACCACTATTGCTGATCTGGCTGTAGGTCTGAATACCGGTCAGATCAAAACTGGCGCTCCCTGTCGCTCCGAGCGCACCGCTAAATATAATCGTTTGCTAAGAATCGAAGACGAACTGGGGCAGCGGGCTGTTTTTGCCGGGATGACAGCATTCTCCCGCCTAAAAAAGGGATAGTATGAATGACTGAAATTATCTGGATGCCTGTGCAGGGTGGAGTTAAGTTTCATGATTTGTCCTCCTGGTACCAGCGGATGGCCGTTTCTGAAACACTGGCTCACCTGAAATCAAGGAAATTGAAAGCAGAGTATCGTTATCTTCCCGGGATGGTATTGTCTACTATCGGCATAACTGGTAGACTAGCAATGGTAAAATCGAACTGAATGAAATTACGAGGAGGGTCCAGATGACAACCAAAATCGGTATAAATGGCTTCGGCCGTATTGGCAGACTGACCTTTAGGTCAATCAACAAGTATCACGGCGGTGACCTTGAGATAGTTGCCGTCAATGACCTTACAGACACTGGGACCAACGCCCACCTCTTGAAATGGGACAGTAATTTTGGGGCCTATCCGGGTACCGTGGAAGCCTCTGNCGATGCTATCACCGTCGATGGTAAGAAGATAAGTGTGATCGCTGAACGTGATCCGGCCAAGATAGCCTGGGGTGATTACGGCGTAGACATAGTGATAGAGTCGACGGGGTTTTTCACCGATGCTACCAAGGCGGCCGCTCACCGTGAGGGTGGAGCCAAAAAGGTGATTATTTCAGCCCCGGCTCGTAACGAAGACGTAACCATTGTCATGGGCGTGAACCATGATATATATGACCCAGAGAAACATCATGTTATTTCAAATGCATCCTGCACAACCAACTGTATCGCCCCGGTGGCCAAAGTGTTACAGGAGAGCTTCGGAATAAACAAAGGTTTGATGACCACCATTCACGCTTATACCGGAGATCAGAGAATTCTGGACACGGTGCACAGTGACCTACGCCGGGCCAGGGCGGCCGGTGTCAGCATGATTCCCACCACTACCGGCGCCGCCAGATTGGTTTGTGTGATCATCCCTGAGCTTCTGGGTAAAGTTGACGGCTTAGCCATCAGGGTTCCGACGACCACCGTGTCCATTGTTGACTTCGTAGTTGAACTGGCTCAAAGCGTTACTAAAGAGCAGGTCAACCAGGCTCTTGAGGCGGCGGCGGCTAAACCCCCATTATCAGGTATCATAGAATACTGTGAGGAGGAGTTGGTCAGCGTTGATTTTAAGGGCAACCCCGCCAGCTCTATCGTTGATGTCGCCAGCACTATGGTCATCGGCGATAATATGGTTAAGGTTCTCGCCTGGTATGATAATGAGTGGGGCTATAGCTGCCGTTTAGGTGACCTCGCCTCTTACATCGCCGGCAAAGGGCTGTAATTAAAAAGAACTACTGGATTCAACAAAGGACTGATATTTTACTGTAGGGAAGCTATCAGAATATGACTGCCTCCCCCAAAGGTGAGAAATGAAACTAGTGGTAGTG
>NYYM01000050.1 GCA_002685815.1 Dehalococcoidales bacterium | reverse complement strand
GCCCAGGGCCCAAGAGAAGAGAAGAGAAGAGAAGAGAAGAGAAGAGAAGAGAAGAGAAGAGAAGAAGAAGAAGAAAGCCAGGCAAACCGAGGAACAGGCTAAAAAGCAAGCCGAGATAGAGGCTAGAGAAAAAGCGGTTGGAGAGAACCTTCCAGAATCCTACGGAGAAGATATCAAGCGAATGCTCTCGTTGCCGGTGGGTCTGAACCAGGTGAAACACTTCGAGGAATACCTAGACAAGGTAGAGAGTATCAGTGATGACCTATCGGCCGGTAGGATCAGGACCGAAGAAGCGATGCAAAAGTTTCGGGATATTTCCAAAAAGGTGTCTTGATGAAAAAAGGCGTAGGAACCTGGACATTCTAATAATTATTCGGTAGCAATATTATGTTAAAGAGAATCTTATTCACAATGGTTTCAGTAGTCCTGATGTTCAGCCTGCTGAATGGCTGTCAGCTACTTGAGGTAGATGAATTACTGAACCCGGTAAGTGAAGGGGGTGTACTCAACCTCTATGGCATCGACCCCCATACGCTTGACCCGGCCATTTCCGGTGACGCCACCTCCCACGAATACGTGATTCAGTTATTCAGCGGTCTGGTGGCCCTGGATGACAATCTGGAGCCGGCCCCGGATATAGCCCATGACTGGACGGTAAGTGATGACGGCAGAACCTATACTTTTGAACTACGCCAAGATGTCAGGTTTCACGACGGCAGAGAGGTCAAGGCCGAAGATTTTAAGTACTCATGGGATCGAGCCGCTGACCCGGACACCGGTTCACTGACGGCCGCCAGCTATCTGGGCGATATTGTAGGGGTAAGCGAGGTGCTGGCCGGTGAAAGCAACGAAATCAGCGGGGTCAGGGTTGTTGACGATTACACTCTTGAAGTAACCATAGACGCTCCCAAGTCCTATTTCTTATCCAAGCTAACCTACCCCACCGCCTACGTGGTTGACAGTAACAATGTCAGGCCGGGAAGGAACTGGTGGAGTAAACCCAACGGCACCGGTTCTTTTAAGTTGAAGGAATGGAGTGAAGGGAGCCGCCTCGTTCTGGAGAGGAACGACCAGTATTACGGCAAGCTGGCGGAGATCGGTTCCATTGTCTTTAATATTCTGAGCGGGGTGCCGATGAACATGTACGAGACAGGCCAAATCGACATCGCCAGTACTTCTGCTACCTACATGGACAGGGTCACCGACAAGGCCGGCCCATTTCACGAAGAGTTGGTCACGATCCCCGAGTTGAGCTTTTTCTATATCGGCTTTAATGCTACCAAGCCGCCCTTTGATGATGTCAATATCCGCCGCGCCTTCTCTCAGGCGATAGACAAAGACAAGCTGGTCTCCCTGGTGTTCAGGGATACGATGGAACAAGCCGATGGCATCCTGCCACCGGGTATACCCGGCTTTAATGAAGCTCTGTCAGGATTGGGTTTGGATGTAGACGGAGCAAAAGAGTTGATACGGAAATCCAAATACGGCAGCGTGGCCGGTCTGCCGCCCATCACCCTGACCACTATCGGCTGGGGGGGGCTAATATCCCGGGACCTGGAATCGGTTATTCATGAATGGCGTCAGAACCTGGGAGTGGAGGTGACGGTGAGACAATTGGAGCCGGAGCGGTTCCTTTATCACCTAAAAACAGAAAAGGACGAGATGTTTGATATGGGCTGGATTGCCGATTATCCTCATCCCCAGGACTTCCTGGAAATTCTGTTCCACAGCCAGTCTGAAACCAATTACGGAGAGTACAATAACCCCAAGGTTGATGCCCTGCTGGAGAGGGCCGGGGTAGAACTGGACAGAGAGCTAAGCTTGGTGCTGTATCAGGAGGCCGAGCAAATGATGGTTGATGATGCCGCCTGCCTGCCACTGTGGTTCGGACGGAACTTTGTGCTGGTCAAGCCTTATGTCAAGGGATACGACCTGAATCCGATGGGGCTGGTCAAGCTGAATAGTGTTTCAATAGACAGGTAAGCAAGAGAATAATCCAAGTGACCTCACCCCCCTAGTCCCCTCTTCCTTCGGGCTTGAACCATCAAGGACAGCCTTTAAGATGAGAGAGGGAAGTAGTTTTGGGGAGGGGCTTCGCCCCTCTCGGACGGCCCGGTGGGGTGGCGGGGGGAAGGATAAATGAGGAAGGCCATCTTAGTGGCGGAGGGGGTGGGATTCGAACCCACGGTCACCTGCATGACAGCGGTTTTCAAGACCGCCTCCTTAGGCCTCTCGGACACCCCTCCAGAACGATGGTTGTTGCGGCCGTTACTGCTCCAGTTTGAGCCGGGCGTGGGCTTCTTTCAGCCAGTCTATGATGGGTATCCCCTGGGGGCAAAGTTCCAGGCACTCCCCGCATTCAATACAGCGGTCGGCGCATTCCTCCGCTTTCAGCCCCAGGTGCCCCTGGTAACGTAACTTGCCCATCTCCAAGTCCCCGTACATGGTAGCATCATTGAGCACCTGAAAAATACGGGGGATCTCCACCCCACTGCTGCAGGGCAAACAGTAGCCACAGGCGGTGCAGGGAACAGGGATCAGTCCCTGATAGGCTTCACGAACCCGGCCGACGAGAGCCAGTTCATCGGCAGTGAGAGACCCCGGCGCAGAGCGGTCAGCAAAGGAGCAGTTTTCCTCTACCTGGGCCATAGTGCTCATTCCACTGAGGATCAGGGAGACTTCCGGCTGGTCCCATATCCACTGGAGAGCCCATTCAACCCGGGAACGCTGCTGCAAGGCATTGTCCCCCCAGACCTCGGCTACTGCCGGAGGAGGCTCTTTGGTCAGCATACCTCCCCGGAGCGGTTCCATTACCACTACCGCCAGTCCGTTGGCGGCGGCATATTCGATGCCACGACGGCCGGCCTGAAAATCAACATCCATGTAGTTATACTGCAACTGGCAGAAGGTCCAGTTATCATAAGCATCCACAATGTCTTTGAAAACCTGATAGTCATCATGAAAGGAGAAACCGAAACGGTCAATACGTCCCAGGGTCATCAGTTCTTCAGCCCAGGGAATGATACCAAAATCCAGGGATTTTTTCCAGACCGGAGCGTTCAAGCCGTGCAGCAGGTAGAAATCCACCTTATCGTCCTGCAAACGTCTCAATTGTTCATCGAAAAAACGGTCGAAATCCTCGGGCGCCTCCACCATACTGACGGGCATTTTAGTAGCCACCCTGACCTTTTGGCGATAACCGTCTTTAAGCACTTCTGCGACCAGACTCTCACTCTGGTCAGAATGGTACATGTAGGCGGTATCCAGATAGTTCATGCCCTGGTCGATGGCGTAACGAATCATCCGGATGGCCTCCGGCTTATCAATATGGGCGGGGTCTCCATCTGTGGTGGGCAGGCGCATGACCCCGAAACCGAGAGCGGATACTTCCCAGTCCAGTTTACCAAACTTACGATACTTCATCTCACAACCCTTTCCTTTCCTGAAACAAGAGTATTATAGCGGTAAGGAACGAAAATTTCTATCCGGGGACGAGCGAGTCAGTGACGCGGCGCGCCCGGAAAGGGCTATCTCAAACCACAGTTAGTCATAATCCGGTTCTGCCTGATTTGAGCAGCAGAAGGTCTCCCGCGAAATGGGGCAGGGACCTCTATCTGATGACGTCGGTACCGACAAAGTCCCGAAGGACATCCGGAACGCGGATGGTGCCGTCAACCTGCTGGTAGTTCTCCATTATGGCAATCATAACCCGGGGCAGAGCAAGCCCGGAGCCGTTCAGAGTATGAACGAAGTGAGGTCTGGCGTCAGGGGTGGGGCGGTAGCGGATATTGGCCCGACGACCCTGAAAATCACCACAGGTCGAGCAGGAGCTTACCTCCAACCACTCGGCACAACCCGACGCCCACATCTCAATATCATAAGTCCTGGCCGACTGGAAGCCGATCTCCCCGGTGCAGAGTTCCAGGACACGATAGGGAAGCCCCAATCGACGGCAGACGTCCTCAGCATCAGCCTGCAAGTTCTCCAGTTCCTGGTCAGATGTCTCCGGTTCGACGAATTTGTACATCTCCACCTTATCGAACTGGTGACCCCTTTTCAACCCACGGGTATCCTTGCCAGCCGACATTTTTTCCCGCCGAAAGCAGGCAGTATAGGCAACGTACCGGATAGGTAAAACCCCGGGCAAGATGATTTCATCACGGTAGAGGCTGGTGACGGGCACCTCAGCCGTAGGCACAAACCAGAGATCATCTTCCTCATCATGGTAGAGGTTATCAACAAATTTAGGCAGGTTTCCCGAGGCTGTCATTGTATCCCTTTTGACCATGTAAGGCGGGTATACCTCGAGATAGCCGTGCTCACTTGTGTGAAGGTCAAGCATGAAGGCAATGAGGGCCCTCTGCAGGCGGGCTCCCAGCCCTTTGAGAAGGTAAAAGCGGCTGCCGGAAATCTTCACCCCCCGCTCAAAATCAATGATTCCCAAAGACTCACCAAGCTGCCAATGGGGCAGGGGCTCAAAATCAAACTTGGGCACCTCTCCCCAGGAGCGGATCTGCACGTTATCATTTTCATCCTTTCCCACGGGGACAGAGGGGTGGGGCAGATTCGGCACCTGGAGCAGCAAGTCTTCCAGGGCGGTATCCAGGTTTCTGACCTCGTCTTCAATCTCTTGTATTTGAACTCTAAGCCGGCGGCCTTGTTCCTGTGGAGGATAATACTTTTCAAAATCTATGATCGGTAGTTGTCCTTCTTCTTGTTTAATGATAGTAGGTTGGGCACTTGAACTATCTTCTTTGCTTCCGCCTCTTTTTGACAGTAAATTTCTCTCTTGCCGCAAATTGTCCAACTTCTGAACTTTCGCTCGCCGAGCCGCATCCAGTTCCAGGATTTCGTCCAGAGGAGCGCTATCCTGACGGTTGCCAACTGCCACTCGCACCATGTTTATGTTTTCACGGATGAATTTCAGGTCAAGCATAGTTGTTTATCTTACTCTCGCCCTTCAAAATTCCCTTTTGTCATGAGGTCATTTTAGGGTCAAAAGAGTCATATTGTTTTAACCCCATCCCCTTTATTCCCCCGATGAAATCGGGGGAAGTGTTTGTTTGTGAGGGACTCCGTCCCTCACTCTCCCTGATTTAGTGTCAGGGGCATCGCCCCGTCAAAGTCCCCAAGCAAGACTCGAAGAACTTAATACTTCCGGTTTGCAAGAAGGAATTTTTGCCCCAAGACCGCATCTTCCCCCTATGACCTATCTCTCAGCTGAGGAAATAGAATGACCTCGCGGATTGATTGCTGGTTGGTGAGCAGCATCACTAGGCGGTCGATACCTATACCGAGGCCGCCGGTGGGGGGCATGCCATATTCCAGGGCCAGNAGGAAGTCCTCATCAATGGTCCATTTTTCCTCATCTCCTGCCTGGCGGTCTCTCAATTGTTCTTCAAAGCGTTCCCGCTGCAAAATGGGGTCGTTCAACTCACTGTAGGCATTACCGAGTTCCAGGCCGGCGGCGTATGGCTGAAAACGCTCCACCACCCGCTCTTCACTTGGCTTATTCTTGGCCAACGGTGACATCGAAACAGGGTAGTCCGTGATGAAGGTCGGCTGGATCAGCTTGGGCACTACCACGGTGGAGAGAAGCTCGTCCACCAGTTTTGCCCAGTTCTTCTCAGTGTCTGCTTCAATCTTCATCGAGCGCATTTTCTCCCGCAGTCCGGAGGCAGTGGGATATTTAACAAAGTCGATACCACCGTATTCTATGATCGNCTGGCGCAGGCTGATGCGCCGCCAGGGTGGCTTCAAGTTAATGANGTTCTGAGCGTACTCCACATCATCGCTGTCAAGAACCTGGCGGCCAACTTCATATACCATTTCCTCGACCATTTTCATGACATCATTATAGTCGGCATAGGCTTCATAACTCTCCAGCATGGTGAACTCGGGGTTGTGCCGGGTATCGATGCCTTCGTTACGAAAGGTACGGCCAATCTCGTATACCTTGTCAAAACCGCCGACAATCAGGCGCTTGAGATGGAGCTCGGTGGCAATACGCAGGTAGAAGTCCTGGCCGAGAGCCTGGTGATGGGTGACGAACGGTTGGGCCAGAGCGCCGCCGGCCGAAGCCTGCAAGATAGGCGTTTCCACTTCCATAAAACCACGCTGGTTGAGGAATTGTCTCACAGCGGCAATAACTTGACTGCGCACCTTGAATGTCTCCCTGGTCTCCGGGTTGCTGATAAGGTCAAGGTAACGCTGGCGGTATCGGGTTTCAACATCAGTAAGCCCATGCCACTTTTCCGGCAGAGGGCGGAGAGATTTAGAGAGCAAGGTGAAATCGCCTACACGCACCGTAGCTTCACCGGTCTTGGTACGCAACAAATTACCTTCAATTCCGATAACGTCGCCGATATCAAGGTCCTTGAAGAGGTTTAACTTATTCTCGTCAAACTGGTTTATGTCCTGAAATAATAACTGCATCTTGCCCGAAGAATCGTGAATATCCATAAAGGCGCTCTTGCCCATAGAACGCTGGGCCATAATGCGACCGGCAATCTGGACCCAATCCTTGTTATTTAGGCCGGCATCATTCTGGGCGAGCAGAGCCACGGCCTGTTGGGTAGTGTGGCCAGGCTGATACCGGTTGGGATATGGGTTGATACCCTGGTCACGAATCCGTTCCAGCTTTTCCAATCGTTGCTGAGCTATCTGGTCTGATCTAGACGTCATCTTTTACCGCCCACTCCGTTTCAGGCTGTTTCCTAATCTCGATTTCTCTAATAAATTTCAAAGCCAAAGCCGACAACCAGTCCAATACCGCCAATTGTCAAACGTGGAGATTGTGCCAATTCCACTCGATTCCTTTACCGGACAGTCTCTATGGTAGGCTACTTGGCCCAGGTAGTCAAGACTTCAGTGTCCCGAAATTAGCCTCAGTCGATGTTGCGGCTCAGCGGGGTCCTTTCAAAGTATCCAACCAGGCAACTGACTTCACTTCCCTCTCCAAAAGGTATCTTAGGTAGGTTCTGGTCACCCCTTCCAGTTCACCGGACAGTTCCGGGGTAATTCTTAGCCGGCTGACAGTGGTGTAATCGCTGTCCTGAAGTAAGCGCAGCACTTTCAGGGCATTCACTGAGAGGGGTTGGGTCAGAGACTGAGCGTGAGAACAATCAGGACAGAGGGTACCTCCGGCGGAAGGAGAGAATGAATTGACAACGGGATCCAGGGTCGTTCGGCAAGAAAGACAATGCTGAAGCTGAGGACGATAGCCGACTTCATTAAGAAGATGAAGTTCAAAATGGCGCAGTGCGATCTCGCTATCACTTGCCTGTGACAGGTGTCCCAGCGTTTCCAGCAGTAACAGAAAAAGAGGATGATTTTCAACATGCCCGGGGGTGAACTGGTCAACCAGTTCGGTAGCGTAAAGCGCCCGGGAAGCAAGCTCCAGGTTAGTTTTCAAAGGAAGAAAACTGGTGATGGTCTGGCTGCCGGTTATAGCATCAAGATTCCGACCCCGGGCAAAGACCACCATAGTATGAGTCAGCAGTTCCAGGTGTCCGGCCATCTTACTTTTGGGTTTGCGCAGGCTCTTGGCAAAGCCCTGTATCTTACCAAGCCGGGGAGTATAGAGAGTAAGTATACTGTCCGCCTCTCCCAACTTAGTCTTCTTGATGACAACGGCTTCAGTCTGATAATTACGAGGGCTGGTCATCGGCACCTTTCAGAGAAGTTCAATCAATTCTGCCAGCGATTTTATTTCACGGTCCATCTGAATATCAGGAGCGGTGTTCATGTTGTTGCGATTGAGTCAAACGGATCTGACGCCTGCATCGATGGCCCCGACAACGTCATTTTTCAATGAATCACTAACATTCAACAATTGCTGCCCGGAACAGCCAGCCTTCTCCAGAGCGATATGAAATATTCGCGGGCCAGGTTTCTCAATCCCATAATTCTCGGAAAAGACGACAAAGCGAAAGACTCCCTCCAGACCGCTTTGAATAGTCAGTGTAGAAATCAACGTCTCTGATCTTGCTGCGGAGATGGTCATATTCCAAGTCATAAGACTCGGCCACGAACTCCTGATCATAGTATCCCCCAAAGCTGTTTGTCATCTTTTAGCAACCTCTAGAATTCCTGCCTGCCCTCAATAGCCCTGGTAAGGGTAACATCGTCAGCGTACTCCAGTTCGGTACCGAAGGGCAGTCCTCTGGCGAGGCGGGTAAGTTTGATCCCCAATGGTGAAACAAGCTGGTTCAGGTAGAGAGCGGTCTGCTCCCCCTCCAGATTGGTATTGGTAGCCAAAATAACCTCATCCACCTGGTTGTTTCTCAATCGTTCCAGAAGCTCCCTGATCCTAATGTCATTGGTCCCCACTCCTTCGGTGGGGGAGATGGCGCCGTGAAGCACGTGGTAGAGTCCCTTGTAAATCCTGGTGTGCTCCAGGGCCAAGATGTCCTGAGGCTGCTCAACAATGCATATCTTGTTACGGTCGCGCTCAAGACTGCTGCAAATACGACAGGGGTCAGAGTCAGTGACATTAAAGCATGA
>NYYM01000049.1 GCA_002685815.1 Dehalococcoidales bacterium | reverse complement strand
CCCGACCCTGGCCACCTGCCCAATGGGACGCAATTGCGCATGCTGCAAGCATCACTCCTCCTGGGCAGATTTTGTCTGAGGCAAGACCGAGAGGCGTAAGGGTGATCTTGATCTACGACAACCTATCAGGCCTTCTCGGCTTCGGGTTCATTATGGAACAAAGCCTGACCGGCAACAAGATTGTCTGCATGGGTCTGCCTGAAATCGGTGTACAATTCTGAGACGAATCGCCTTGAGTACCGAGGTGAGACAGAAGATCCTGGGCGCAGTTTGATGGCTGGTGCATGGCGAAGTTGCGGCATTGGTTCTTGTTGATGGGCTCGCCAAAAAGAAGGATCACCCCCACGGGCCTAGCCTGATTGGCCCATTTCGTCGTGGAGCAATGCTTCGATTGATGCATGGTCGTTGGCGTTGCTGCCGACATCGCCAACGCGATAGACAAATTGGTGAGCAACTCATTTCCCGACGAGATGCGCCGTTGGCGGCGGTCAGGACCGCGGCACGTCGCTCTCGATCTCATGCTGCTTCAGCAGCGTTGGATGGTGGGCGGCGAGGATGAGCAAGGCGGCGGCGACGTAACCGGCCAGGCCGTAGATCCAGATGGCCGTGTAGCCGCCCGTGGCGCTGAACAATACGGCACCAAACGCCACCCCAGCCGAGAGCCTCGAGGATTGGTGAATTAGAACCAATTTGAGTTCGCCGCATTTAGAGAACAACTAGATACAGCGAATAAAATTACGACCAAAAGCGAGAAAATTATACCTACACTCGGAGTACCTTTGTACATAGATAAAACAAGGACCGCAATACTCCAGACCAGTCCAAAAACCCAGAACCAGCTGCCGATTGACATCAGCAGGCCCGACTCAATAACTGGGGCGAGTAATTCACCCCAATAATCGGTGTATGGTTCATACGAATAACAGTTAACGCAATTTGCCAGGCCATCGTATGCCTTCGCTTCAGCTATCAAGTAAGACACAAAAAACGGCAGAGCGGCGACAATCGACGTAAGTCCAGTTTTATAAATGGCTGAGAATGTCACTAATATTCACTCTCATATTTATCTCGCTTTTTTCGTATCAAAATCTTGTTACGAAAAAGCGAGATATGAAGGAACCCAAGCGATCCAGGGGACTGTGGAAGAATGGGGTCTGACTGCAGATGAGGTAACCAATGATGTATGGTAGGCCTATTTGTGGCGTTTTCTGACGAGGTCAAGGTGTCTGAACGACGTTTTCAGACCCGATTGGTAGTCGAACAGCCCCATATTCGGGCTGCTGGGCGCAATACGGCAGGGCTAACTCACTCAACCTGCGTGGCTGGATTCTCCTCTTTCTAACTCAGCAGCTTGACCATTCGCACCAGATTGTAGGCATCGGTCACTGGGTACCCCGACAGGCCAGACCGGTCCAGTCTTCTATACGGGTACGGCGCGGAACCCTCTCACCGTTTTCATCCACCCAAAGATCTCTTCCACCCGCTTCCTTGCCCACTGGCTCAGACCATAGCCTCGGTGGTGGTTGGATATCATTGACACTCGGTCTACGTGGCGTGTTCTACGCCACGTGGGGTGGTGACCCTGCGGTTCCCGCATATCTGTTCTCGCAGNCCCTGCTATAGTTGCGGCCACACCTCTCCTAGCGTCTTGGGATGGGAGCCCTTCTCCCGGGCTTGGTACAACAAGTCTGGCATGATACCGCGTTCCGCCGTACCCGTGGTCAAGCTCANTTGGAAGTCCGCCAACATCCCATGGCGATTCTCCATCAGGACCCGGGCCCAAAATGCCAACCTGGCTTCCTTGCCTTTCCCTTTTTGAACAGCCGGGCCTCAGGGACTGTGCTGTTTTGGTGGTTGTCATTGCGGCGATATTCCCTATGGAGGAAGTCCACTGATGGATTCCCTGGATCATCGTCTATTGTCGCCGGCGGGTCGCCATCGTTACACCTAAAGCTTTTGAGGCTGGCTGCCGCTTCGATCAACGTGCCGTCCACCGTGAAAAGTGCTCGTCCGACAGCAGGCTGTGCTGGTCAGCTTCCAACACCATCTCGTCGACCAATGCCTACCCAAACCGGTGCTCGAGCAACTGCTTGCGGTTCTTGGTGAACACCGCGGGGTCAATGCTCGGCTCCATGATGTCTAGGGAATCAGCGGAACAGAAGAACGTAGTCCTATTCCTCGCAGAAGGCCCTCTCGCAGCGAACGGAGTAAACGGAGTAGAGGGTGGTTAAACAACGGCACCTTCAGAAGTCGCTCAGGCTGAATATGGAAATCCGCCCCACCCCGGCATACATGCCGTCGAAGGTTACCGACAACTCCGCAGAGGCTTTGTTAAACACCGCCTGGATGGTACGCAGGGGATGTTTCGACGTGACCTTCGATGCCCATGAAGCCAGCATCGATGTTTTGGGATCCGTTCGTCCTCGCATCGCCTGGCACCTCCGACCTGGGGNGTCTCTATCCTACCTCGCAAATGTTTGGAGTATGTTTCAACCAACGGCATTCAGCAGCCTTCAGTCATCAATATTAGAAAGTTAGATAGTTGTTCGTGAGTTCATTTTCTAGAGTTCATTAAACTAAGCAACTGTTCCTGGCATTATATCAATGATTTCAAACAACTCGCGTCTAAACTGATTGTCTTAATCTTGGGTCGAGTTTATCCCTAAGCCAATCTCCTAGAAAGTTCAACGCGGTTACGGTGAGGAATATAGCCAGTCCCGGGAAAAAAGCAATCCACCATGCCGTGGGCAAATAATCCCTTCCGTCCGACACCATCGAGCCCCATGAGGGGGTAGGGGGCGGTATTCCAGCACCCAAGTAACTCAATATAGCTTCAAACATGATTACAGCACCTACTCGAAGCGTCGCAATCACAATGATTGTGTTCACCACCCCCGGAAATATATGCCGAACCAGTATCCTAAATTGAGACGCTCCTGCCACTTTCGCTAGAGCGACATAATCCAATTCTTTTAGGACAAGTGTTTCACCTCTTATTTGACGTGCAAACGCACTCCATGTCGAAAAAGCCAAAATAGCAAGCAACACAGGTATGCTTTGACCGAAAATTATCACAGCGACTAAAGCGATTAATATGTAAGGGATAGCTAGGGAGATATCGCATAACCTCATAATGAATTCATCAATATGAGAGCCTAGATAGCCAGCAATCATGCCCAGAGTTCCACCTATAACCACACCAGTTACGATTGCGACGAAACTAACCAGGAGGGATATTCTTGTGCCATATATTATACGGCTCAATATATCTCTTCCAAGAGCATCAGCGCCAAGGGGAAATTTACCGGTTGAGTTATCGTACCAAAATGGCTTTGCGTTCCTGTCAGCCAATGTCATAAATTCTGGATCGTGAGGGGAAATGAGAGGAGCAAATATAGCTGCGAAAAGAATTATGGAAAGTATCGCAATAGGAACAACAGGTAGGTCCCTCATTTTTCGGGCAAACCAGTTAGGTTGTTTTTGCAGTTCTTCAATTATTAGTGACGGACTTGCCATTAGGATATCCTAATTCTTGGGTCGATGAGTGCGTAGCAGATGTCGATGGCAAAAGCGACAACTAGATATATCGCGGTCAACATCAACACCACACCTGTCATAACAGGGAAATCGGTCTGCATGACCGAATCGACCGCCAATCTACCAATTCCAGGCCAAGCGAAAACTGTTTCTGTCACCACCGTTCCAGCCATAAAAGCAGCTAATATCAACCCAGAATAAGTTAATGGAGCAATCAGGGCGTTCCTGGCAGCATGTTTCCAAATGACACGGGAGTTGCCAGCACCTTTTGCTCTTGCAAGTTTGACAAATTCTGAGTCGAGTACTTCAAGCATGGCTGATCTCATTAAGCGCACGTTACCCGAAGCTGCCGTCCACGCTAGAGTGATACAAGGAAGTACATAATGCAGAGGGCCACCTCTTGTGCCAGCGGGAAATAAGTCAAATTGAACAGAAAATATAAGTATTAGCATTAGCCCTAACCAGAATGGAGGTAGGGCCTGTCCAATAAGGGCGAAGATCCTGGCGAAATAATCCCAAAAAGAAGCTCTGCGAACCGCCGAAAGAACACCAAGAGGTATTCCTATTACAAATGATAAAATCCAAGATACACCGGCCAATTGCAATGTGGCCGGAATTCTATCCATGATAAGATCCCTAGCGGGACGAGCAGCGTTTATTGAAGTGCCGAAGTCACCTAGGCATGCATTCTTGAGCCATATTAAATATTGGACAATCAAAGGTTTGTCCAAGCCCATAGATTCCCCCCAAGCTTCCCAGATCTCTTGGCTGAAATACCCTGTGATGAGAACGTTACGAGGGTCTCCTTGGGCTCTGGAGAGGAAGAAAACTATAGCTGTCGCAGCTATGAGAGAAAAAATGGTATAGAGAGCTCTCCTTATTACGAATAATAACAATACACAGTTCCCTTTAGCCTCATCTTAAGCCAACGGTTCTCACTCCGAAAGGGGTGAGAACCGTTGGACGTGCTCGGTATCTGTCGTTGATATACACACGTTGGTTATAACAAGTAGGTTTTGATGGTGCCGGTTATGGTGTCATCGATCCAATCTCAACCGGCAAGGCTCCGTACTTTGTTAGTCAGCCGGTTGTATAGTCTCAAAGTTGTTGAGCTGTCCAGAGTGCTCTGAGTACATGATCCACTGGTCACTCTTAGCTTTCACAGTATCTGGGTTAGCCACAGCCAATTTTGGCATGTCCGCTAGAGGTGACATTATCATGATCTTCTGTAGGAAATCACTTCTCTCATCCACAATCTTTTCCACTTCAGCTCGATCGCCTGTGTCGACGGCCTCATGTAGACGGTCCCTGAAATCCCAGAGTCCTGGCACCTGCATACCTGGCTGCCAACCAACGTGCGCAGTAGCTAACCAAGTTTGCTCGGCATCGTAGTCCACTTTATCAATTCCAGACATCCAGTACCATGGTAGATTTATCTCCCTCTTTATCATCGTAGGGCGCCTGGTTGTGTATGCAGTTCTTTCTATCTCTACGTCAATACCTATATTTTCCCACATATTCGCAACCGCTTCCGCAGCTTCTGGCGAAACCAACCCAAAGTCCGGTGGGAAGAAATAAGGCATTGTGAATCCGTCAGGATATCCTGCGTCAGATAATAATTGTTTAGCTTTGTCAGGATTGTACTCGTTTATCCACCTGTCTTTGAAAATAGGATTTTCGTTCGGGACACCCATCATATCGGCTCTCTTACCAAGACCGGCGAAGATGACGTTGTTAATAGCGTCGCGATCAATCGCCATGTCAAGAGCCTGACGAACCTTTAGAGCATTCTGCATTGAGTCAGTGTCCCAGTTAAAGGTTCCTTGGTCAGCTGGATCTCCGCCATCATAATCGTAAGGATCGCCTATCCAAGGGGACTCAGGATTAAAACCCGGTTGCACTGGGACAACTTCCCCGGTTTCATTGTGTAGACGCTCCCAGTAGTTTCCAGCGTAGAAGATAACTTGAGTCCAAGCCATTCCAAGGCTGTCGTTCACATCAAAACCTTCACCGGCTAGAAGTCCAATATTCTTCACTGACATCTCTGCTATATCCACTTGGCCATTTCTGACCATAGCAAGCAAAGTTGTTTCTTCGGGAACTTCTATCGCGTGCAACGTTTGGAAAGCAGGCTGTATTCTCCAGTGGTTAGGAACTGCACTGCCTATGAATTCTTCACCGGCCTTCCATTCTTGTGCTTCATAGGGGCCCGTTGCTACCATTGTAGTAATTGATTCCTCAGGTCCCTTCTCGTCAAATACCTTCTTGCTGAAAATGGCATTCGCGGATGAGTTTTCTCTGTTGATATCCCACTCACCCCACGTTAGCCTGACTGTTTTGATAGGAGCTACAGCCGTGTACTCATCTTTCACATACCATGGATGATATGACTGACTTACTTCGGTACCATTGTCATGTTTAGTGTTAGGGTTATCCGCACCGACGTCATTATATGTGTATACGACGTCTTCAGCAGTGACATCGCCCCAGCCTTTGTGGAAAGGGACATTCTTTCGTACATGGAACACAAACTCCTCCATGTCGCTAGTAAATTCCCATGTTTCCGCAATCATGCCGGTGACTGTCTCTGTACCAGGTTCCCAGTAAGTTAGAGTCTCGCCCACTCCAAGGGTCCAGTGGGTTCTGTTCCTTGGGTATGCACCCTCCTGGCCCCTAAACAGAGGCACTCCGACACTTTTCATTCCCACTGTTAAGGTGAGACTCTCTTGAGTCGGCTTTGCCTGGGTCGCAGGTGCGGGAACAGCTTTCGGAGTCGGCGGGGCTTGCATAACGCCCTGCTTACCTCGCTTACCAGGCACAGGTGTGGCAGTCGCCGCCGGCGCAGCCGCCGGCGCAGCCGCACGGGCAGTCGGTGCTGCGGCAGCAGGCGCCGGTTCTGATTCGTCGGCGCCGCAGGCAACTGCGAACAGAGCCATCAGGCAAACGATGCCCAGCAACCACAGATTGGATGTTTTGACCAAGGTCATCATTTTCTCCCTAAAACTAGTAGGCACAATCGATATTACTTGCTAGCACTCAATTTTTGACAATGAGATGCAGCGCATCTTAGTCGTATGTCGCTTATCTGTCAAGGGCGGAGTGAAAGTGTGTGGATGTGCAACGATTATGTCAGTAAGTAGCTGTTCAGTGAAAATGTCAGTCTATGAGGACATTGACATTGACG
>NYYM01000048.1 GCA_002685815.1 Dehalococcoidales bacterium | reverse complement strand
GTTGAACCGCGTTACCGATGGGGTGAAGGCAGAGGTCGTCGGAAAACTTGAGTCGTTTAACCCCATATCCAGCGTCAAGGACAGGATTGGTGTAGCCATGATTGTGGATGCTGAGGACAAGGGACTTATCAACAATGATACGGTTATTGTTGAACCCACCAGCGGGAATACCGGTATCGCTATTGCTTTTGTCTGTGCCGCCAGGGGTTATCGGCTTATCCTCACCATGCCTGACACCATGTCCTTGGAACGGAGGCAGCTTCTCTCTATCTTTGGTGCCGAATTAGTGCTGACCCCCGGGGCCGAGGGGATGCCCGGGGCTATCAGAAGAGCGGAGCAGATGGTAGAGGAAAATACCAACTACTTTATGCCCCAGCAATTCAAGAACCCGGCCAATCCGGAAATACACCGGCTGACCACCGCGGAAGAAATATGGCGGGATACCGATGGCCAGATGGACATTCTGATCTCCGGAGTCGGAACCGGGGGGACGATCACCGGAGTCGCCGGAGTTATCAAACAGAGGAAACCGGAGTTTAAGGCCATTGCCGTTGAGCCGGTTGATTCCCCGGTACTTTCAGGAGGAAAGCCGGGAGCCCACAAGATTCAGGGTATCGGGGCCGGTTTTGTGCCCGATATCCTCAGAACGGATTTCATTGATGAAATAGTTAAGGTAAATAATGAAGATGCCGGAATAATGACCAGAAGACTGGCCAGAGAAGAAGGGATACTGGCTGGCATATCATCGGGGGCGGCCACCTGGGCAGCCATTGAAGTGGCCAGGAGACCCGAAAATGAGGGTAAGCTTATCGTCGTGATCATGCCTGATACCGGTGAGCGTTATCTGTCCACCTGGCTGTTTGAGGGTGATCGTTCTGGAACATAAAAGATAAAGATCTTGTGAGGGCCTGGCCGGAGGCTGGGGGCAGAATACAAACAAAATTGGAGGAAATCATGGCGGATACCACTAAACAGACCGGCGAATTGGATCATACTTTAAGGGTTTATTCTGATATTACCCAGTTAATCGCCAGTCCGGAGAATCCAACGCCGATAGTCAGGGTTAACGGGATCAACCCGAACAAAGACTTCGAAATCTATCTCAAGCTGGAAAAATACAACCCGTTTGGTTCGGTGAAAGACCGAATTGTCAATGAAATGATGAAGGGGTTGGAAATAGGCGGCCGGACGGTGGCGGAGCCGTCATCCGGTAATACCGGAATTGCTTTGGCTTGCATTGCCAATGCTTTAGGAGTGCCGATACAGATTGCTGTCCCGGAAGGGATTCCTGAGGAAAAGAAGATATTCTTGAGATTCCTGGGAGTCGACTTGATGGAAGCTGATGACGCCTTGTGCCCCATATTTCCCACTGAGGGAGCCCGAGGCATGGTCACTTCCCTGATAGACAATCCAGCCAGCAAAGACACCTATGTCAGTCCCAATCAATACGAGAACGAACTGAATGTTCAGGCCCATTACCGGACGACAGGACCGGAAATATGGAAGCAGACACACGGTAAGATAAAATATTTCTTCGCCGCTCTTGGCACATGTGGCACGATAAGCGGTGTCGGTAAATACCTTAAAGAACAGAATCCGGACATAAAGATCATTGCCGTAGAACCTGACTCCAAGGACCACAGATTACCCGGTATGAAGAGAATCACCGGCCTGGATGAGGACCTGATTCCGACAATTCTGGACCGGTCGGTGCTGGATGACATCGTAACCATAACCGATGATGATGCCTATGGCACCGCCATGGAAATAGCCCGGAAAGACGGGATTATGGTCGGTCCGACCACGGGAGCCATACTTCACGTCGCTCTGAATTTCGCCAAATCGCACAGTGGTTTGGCCGTGGTCATCTCTCCGGACGATGCCTTCAAATATGCTAGTTTTTACAAAGATGTCCTGGATGCGGAATCGAAGCGGCTCAAGGAAGAGGCCTACGCCATGCTGGAAGCCAACAAAGACAGCCGGAATTTTGTCCTGCTTGATGTTCGTACTCCCGAGGAATTTGCCGATGGTAACATAGATACCGCCGTCAATCTGGATTATTCCTCCCCCACCTTCCGGGACGAACTCAAGAATCTTGATAAGAATAAGACCTATCTTCTCTATTGTGAGAGTGGTGAGCGTAGCGGAATATCGACCCACATCATGAAAGACCTCGGCTTTGGGGATGTTCACAACATGCGGGGGGGAATTATTGCCTGGAGGATGCGAGGAATCGGGGAAACGCAGGCCACTGAAGAGAATTTGGATAAAGTAGCCGGCAAGACGGACTAGTTTGGTTCGACTACATCGGCTTTGTCCCCCGGAACGCATATGCTAGGGGAAGAGGACGGTTCAGTTTGTTTAAGACTTTGAAAGAAGACATTGACACCGTTTTTGATGAAGACCCGGCGGCGCGGAGCATACTGGAGGTGATTACCTGTTATCCGGGTTTGCATGCTCTCTGGTTTCACCGTCTGGCCCATTTTTTCTGGGGACATAGATTAAAGTTGCTGGCCCGGCTCGTTTCCAACNTGGGCCGCTTTTTTACCAACATAGAAATTCATCCCGGAGCCAAGATTGGCCGGCGCTTCTTCATTGACCACGGGGCCGGGGTAGTCATCGGAGAGACAGCAGAAGTAGGAGATGATGTGTTAATATACCAGGGAGTCGTCCTCGGTGGAACCAGTCTGGAAAAGACCAAGCGTCACCCCACTCTCGGTAATAACGTTGTAATTGGCACCGGAGCGGTAGCTCTGGGCGCTATCACGGTTGGAGACGGGGCNAGGATTGGTTCAGGCTCGGTTGTAGTCCAGTCGGTCCCTCCCGGCGTTACGGTGGTGGGGATTCCGGGAAGAGTGGTGCAANACCGCCGCGAGTCACGCCCNGACNTGGAGCACGGCAAACTACCTGACCCGGTAGCCGAGGCCATCAGGCTTGTCTTGAAAGAGCANGACAAACTGGAGAATCGGTTGAAAAGAGTTGAGGATCTAAGCGGTCTGCTCGTACCTGAAGATGAATTGAAGGAACTGAGACAGGAAGTGGTAAAGGAATTTAACCAGGGAGAGGGAATATGAAATTTGAGACCTTAGCTATTCATACCGGGGAGAGGCCGGACCCCACCTATGGGGCCGTCACGATGCCGATCTACCTGACATCCACCTTTGTTTTTGAGGATGTGGGCAAGACGAAGAAAGGCTTCGATTACTCGCGTACGGCCAATCCGACCAGGAAGGCTTTAGAGGATACCATTGCCCGACTGGAGGGAGGAAAGGCAGGATTTGCTTTTGCCACCGGTATGGCTGCTGAGGCCACCGTTTTGCACCTGCTTAAGGCTGGCGACCACGTAATCTCGGGCGATGATGTTTATGGAGGCACCTACCGGCTATTTCACGACGTAATGACGGAACTTGGAGTGGAGTTTACTTTCCTGAGGATGGACGACAGGCAGCGGATTGAAGAGGCGATAAGGCCCAATACCCGGATGCTGTGGCTGGAAACTCCCTCCAACCCACTGCTGAATATCACGGATATTGAAATGGTGGTTGATATCGCCAGGAAACATAACCTGATGACGGCAATAGATAATACCTTTGCTACTCCGTTCCTGATGAGACCGATCGAGTACGGGGTCGATATCGTCGTCCATTCCACTACCAAATATCTTAACGGGCACTGTGATGTTGTCGGCGGGGCTGTGGTAACCTCTACCGATGAACTAACCGAGAGGATCCAGTTCTTGATTAATGCCTTGGGAACCTGCGCATCTCCTTTTGATTGCTGGCTGGTGCTGCGGGGAATTGAGACCCTGCCGGTGAGAATGAGGCAACACGTTGAAAATGCGGAGGCTGTAGCTGATTTTCTTGATGGCCACGCGGCCATAAAGAGAGTCTGTTACCCCGGACTTGCTTCCCACCCGGGTCATGATATTGCTAAAAAGCAGATGAAAGGTTTTGGCGGCATGGTGTCGTTTGAGCACAAAGGGACTACCGAGTAGACTCGTCTCTTTCTGCCTGGCTCCTGGGTATAATCCCTGGCCGAGTCGTTGGGTGGGGTTGCCTCTCTGGTTGAGCACCCGGCCACAATGAGCCACGCCTCGATGCCAAAAGAGTTCAGAGAGAAGATAGGTATCGCCGACGAGTTGGTGCGGCTCTCCATAGGCCTGGAAAACGCTGATGATTTGATTGCTGATTTAGATCAGGCGCTTAGAGTCTGATTAGAGGGATAAGGGAATGTCATACGCTACTGTTCTAAAATGTAGAAAATGCGGGCAGGAATATCCGATACAACCGGTTAATCTCTGTGATTCCTGCCTCAGTCCTCTTGAGGTAACCTATGACTATGAGGTTATGGCCAAGAATGTCAACCGGAAAAGTATTGCCCGCGGGCCGTATAGTATGTGGCGTTATCGTGATCTTCTTCCCATAACCGGTGAACCGATAGATATAGGCAGCGGTTTTACCCCGTTGGTCAAAGCCACAAATCTAGGACGTGAACTGGGGATGGACGAGCTTTATATCAAGAATGACTGCGTTAATCCAACATATTCATTCAAGGACAGGCCGGTCTCGGCGGCCGTAACCAAGGCACGAGAGTTCGGCTTTGAAGCTATTGCCTGTGCCTCAACCGGTAATCTGGCTGCCAGTGTTGCCGGTCATGCCGCTAAGGCAAACATGAAGGCCTATGTTTTCATTCCTTCGGACACGGAAAAAGGTAAACTGGTGGGGGCGGCAATCTATGATCCCGTTCTGATGGTGGTGGAGGGGCATTATGATGATGTTAACCGACTCTGCACCACGTTGTCTCAGCGATACAACTGGGGTTTCATCAATATTAACCTCAGACCATATTATGCCGAAGGCAGTAAGACCTTGAGTTATGAAGTAGCCGAGCAGCTGGGGTGGCGTTCCCCTGACTGCGTGTTGCATCCTGCCGGTTCCGGACTCAGTTTTACCCGAATATGGAAAGGGCTGGGTGAGTTTGCCAGCCTGGGTTTAATTGAGCCGGTTAATACCCGCATGTATCTGGCTCAGGCTTCGGGTTGTTCCCCTATTGTCGATGCTTTTAATGCCGGGGTCACGCACATTAATCCGGTCGTGCCCAATACTATTGCCAAATCCATTGCTTTGGGCAATCCGGCTGATGGTTACGACGCTCTAAAGATAGTCAGAGAAACCGGAGGTGCCGCCTGTGCCGCCAGCGATGAGGAACTCATCGAAGGTATGAGGCTGCTGGCTCAGACTGAGGGTATCTTTACCGAAGCCACCGGTGGCGTAGTAATTGCTTCCCTCAAAAAGCTGGCTGCTTCTGGAATGATCAAGAAGGACGATCTCACGGTTGCCTTTATCACCGGGGCGGGACCGAGAACCCAGGAGACTGTCTCTGATGTGGTTCAGCCGTATACCGTTCTGCCCACCGTCGAGTCGTTTGAAAAGGTACTCGGTGCCCAGCTTTGAGGGCGGTATTTTCAGGCTGATAATTTGGATCTTAAGAAGAATAAAAAGGAGCTGAGATGGTTAAGAAACAGGTAATGTTCACCTTTCCTGAGGAGTTGATCAAGGAGCCTATCATTTACAATCTTGTTAACCAGTTTAAGGTAGTGCCCAGTATCCGCCGGGCTGATGTGACAGAACATAAAGGCTGGGTGGTACTCGAACTGGAGGGGGACGAGCAGGACATAGAGCAGGGCTTGGCCTGGGTGACCAGCCGGGGCGTCAGGATTGATCCTGTAGTCGGGGACATTGTCGATGGGTAGAAAATAGAATGAGGTGTAATGTCTGATGAAACGAATTTACCTTGACTATGCTGCAACCACACCAACCGACCCTGAGGTAGTAAAAGCAATGCTGCCCTATTTTACCGATTCTTTCGGCAATCCCTCCAGTATCTACTCCTATGGTCAGGAAAATAAAGGGGCTGTCTCGGAGTCGCGGACCAAGGTTGCTACCCTTATCGGCGCCCGTGACGAGGAGATCGTCTTTACCGGCGGTGGGACTGAAGCGGACAATGCCGCCCTCCAGGGAGTAGCCTTCGCCAACCAGTCCAAGGGGAATCACATAATTACCAGCTCTATTGAGCACCACGCAGTCATTGAGACCTGCGAATTCTTGGATAAATGGGGCTTCAGCACTACTTATCTATCGGTGGATGAACATGGACTGACGGACCCTGATGAATTCAGAAATGCTATTACCGATAAAACTATCCTGATTTCCGTCATGTTGGCTAATAATGAGGTAGGTACGGTAGAACCGATTGCCGAGCTGGCTGGGATTGCCAGAAAGGCGGGGATCCTTTTTCACACCGATGCCGTGCAGGCGGTAGGTCATATCCCGGTTGACGTAAACGCACTCGGTGTAGATTTACTCTCCATATCCGCTCACAAACTTAACGGTCCCAAAGGGGTGGGTGCCTTGTACATCAGAAAAGGAACCCGGCTGATTCCTTTCATGCACGGTGGGGGACAGGAGGGCAGACGGCGGGCCGGTACGGAGAATGTCCCCGGCATTGTCGGCTTTGGCCGGGCCGCAGAGCTTGCCGGGCAGGAACTGGACCAGGAAGCAGAGCGGCTGACCAACCTGCGGGAACGACTTATCAGTGGGCTGCAGGAGCGTATTGATCACATTCGTCTTAACGGTCACCCGGTGAACCGGCTGCCGAATAACGTTAACATAAGTGTTGAGTATGTTGAGGGAGAGTCGATGCTCTTGAATCTTGACTTGGAGGGTATCTGTGCCTCCAGTGGCTCAGCCTGCACTTCGGGAAGCCTGGAGCCGTCTCACGTCTGCCTGGCGATGGGGCTCCCCCATGAACAGGCCCACGGTTCTTTGAGACTTACCCTGGGTAAGTGGACCGAGGAACAGGATATAGAACGGGTCTTGGAGGTACTTCCCGGAATTGTCGCCAAGCTGAGAGCTATGTCTCCCCTTCTGAAAAGCAAGAGATAGGAAAAGAAAAGATGAGTGATGTGAGCACACCGTACAGCGAAAAAATGATGGAATACTTCAGAAACCCGAGGAATGTCGGTGACATGGAAAATCCGGATGGCATCGGGCATGTCGGGAACGTGGTGTGCGGTGACATCATGGAGCTCTATATCCGGGTGGAAGACAACATCATCACCGAGGTCAGATTCAAGACCTTTGGCTGCGGCGCTGCCATAACCACAAGTTCTATGGTCATCGAAATGGTAAAAGATAAGACCATAGAAGAGGCCTTGGAATATCCAATAAGGCGGTAGCTGAAGCCCTGGACGGACTGCCGCCGATCAAGATGCACTGCTCCGTTCTGGCTGAAGAGGCACTAAGGTCAACCATTGATGACTACCGGAGCAAGTCGTAAAAGAAGTAATTCGCAACTTGAACAACCCGGGAGCCAGGGGAAATATCCCATTTGTCGAGTGGAACAGGGTAGCCAAAAGATCTTCGGAAGAAAGATTCTTAAATGACGGCAATGCCGTAGGAGATGTAATCAGATGAGGCAACAGGCTGGCCAGCACGGGCACGGAAACGGTACCGCTCGGCGCCGGATGAAGATTATCGTTGTCATTATCTTTGCCATCATGGTGGCTGAGATCATCGGTGGTCTGCTCAGCAACAGTCTGGCTTTGCTCGGAGATGCCGGGCACATGCTCGTTGACGGCCTGGCCTTGAGTTTGAGCCTGTTTGCCATGACCATGGCGGCCAGACCGGCCACGGCCAGTAAGACCTACGGCTATCACCGTGTAGAGATCATGGCGGCCCTGGCTAACGGCACTCTCCTGATTCTAGTCGCTGCTTATATTTTCTATGAAGCTTACCAGAGATTCCTGGATCCCCCCCTTGTCCGGGCTCCCCTTATGCTGGTGGTCGCCGGCATCGGTCTGACGGCCAATCTCATCGGGATATTCCTGCTGAAAGGCGTAAGCCACGGCAGTCTGAACATCAAGGCCGCTTTTTGGCACATTCTCGGTGACACCATATCTTCGGTAGGTGTCATTATTGGCGGCATAGTCATTTGGACCACCGGCTGGGCAACGATTGACCCTATTATTGCCATCCTGATCGGTTGTATCATCCTCTGGGGGGCGGTCAGACTGGTCAGAGAAGCGACCGATATTCTTCTGGAGGCGGTGCCCAAGCATGTTCCGATGGATCAGGTTATTGGGATGCTTCGAGCTGTTGCCGGTGTGGACGAAGTGCACGATGTTCACATCTGGACCATCACTTCGGGCATACACGCTATGAGCGCCCACCTGATCATTGAAGACCAGAGCGTCAGCGGTAGCGCTGAAATTGTGGATAAAGTGAATCGTGCCTTGAACCAGCAGTTCAATATCACTCACAGTACCTTGCAACTGGAATGTGAGAAATGTGATAGTTGTCCCGAGGGGACTATCTGCAATATTACCAGGCCGGAAGAGCCAGCCGTGCGCCTCGAACAAATATAGGAAGCCGGTCAGGCTTCAGGCAATTTCCGGAACTCTCTCAGAAACAAAGCCGCGGCGCATAGGACCAGACCCACTCCGGCCAGCAATGATATTCCCAGCCAGAAACCCCCGGTCGCATCGGCCAAAACTCCCATCAAT
>NYYM01000047.1 GCA_002685815.1 Dehalococcoidales bacterium | reverse complement strand
TTCAAATTCCGATGGAAAGGTTTGGTTTTGCTCTTCTCTGCACTGGTGATGATGGCATCCCTGGTTGGGGGCTGTGCCGCCGGGGCGGATGAAGAGGAGGTAAAGCCCGCGGCAGAGACGAAACCAGTCACTAATTCGGAACTTGNAGCTGAGCTTGAGCCAGTCAAATCAGAAACTCCTCAGGAAGCATTGCCAACGCAGACAACCACTTTAAATTCTACTTCCGCTCAAAGTGATGCAAATGAAACCTCCGAACCGCCTCTCTTGGGGGAGTTGAGCAGGAACTGTCAACTCTCCGAAAGCCAGTCTGATTTCAACAATGTCGGATTGCAAGTCGGGCGAACAGCCCTGAACTTTACTCTCAAAGATACCGAGGGGACCGAATATCGATTGTCCCAGCTATTGGTTGACAAACCGGTCGTGATTGTCTTCGGCTCATTTACGTGACCACCTTTCAGGCAGCGGGTCGCTGCCACCGAGGCTATGCAGGCTCACTATGAAGGCAAGGTGCAATTCATTGTCGTCTATGTTGTTGAGGCCCANCCGGTCGGGTCGGCTTGTCCTTATACAGGAGAGGTGTGGATAACTTCGGCCAGTACNGATAAACAGGGTAATCCTCTGGCACAGCCGACAAACTATGAAGAACGAGTTGTTCAATCTACTCAAATGGTTCAAGAACTTGGGCTGACAATTCCTGTGTTGATCGACGAAATGGATAATGCGGTCTGGTGTACTTACGGACCTGCGCCAGACATTGCCTACTTCATAGATACAGATGGAAGGATTCTTGTCAATCAAGGCTGGTATAAACCTGGATGGATGAAGAAATCTATTGACGAATATTTTGACAGTTAATATGATTAGCAGCATAGTTGGCAAAGAACAACAGGTATCCCCAATATAGGCATTTGCGTATTCGACAGCTTTGGCGTCATCCGCATATCTGATAATGAAGTATTTGTAGATCTCAATCGCCTCGACATACTCGCCTCGTTCGATATGACCTTTGGCACCATCCCAGGTAGTGTCGTAATGAACGGTGGTACCATTGTAACAGTTGGTGCACCCAAAAAGGATTACCCTTCAATCTAGAGGCAAATATATCAAGTAAAGGAGAAATCATGCCACATNTATCTGAAGCTCCAGAACCGGCCCGGGGTCTATCTCCGTTTGAAAGCAAGTTGGCCGAGGCCAGANNATGGTGTGAGCCACCAAGTCCCACCTTTTGTTTTCTACCGCTACCCGTAGTACCCTCATAGCTTCTTCTCCTGAATACCATAACAGCGTATTAGTACATATGTACTAATACGCCTACGGGCTTTTGTCGCCTTTCCTGACAAGANGTTAGGGCAATGGAGGTAAAGGCGCTGCCCNGACAGAAAATTGATATTAGACGGTGGTCGTTATAGAATAAGTAGCGGAATATGAGTGTTGCCAATCAACTCTATCAATTACAGGAAGTCGATCTGGAGCTTGAGTCCAATGAGCAAGCTGTNAAGCAGATTACCCGTCAATTGGGAGACAATGAAGCGGTAGTAAAGGCTCAGGAAGAGCTGGCGTCAGAACGAGTGAAACTGGAGAAACTGACTCATCAGCAACACTCGGTGGAATGGGAAGTAGAAGACATTACGGGCAAGTTCACTACCGTCGAAGAACAGTTATACAGTGGCCGGGTCCGCAACCCTAAGGAGTTGACCGACCTACAGCACGAGACAGAAATCCTGAAGACTAATCGCGCCAAGCTGGAAGAAAAAGCCTTGGAAGCGATGGAGCAGGTTGAAACGGCCACTGAGACGGTATCCGAACTGGATAGAGCCCTCAAGAAGCAGGAGACTGAATGGCAGAGCAACCAGGGCCGGTTATCGGCTGACNTNGAACGGCACAAGGGGCTAATAACGGACCTTGAACAAAAGCGCCAACTGATCACAGCAGATATTGACGCTCCGACNATCGAGCTTTATCAGGGAGTGAAAAAACAACGGGGGACAGCCGTAGCTAAGGTGGAGCAAGGCATATGCNTTGGGTGCCGCATCTCGTTATCCGTCAGCGAGTTTCAGCGNGCCCGAACGGGTAACCTNGTGCGCTGCAGTAGCTGCGGACGGATCCTTTTCGTAGCCTGAGAAACAAGAAGGGAGCGATTTATCCACCCCCAGCCTGAATTTATGGATGTAACAAAAGCAATCATTTTTNCCGATGGGGCTGCTGNTCCGAATCCCGGACCGGCCGCAATAGGCGTCACCATCAAGGACGAGCAGGGCCGGCTCATCGCCTCTATTTCTAAACCTATCGGACACGCAACCAACAACCAAGCTGAATACAGGGCCATTATCGCCGGACTGGAGAAGGCCATCAGTCTGGGTCTCAAGCAGGCNGATACACGCTCGGACTCGGAACTGGTCGTCAGGCAAATCAACGGCCGCTACCGAGTTAAGAATGCCGCTCTCAAACCACTGTATCAACAGGTCAAACAGCTTCAAAGTCAACTGAAAGGATTCACCATCATTCACGTCCCCCGCGACCAGAACAAAGAGGCTGATGAATTNGCCAGTTCCGCCCTGAGATAATCCTGTTGACAAAAGTTTTACTCAAGGTTAAAATAACTTCCAGTGTCATCAGATAGTNTATGGCCTGCTCATCGTTGTTTCAGTTCCGGGGATTCGCGGAGCATAATGCGATACCACTATTAAGATTGCCGGCTGGTTATGCCNGTATCCGGAGATAAAAAAGCCTCAAAGGAGCAATATTTATGAAAGTAGGGGTACCTAAAGAGATAGTCTCAAACGAACGCCGGGTAGCTTTAGCTCCGGATATAGTTAAGAAGTTAATCGAGGCCGGTGTTGAAGTACTGGTAGAAAAAGGGGCAGGTGAAGCTGCCTCTTTGCTTGACAGTGCTTATCAGGAAGCCGGATGCAAGATCGTGGCTGATGCCGCGGCCGTCTACAAAGACAGCGATGTCATTCTGAAAGTTCAAAAGCCGGAACCAGCCGAGGTCAAGATGCTGAAAGAAGGCACCGTGTTCATCACCTCGCTACAACCGCTGGTCAACCACGATCTGGTAAAAGAACTGACCCAGAAGAAAGTGACCAGCTTCAGCATGGATGCTATTCCCCGAATCTCCCGCGCCCAGAGAATGGATTCCCTCTCGTCGATGAGTTCTATTGCCGGTTACGAGGCTGTCTTAATCGGAGCCTCGAAACTCGGCAAATATATGCCGATGATGATGACGGCTGCGGCCACCATGCCACCGGCCAAGGTGCTGGTACTGGGAGCCGGAGTGGCCGGTTTGCAGGCAATCGCCACCGCCCGCCGTCTTGGAGCCCTGGTCGAAGCCTTCGATGTCCGCCCAGTAGTCAAGGAACAGGTTGAAAGCCTGGGAGCCACCTTTGTTGAACTGGAAGAAACCGCCGATGCCGAGGATGCCGGTGGCTACGCCAAAGAACTCTCAGCCGACCATCAGCAGCGGGAAGTAGAGTTAATATCCAAACATGCCATGGCATCTGATGTCGTTATCACCACCGCCCTGATTCCGGGAAGACCCGCCCCCGTCCTGATTACCAAAGAGGCAGTCGCCGGAATGAAGACCGGTTCGGTCATTGTCGACCTGGCAGCTGAAACAGGCGGCAACTGCGAACTGACCAAGCCCGGTGAAGAAACCGTGGAAAACGGGGTCATCATTTGCGGNCCCCTGAATCTAGCCAGCGATATGGCGATGCAGGCAAGCCAACTGTACTCCAGAAATATTTCAGGTCTGCTGCTCCTGATGATAAACGAGGGGCAACTCAATCTGGACTTTGAGGATGCTATCATTGACGGCTGCTGTGTTACCCACGCCGGTGAGATACGGGGAGTCTTTAAAGACCAGATAAAATAGATAATACCGAAACAGGAACAAAGATTAGAAGGAGATAGTTGTTATGGACCAGAACCTGGTATTTTTGCTCTATGTTTTTGTTNTAGCCATGTTTGCCGGCTATGAGGTTATCACCAAAGTGCCGCCTATGTTGCACACGCCTCTTATGTCCGGCGCCAACGCCATTTCCGGCGTTGCCCTGATAGGAGCTATCATAGTCGCGGGGCCCCAGAGCACGAGTTTGAGCGTTGTTCTTGGCCTAGTGGCAGTGGCTTTGGCTACTATCAATGTAGTCGGTGGCTTTATGGTGACCGACCGGATGCTGGCAATGTTCCGAAAAGAATAACAGGAGTGTAGATAATAGTGGAAGAAGTACCGATTATCAGTTTATTAGCATATCTTGTCGCCGCCGTTCTCTTTATCATCGGGCTGATGCGTATGGGCACTCCCAAAACGGCCCGGACCGGTAATATTTACGCCGCCATTGGCATGTTAATTGCCATCATCGTTACCTTGCTCTTGAAAGAAGTGCTGAATTACGTGGGAATTCTGATTGGCATGGCTATCGGTGGTGCTATCGGTGGATTTTTCGCCCGTAAAGTTCAGATGACTCAAATGCCCCAGATGGTTGGCATATACAACGGTTTTGGCGGGGGTGCTTCATTGCTCATCGCTTTAGCTGTATTCTTTGATCTAGGTCAGAATATGACCCTAGAAAACTCGGTTACTATTGTACTGACCGTCCTGATTGGCTCAATTACCCTATCAGGAAGTTTCATTGCCTTCGGCAAACTCCAGGGGTTTGTCTCCGGCAGGCCGATCACCTATCCCCTACAGAATATCTGGAATGGCATAATCTTCCTGGCCGTGCTGGCCGGGATGGTCTATCTGGTGGCCGTCCCGGGAAATATCACGGTAATGCTGGCACTGGTGGCGGTTACCCTGATACTCGGCATCCTGCTAGTGATACCCATCGGCGGAGCAGATATGCCGGTGGTCATCTCCCTGCTTAACTCCTATTCAGGAATAGCCGGGGCGGCGGCTGGTTTCGTCATAGGCAATATGTTCCTCATTATCAGCGGCGCCCTGGTGGGGGCGGCCGGTTTCATCCTGACCCGAATTATGTGCAAGGCTATGAACCGCTCACTGGGCAACGTCATGTTCGGGGCCTTCGGAGCGGTGACAGCGACCTCGGGTGGAGGCGGTGCCGGCGCAGATGGTGACAAGTCAGTCCGAGAAGCTACCCAGGAAGACGTCGGCATGCTGCTCGGCTTTGCCAAGTCAGTCATNATTGTCCCCGGCTACGGCCTGGCAACATCCCAGGCTCAGCACCTGGTAGCTGAACTCGGCAGCATGCTCGAGGAGAGAGGCGCAGATGTAAAGTATGCCATTCATCCCGTCGCCGGACGAATGCCGGGACATATGAACGTGCTGCTGGCTGAGGCCAATGTTCCTTACGATAAACTATATGACCTGGACCAAGTTAATAACGAATTCGAGAGAGCCGATGTGGCCGTGGTAGTTGGGGCAAACGATGTTGTAAATCCGGATGCCAACAATATGGCCGATAGCCCTCTCTACGGGATGCCCATTCTCAATGCTGACAAGTCTAAAAGTGTGGTGGTAATTAAGCGCAGTCTTTCCCCGGGTTTCGCAGGGGTTGATAACCCGCTGTTCTATATGGACAAGACAATGATGTTCTTCCGGGACGGCAAACAGGCCTTTGTCGAGCTTATAGACGAAATCAAGCACATGGACTAGACTAGAACCGGACCAGTACTTTAATCCCCTCGTCAAGCAGCGAGGGGATTTTTGTATCACCGGAAACGACAGGCAATCAATGCCGGTTTCATTATGCCTCGTTTTGTAATATCATANGGNAACTTATGAGGGACGACTGCTCAAGATGACAGAAGACACAGGTGGTGGCCGCCGGAGAAGATCTGCCCCTGATAGGGACTGGACAAAAGGCAGCATCAGCGGCAACCTCTGGGCTTTATCCTGGCCGATAATGGTGAGCTCGAGCCTGAACATGATGGGCCCCACCATCGACATGATTTGGATCGGCAAACTTGGGTCGGCCGCTGTAGCCGGGGTNGGTATCGCCGGTATGGCCGTCATGGCAGTGAACGCCCTGATGATGGGCCTTTTCACCGGACTCAGGGCCATGATCGCCCGCTTTATCGGGGCGGGAAATTCCGACGGCGCGAATCACGTCATGCAGCAGGCCTTCGTCGTCGGAGCCGTTTTTTCCGTATTTACCGCCCTATTAGGTCTAGTTTTTGCTGAGCAGACACTGATCCTGTTTGGAGTAGAGGCTGACGTTGTGGCCCAGGGGGCCGCTTATATGCGTATCCAGCTGGTCGGTATGGTAACCATGTCCCTGCTCAGGATTACCGAGTCCTCGATGCAGGCCTCAGGCGACACCGTCACCCCGATGAGANTAGCTATCTTCTACCGCGTTATCCACTTGGGGCTGGCCCCCGCCCTCATCTTCGGCTGGTGGATATTCCCTCAACTGGGCGTCAGTGGGGCTGCCCTGACAAATGTTATTTCTCAGAGCCTGGGAGGCATACTGGGACTGTGGTTCCTTTTCAGCGGGAGGACCCGGCTAAAACCGACTCTGAAAGGTTTCCACCTTGACTGGAGCATCATCTGGCGCATAATGAAAGTCGGTATCCCCGCCGCGGTGACGGGCGTGCAGAGAAACTTCCCCAACCTCGTGCTGGTATGGTTCGTGGCTCCCTACGGCACCTTCGCNGTGGCGGCCCATTCTCTAACCCAGAGGCTGGATAACTTCATGCGCACCATCGCCCTGGCCCTAGGGCAAAGTACCGGTATTCTGGCGGGGCAAAACCTGGGGGCGGGCTTGCCGGACCGAGCCGAGAGGACCGGCTGGCTGTCGGCAGGTCTTTTCACCTGTATCATGGCGGTGGCATCGCTGGGGATATGGCTCTGGGCGGAGAACATTATCCGTGTCTTCAACACCGAGCCGGACCTGGTGCAACTGGGGGCCATTTTCTTGAGGATACAGATACTAGGCTACATGGTATCCGGTTTTACCGTGGTATTGAGCACAGGTTTAAACGGGGTTGGTGATACGTTCACCGTAATGCTGGTTACGCTGCTGACCATGTGGGTGGTACAGATACCCCTGGCTTATGTCCTGCCGGCTGTTACCAACCTGGGCGTAAACGGAGTCCGCTGGGCAATGGTGGCCGCCCAGGTGCTGAGAGCAACTTTCTACATTTTCTACTTCCGGGCGGGCAGGTGGAAGAACAAGAAGATATAGACCGTTACCCCCACAGTGAGCAAGAAGGCTGTTCCGCGGTTCTACGAAGAAGTAACCCCGTTCTTCCAATTGTAGTAGTCCAGTGCCTTCCTCAAAGCCCGGGCACCCCTCTCCAGAGACAGAAAGGTAGCTATACCCTCTTCTTGAAACTTTTGGATGGTATCCCCGGCCTGCTCGGCTTCCTCGGGTGAGAAGGACACGGAGAGCACCACCATCACCGGTTTGGCCCCTCGCTTTCTGATATCGGTCAGGGACTTGAGTACGGCTTCAAACTGGGGGCCGCTACCGGCCCGGGCGCCTTGTATCAGCACCAGGTTGTCTATATTGGCATCCTTTTCTAGGATTTCCAGGATGCGCGTCATCTGACTGCGATTTTCATTGGCCGTATCAATCGGATTGGAGAAAGCGCCCCCTATCAGGGTAAAGAACTTCCCGAACTCATCAAAAGACTCCCGGGTAAGCTCAGGGACTCTCAACCCGGCTTCGGAAAAAACATCGGCAACTACTATCGATTGGCCTCCCGAACCTCCGGTGATGGCCACCCCGTCTCCATGAACGGGCGAAAAATACTGGAGGCCTTTCAAGATATCCATCAATTCCTCGACGCTGTAGGCGTTTATCGCTCCGCATTGCCGCAGGCCCGCTTCCCATATCTCCTGGGGCACGGCCATCGAGTCGGTATGTGAGGCAGCCGCTCTCTGCCCATCATGGGTCCGTCCTCCCTTCCATATCACCACCGGCTTCCTGGCCGATACCTCCCTCAGTACCCTGAGAAACCGTCGACCATCCCTCACCCCATCCACATACATACCGATGCCCGTAATCTCGGTATCCTGGCCAAAATACTCCAGATAATCAGTGGAATCCAGTATTACGCCGTTGCCGAAGCTGACTGATTTGTGGGTGTTTACCCCCTGCTGCTGCGCCTCGCGAATCAGGGCGCCGGCGTTCATACCGCTCTGCGAGATAAATCCCAGTGACCCGGCAAAAGGCCCGCTTTGTTCCTTTACCAGCTGTCCCACCCCGGCCCTGGGATTTCGGACTCCCATACAGTTGGGCCCGATAAGGTGTAAATTTGCCTGCTCCGCCCTTTCAACAAGCAATCGTTCCAGCTTAATCCCTTCCTCAGTATGCGTCTCGGAAAAACCGGCCGTGTAGAAATGGGCCGCAGCCACATCTTTACGGATTAAGTCCTCAATGATCCGGGGGGTGATTTCACGAGGCACGGCCACAATGGCCAAATCCACCGGCTCCGGAATGTCCATCAGACTGGTATAGTTGGTCACCCCCAGCGCCACGATGCCTTCAATTTCCTTTGGGTCAATCTGGACAGAATACAGGCTTCCTTTGAAGTCGCTCTGGGACTTGCTCCATTGAAAATTCGGCCCCTTGTCCCCAATCACCGCGATACATTTGGGATTAAAAGCCCTCTCCAGCTTAGCAAAATCTACCTTCATTTCTTATCACCTTCAATCCGGTTTTTCTAGTGGGCTTATTATATCACACGGAGGAGGTTTCTTCCCTTATACGACGCTCTTCGCCACACTCCAATACCCGGCCGTTTCTGGGCATACACTTGTTACAGGAAATGCACTTGGCGGGTTGCAGGTCCCCTTGCTGCCAGCGCAGGGGCAGGCCCGGCTCACGAATAAGAGGGCGGCACATCGATATTAAATCGGCATCACCGCTTTCCAGCACATCATTGGCCATCTCCAGGCTGCGAATTCCGGCTACCAGCATCACCGGGACCGTTACCGCTTTCTTGACGGCCGCCGCTTTATCTCTGAACAATACCTCCTCAGAGTCGTCCTCCGCCAGCCTCGGTATGGAGTTTCTGGCGTCACCAACGCTGATTTCGATGCCATCTATGCCCTTCTCTGCCATCTCCCGGGCCATATCCACCCCTTCTTCCAGGGAAAGGCCGCCCTCCCTGGCCTCGTGAGCGCCAAACTTAATCATCAGGGGGAAGTCGTTTCCCACCACCTGGCGTACCCTCTTAATAACCTCCAGGTGAAACCGGCGTCGTTTACTGTTGCTGCCGCCCCACTGGTCGGTACGCTGATTACTCAAAGGTGAGAGGAACTGGGCCATCAGGTATGCGTGGGCTCCGTGAAGCTGAACGGCATCAAATCCGGCCTCAACGGCCCGGCGGGCAGCCGAGGCAAAGTCATCAATTATAGCCTCAATCTCCGCATCCGTCAGCTCTTCCTGGGGAGATTCCGCCCCTTCCCGGAACGAGACTACCTTAAGGGGGGTACCCTGCTGACGGAGATAGCCGGAATTAACACCGCAGTGGGTTATCTGGGTGGTAATTTTGGCTCCGCCACGGTGGACCGCTTCAACCAATCTACTCAGACCGGGTATCATATGATCCGTGTGGATGCCATACTGGAGAGGGGTTGCCTGCCCCAACGGAGAGATAAAAGCATGGCCTGTTACCACCAGTCCGACCCCTCCCTCTCCCAGTTCCCGGTATAAGGCCACCGCTTCATCGGTCACCGCACCGTCACTATCGGCCGCCCCGTCCCAGGTTGCCGACCTCATCAGCCGGTTTTTCAGTTCCAGGCTCCCGACTTTAACAGGGTCAAACAATTCCGGCATGTGGGCCTCCGTCAGATAATTTCATATCCCAGAATAGCACAATAGTTTTTTTCGGTTCAACCCGGCACGAGTTCAAAAGACCACGGGGAATCATGGCTACCGATTTGTTCTCTCAGACCCCCAAATTCACTCTCGTTTGATGGTTGGCCCGGCTGTCAATCCTGGTGGTGTCTTTTGAACCAGCATACCAGGCTGTTGAAAATCATTTATGAAACGTTTACAGCTTCAGCCCATATTCTCATACCTTGTTTATCAGCCGGTCATATGGTGGTATCAGAGAGAAAGGGGAAGAACGCAAATGGAAAACTTAACTCAATCCGCAAGGAGACAAACGGAGACCAAATAGTTTGAGTAGAGGCGCTGACCTGCCCCCACGAATTCATCAGGCTTTCATTCGTTCTTGGTTTCCTTGTTGGGCCGGCTTATCCTCGCCTGATAGCCAGGATCAAGGCTCCCGGACCAACGTGAGATCCCAGACCAGCCCCTATCCGGGTGATATCAGTCTTCTCCTCAGGAGAATAGAATTCTAGTCGCTCCTTCAGTCTGTTTCCCTTTTCCGGTTCGGTGCTATATGCGATAGCCAGACTTTGAATAGGCAAGTTGCTTTCTACAAATTTATACAGTTTATCCATAGCCTGGGGGTAGGTATGTGCCAGACCTACTCGGACAACCTCGCCATCCTTAAAAGTAAGTACCGGTTTTATATCCAGTATACTGGCCACTACTGCCGTAGCCTTGCTGAGTCGCCCGCCAAGTATCAAATATCTCATAGTATTAACGATTCCAAACACCTGTACTTGCTCAACGGCCCTCCGTGTCTCCTCAATAACTTCCGGCAAGCTGCCTCCTTCCCTGGCTATTTTGGCTGCTGCGATGGCCACCAAACCCAGACCAACCGATGCGACATTGGAGTCAACAACTTCAATCTGACACTTTTCTTCCACCAGTTTCTTGCCCTGAAGAGCGGAATCATAAGTACCACTGATTTTGGAAGACACGTGGATAGATACAATGGCATCAGCTTCTTGGGCGCAATCCGAATAGGCACCGGCAAAATCATGGGGGGCTGGTTGCGATGTTGATGGAGGTACGTGTGAAGAAAGGAGTTTCTCGTAGAAAATGTCGTGGCTTATGTCCACCCCGTCCCGGTAGGATTCATCACCAAAACGAACATAGACCGGCACAACTGTAATGCCCAAACCTGCTGCTGTTTCAGGCGAGATGTCTGAAGTACTATCCGTAACTATCTTGACGGCCATAATACTGCCCTGGTCTGCTTAGAAAAGTAATCCAAATCTTATCAGTACCTATCCTTCGTCCAAGAAAAATACCACTCATTCGGTGGAAGTACCGGTATTATAGCAAAAATAGCATATATTATTCTTTCTAGAGTTGAAACCTACAACTCAGAGGTTGGTATTTCTTGGGGTAGGAGGCATTTTTTCAGAATGAGTCGCGCAGTTTTCAGGAGGCAAGGACAAGCAAAGGATCACATCTTTATCGGACTTTTACACTCAGTTCATCCAACAATTGATTCAAATCATCAACCGTTTTTTTCCTCAGAAGCAAGCCTTCCTTGTTTATCTTTTCGCTGCTTTCAGATGATCGCTCACCCGGAAGTAACACCGGTTTCCCCGGTTCTAAAGGGCTGTGATTCTTCAGTAGAGCAATCATTTCTTTAGTGCGAATCTCAAACGCTTCCATCGGCAAGAAATACTTTATGTTAATAACAATCGCCGCCTGCGAATGGCCGTTTCCTTCTTGAGAGTTCATCTTGATATTCTCGGTAAACGCTCCGCCGCTCAGAATAGATGTCAATATTTCCATCATTATCGATATGCCGAAGCCTTTGTGTTCAGCCATAGGTAAAGAAACACCGCCCCTCATTACCTTCGATGGATCAGTCGTGTTCTCGCCGAACTGGTCCAGGCCCCATTCCCTGGGAATATTTCTGTTATTGATCATGTAGTCATTGAGTTTTCCGTGTGAAGCATAGGCATTGCATATATCCATCAGCAGAGGAAAGCCTGCTCCGGTGTTTACAGCAAAACCCCAGGGATTATTGCCGATGGCTCTGTCTTTTGACCCGTGGGCGGCCATACTGGCGACAGTGTTACTCATGGATATTGCCAGCATATCGTGCTTAGCAGCGAGCAGGGAATATGGGGCAGAACCAAGATAATGGTTACTGTTTCTCATTGACACAATACCAATACCATATTTGTCGGCCTTTTGAATAGCCTTTTGTGTCATGCGAAAGGCGGCCAGTGTGCCGGGTGCGTTATCCGCGTCCATCACTGCCATAGCCTTTTTTGAAATAATGGTTTTTATGTTGGGGCGGGGGTTAAAAGTCCGATCCCTTATGTTTGTCACCAAACGGGGAAAATCCCCGATATCGTGATGCCCGACCCCACGAAGAGTCATAACCTTGAAAACCCAGGCAATGTCCCTGGCATTAGCCGCGGTCACGTCCACCTTGCGCAATATTCTGATCATAATGGCTTCCAGGTCATCAATTTCTATTCTTTCGGTAATCATGCAACTCTCCAATCAAAGCAGGCGCGCCGACCGGACTCACGTGAAACATTGGTTTGCTGCCAACTGGCGTGGGTGATGTATCCTGATCATCACCGCTCTTGTTGCTAATAGTAAGCTTTTGGAACCCCGCTGTCAATTTCCGCCGCGAGGCCCTAGCAGGGAGCTAGGTGAGACCGTGCAGAAGCAGCATATCAGACTATCGGTGCTAGAATTTCTGCCATCCCGGGCCCTGTAGCTGGCCTCGTAGGTATCCGCACTTGGAGTGCCCCCCCAAAAGGAGTCCAGTTGTAGTGTTAGACTGGAACTGAAAATAAAGGGGGTAAATCATGGCTAAGAAATCGCATTCTCCGGAGCTGATCATCAACAAGTTGCGCGAAGCTGAAATCCTGCTGAATCAGGGAGCTAACGTCGGCGAAGCCAGTCGGAAGATTGGAGTCACCGAACAGACCTACTACCGGTGGCGCAAAGAGTACGGCGGCATGCGTATTGAGCAGGCAAAACGGCTCAAGTGCCTGGAGAAAGAGAATGCCCGGCTGAAGGAACTGGTAGCCGACATCTCCCTGGATAATGCCATTCTGA
>NYYM01000046.1 GCA_002685815.1 Dehalococcoidales bacterium | reverse complement strand
TGTGCTCTTCCGATCTTGGCTTTAGTCACCCCGATACGTTTTATGGCAAGGTAGTTAAACTGCCTGCCCATCACATAGTTGACGATGCCAGTCAAACCGAACCAGAGGAAGGCCAGAGGCAACAACGTAGGCAGGTCATCAAGGTTAACGATGAGAGCCAGGGCAACCAGCAAGAGAAGGCTGGATATTGTAGAAATGAAAGTACCTGTAGAAGCCCTGATGCCACCCTGCAAACCCAATCGGGCCAGTATGGCACTGATAGACCAGCAGCAGGCCGCGGTAATAGCCAATGCAACGCCAAGCATCCTGTCTCACAATCATCGCCGACTTAACAGCCGCAATCAGATTAGTTCCGGGTGAAAAACACTTCTCCAAGCATAGCACGTTGAAAGCAAGTTTCCAAAACCGCGAAAACCCCGTCTCTCCGCCGCCGAGGAAATCAAAAAAGGGCGGCTGTTCACCGAGCATAGATTGCTAATACATATTAAGTGTGGTATAATACTCACTTGGGCATCCGAGAAAATAAGCAAGGATTTCTTACTTGGTACTGTCGGGACGCGTCGGGAAATAACCCACTGGGGGTAAGGCTAGCCTAAGCTGCCCCTCCTTTTTTTATTTTCCAGTTCAACTCTTAACTATAATAGCCTACCCTGTAACATCTAAACGGTAAATGGAAACAGCTTGTCACCAACCTACAGGGAGCAGAAGGAAGAAGAAGTGAGCAACAATTTCAAGCAACATCGCACTCGGCTGGAGAACGAGCAAAAGCGCTTGCGCGAGGAACTAGACCAATTGGAAAATGCCGCCCGCCCCATAGACGAAAGGCGAGAAGGCAGTCCTTTTGGCAAGAGAGAAGAGGAAGCCACGGAAAGCCTTGAACTGGAAAGACGACTGGCTCTTGAGAAGCAGGTAACCAGCCAGATCACCGAGGTGGAACACGCATTACACAAATTCGAGGAGGGGACCTACGGTTTGTGCGACAGTTGTGGTCAGCCGATAGCGCCGGACCGACTGGAGGCTCTTCCCCAGGCAGGCCTCTGCCTGGATTGTAAGGCGAAAAATACCAGGACCAGAGTTCCCCCGGGATAGGGAGGAGGGTGGAGCATGGTCTTTTTTCTGGCCGCTTTGCCGGTGATAGTGGCTGACCAGCTCACCAAGACATGGATAAGATCTTATTCCGTGGGACAGATCATTTTTGAGGCCGGGTTCTTTCGCATTGTCCATGTACGCAACACCGGAGCCGCTTTCGGCCTGTTTCAAGACCAATTCTGGTTGCTAACCGTGGCTGCTATCGCCAGTATTGTCCTTATTCTCTTCTTCGTCCTTTTCATCTCGCGCCGTTTTCCCATTCTGGACACCAGACAGGACAGGCTAGCCCTGGGCCTGATTTTCGGGGGGACGATAGGTAATCTGGCCGACCGGTTGCGTTTTAGCTACGTGACCGATTTCATCAGCGTGGGAATCTGGCCCACCTTTAACATTGCAGATTCCGCCATAACCATCGGGGCCATTTTATTCGCCTACTTCTTTCTTTCCTCAAGCAGGACCAAAGACGTTTCCTAACCCAAGATGCCGGAATAGAAGGACCGGCTAAAGAATTCCAGGCTTAAATCTATGGAAATGAAGTCAACGAAAGATCTCAAGGTTTATGACCTGGTGGCTGATGAGCAAGGGGCTCGCCTCGACAAGTATGTTGCCAAGCACTTTGAAGAACTTTCCCGGGGACAGGTGCAAAAGCTTATCGACGAGGGCCGGATCAAGGTTAACGACGGCAAGGCAAAGGCCGGACTCAAGCTTAATACTGGTGACAGGTTGACGGTCAACTTGCCCTCCATCACCCCCACCGAGTTGGCAGCCGAGGCGATTCCCCTGAATATCATCTACGAGGATGATGACCTGCTAATTGTGGACAAACCGGCCGGGCTGACCGTTCACCCGGCGCCGGGACACCCCTCCCATACCCTGGTCAATGCCCTACTGTCTCGCTTCTCTGATCTGCCTGATACCGGTGATCGGCAGCGACCGGGTATCGTCCACCGTCTGGACAAGGATACCTCGGGTGTAATGGTGGTGGCCAAGAACAAGGCCGCTTACGAGAATCTGGCCGCCCAATTCAAAGACCGTTCCGTAATCAAGGGATATCTGGTACTGGTGAAGGGACACCTGACTCCGGAAAACGGGGTCATTGAGGCACCGGTGGGCCGTGATTCTCGCCACCGGCAGAGAATGGCAGTGGTGACCGAGAGTAAAGGCAGGGAAGCCTGCACCGATTACCACGTAATCAAGTATACCGGCGACTATACCCTGCTTGAGGTCAAGCCGGAAACGGGCCGCACCCACCAGATACGTGTCCACCTGACGGCGATTGGCTTTCCGGTAGCCGGTGACAAAGTCTACGGGGCTAAATCTGCCCACCTCTCCCGCCAGTTTGTTCACGCCTCCCTCCTGGGCTTCAAACTGCCCTCCAGTGGCGAGTACATAGAGTTCACTTCCGAGCTGCCCCCTGATCTGACGGAGGCATTGAGCGAGATAGCTGGACAAGGCTAAACGTTCGTAGTTGTCCGGAGAACGGCCACCCTGACACCCACCACTCGCCAGTCTTGAGAAAAGAAATAATACCGGCAAGAGAAAGCCCAGAGGGGTGAGGTTTATATTGATAACTGCTATAATCTTTGGGGAGGCGGGGTGGTGGAATGGTCCTGATAAACGCTGAGGATCGAAAAGGAGCAGAATCCAATTGGCCATGCAAAACTTACAACAGATCTTTGCAGATCCATTATGGACTCTTCTAATAGGCATTGTTGCGACCCTTGTTTTCTCAATAGTCATTTATCACAAGAGCAAGAGGCTCAGGAAACCCACCTATTTCATTAGGAGCACTAATTTGGTTACGGGTTTCAGCAAGAAACTGGATAAGTTGCAGTTGCTTTATGACAATAATAGCATTGAAACTATAACAGTCAGTAAGATAGCATTTTGGAATGATGGAGCAGAAACAATAGAGGAGAGTAATATGGTTGAGGCAGGGGATGATTGCGATATTTTGGACGCCCATGTTGTTCGGGAAAATGACGCAGCGAAGAAATTCTCAGTCGCGTTAGTAAGCAGCAAGTTAGCAGGAATACGCTTTGAATCTCTTGATAAAGGGGAAGGCGGAGTCATTCAGCTAATACCTACAGGCAAAGATTCTTCTGATATTAGAATATCCGGTTTCATAAAGGACCCTGGTACACCTAAAGCTAGTTACACCACTGACCTGTTTTCCAGAATAATCAGAAGATTATCTTCTTCCCCGCCTAAGAAGGATAATCCAAGAAAGCAGAGACGCATAATCGGAGCATTCTTCTTGATCTACGCAGTTCTCATGACCATTCCTGTAGCCACCGAAGGGAGACCGACTGACCTCATAGTTGATCTTGTCTTCATATCAGCCTTATTGTATTTTGGTTACTATATGTTGAGGAGAAGGGTTCCTAAAGGGCTCGAAATAGTAGTAGTAGAAGAGGAGATCTAGTTATTGGTAGAACGGTGGAAAGGCAAGGTGATAGTAATGACAAGACCGGTTAGAGTACGATTTGCGCCAAGTCCCACCGGTATCCCACACGTGGGGAACATCAGGACGGCCATGTCTAACTGGCTTTTTGCCAGACATAGCGGGGGGAAATTCATCCTGCGCATCGAGGATACGGATGGTGCCCGTCGGGTGGAGGGGGCGGTTGAGGCGATTATGGACAGCCTGAGTTGGCTGGGACTGGACTGGGACGAGGGGCCGAATGTAGGCGGGGATTATGGACCGTATGTGCAATCGGAGCGCCTGGAAATGTACCGGCAGGCGGCAGCCCGCCTGGTTGAGCAGGGAGATGCCTACCATTGCTACTGTTCTCCCGAGCGCCTCAAGGAAATGAGGGAGGAGCAGGTCAGTCGCAAACAGCCACCCGGATACGACCGTCTCTGCCGTGAATTAACTGACAAGCAGTGCGCCGAAAAAGAATCCGACGGCGTCAAGCCGGTGGTACGCTTCAAAACTCCACTAGAGGGACGGACCACTTATAATGACGTTATCTTTGGAGAAGTCACCTTCGAACACGGTACCCTCGACGACTTCGTCCTGCTTAAGTCGGACGGCTACCCCACTTATCACCTGGCCAACGTCGTCGATGACCACGCCATGGAAATCAGTCACGTCATCAGGGCCGAGGAATGGATATCCAGTGTCCCCCGCCACCTGCTGCTCTACCGGGCCCTGGGACTGGAGCCGCCTGAGTTTGTCCACCACCCGATGATACTGGGGCCGGACCGGGCAAAGCTAAGCAAGCGGCATGGAGATGTCTCCCTGCTGGCTTTCAGGGAAAAGGGCTATCTATCGGAAACAATGTTTAACTTCCTGGCGCTGATCGGCTGGTCTCTGGACGATAAGACGGAACTACTGACCAGACAGGAGCTGGTCGACAATTTTTCACTGGAACGAATCGGTAAGACGGGGGCTCTCTTCGACCACCAGAAGCTGGACTGGATGAACGGGATTTACATTCGCGGTTTGAGTCAGGAGGATTTCACCCAACGGGCCCTGCCCTTTCTGGAGAGCGGTCTGCCGGCCGAGGTGAAACGTCCCCTGTCTACAGAATATATCGGGCAGATGCTGCCTCTCATCCAGGAACGGGCCAAAACTCTGGCTGAAGTACCCGACCTGGTAGGGTTTTTCTTCGTCGACGAATCTGACTACGAAGCCGATTCGCTGATTGGCAAGAATATGACCGCCCAGTCAACCATCCGAGCCCTGGAGGTATCAGAACAGCGATTGGAAGGACTGGCAAACTTCGATACCGAGACTCTGGAGAACCTACTCAGGCCACTTGCCGAGGAACTGGAGTTGAAAACCGGCCAGCTTTTCGGCACCTTAAGGGTGGCGACTACCGGAAGAACGGCGGCTCCGCCCCTTTTTCAAACGATGACGGTGCTAGGCAAAGAGGTATGCCTGAGGCGGATCAAAGCGGCCCTGGCCAAGCTGGACAAGTGAAGGCTGACCATACCTGATTTTGATTTTCAGCCCGCTCCGGCCGAGGTTCTTAATGAAGTCGGCTCCAAGAGCCTCTATACCGTGGACGGCCTCTGGTTTCTGGCCGTCGAAGGAGAATTCGGCTTCGAGACCGCTTTCAAACTGAACCAGCAGGTCTGGAAAAAGGCCAGCCTGCTCAATCCTGTTCAAGGCCTACGCCGGACTGATTGACCCCACCATCGAAGTAACCTGCCTGGCCTGCGTTCCCAACCCGGAGAAGCCGGACTACTGGTGCGAATGGGAGTTCAGAATTAGGGGAGACAAGGGCAATGAGCAATAAGCTGTCCAGCTCTGAACCGGGATATATCGCGTTGTACCAGTCCGGTGAACTGGAACGGCGGGCCAAAGCTCTTGAAGCCAGACTGGCCTGCTGTGATATTTGTCCCCGGGAGTGCGGCATTAACCGGCTGGAAGGAGAGCGAAAGTTTTGCCACACCGCCTATCTGGCACCGGTTTCATCCGTCTGCACTCATCACGGAGAAGAACCTGTCATTTCCGGCAGCCGGGGTTCAGGGACAATCTTCTTCGGCAACTGTAACATGAGGTGTCTTTACTGCCAGAATCACCAGATCAGCCAGAATTCGACGGAACAAAAAGCCACAGAAACAGACTCCACCAGCCTAGCCGAGAGAATGCTTTTTCTCCAGGACGAGCTGGACTGCCACAATATCAACTTCGTTTCCCCCTCCCACCTCATCCCCCAACTGGTCCGGGCAGTTCTTGAAGCGGTGCCGCTGGGGCTCAGGCTGCCGCTGGTCTACAACAGCGGTGGCTATGATTCGGTAAAATCGCTTAGAGAGCTAGACGGGATAATAGATATTTATCTGCCCGACCTGAGGTATGGCGACGATAAATGGAGCCGGAAATTTTCCCGAGCTCCGGACTATGTCTCCCGGGCCAGAGCGGGGATTCTGGAGATGCAACGCCAGGTCGGCGACCTGGTGCTGGATGAAAACGGGCTGGCAAAGAGAGGACTGATTGTGCGCCACTTGATCCTGCCCAACAGGCTGGCCGGCAGCGCTGAGTCTCTCGGTTGGCTAGTACGGGAAGTGTCTCCCGAGGTTACGGTGAGCATTATGTCCCAGTATTTTCCCGGTCACCGCGCTTTCCGAGTTCCCCTGCTTTCAAGAAGGCTTCTGGAATCCGAATATGAGGAGGTCGTGGAGATGGTGGAGAAGTTGGGTGTAGAGAACGGCTGGCTGCAGGGAATGGAGTCAGCGGACAACTACCGGCCTGATTTCAGGAACGAAGAAGATCCCTTCGATTCGGCAACGATCAGTTCAGGATAGGCGCTTCTAGTTCTTCCTCTTGCGCTTGGTGAAGCCGAACTTAACTTTCTTGCCCTTGGGCTTATCTTTCTTATTCACATTCTCGATGAAAGTATTTAAGTCCGGAAGTGGTTTTTCAGCCATAGTCATTTCTCTTTCTGTTGATAGTGGATTTGACAGTCCATTTTAGCACATACGGGGCTTGAGAACAAAACCGGTCCGGTTCAGAGTCCCAGCTATGGGCCTGTCTTCCCGGCGACGATGGCAATCCAATCTCCCCCCTCTTCAAAGCGAGCCCCACCAAGATCATTCCAGGTCTGTTGAACCCGAAAACTCATCTTTTCAAGCACTTCTTGGACAGATTGAAGGGTGTAATCATGAAACCAATCACGGTAGACGGTTACATTAGCGGCATCATCGACAACGATATACTGGTCCAGCCAGACATCGTGCTCGGGGTAGTCAAAACCGTGCTGTAAAACCAGGTGAGGGCCGGGACACCAGAAACCGGGCGTACTGATGTACCAGCTGTTACCCAGACCTTCCTTGAGTCGCTGATCTCGGGTTGAAACATCAAATACCAGCCGGCCCTCAGTCTTGAGGGCCCGGTGAATCTTCTCAAGAAGGGAACCCCTCTCTCCATCTGAAAAAGTGCTCAATTCTCCGTAAATTTGGATAATTACGTCAAATTCAGAGTCATAATCAAGGTCCAGAAAGTCAAGACAGCGGTACTCGATATCAAGCCCTTTATCCTGGGCGTAACGCCGGGCATAATCAATCGACCTTGCCGAGATGTCAATTCCGGTTATTTTCAGCCCGGCCCCAACCAAACGGCTGGCATACAGGCCGGGTCCGCAGCCAAGATCAAGAACTCTGTCACCTCTTTTCAACAAACCCGATGAAAGGAGATGCCCGACTTCTTTATCAATGGTTTCAGTTCTCCGGCTGGCGGCGTCGTGTTCGGGATTCAGATGGGCCTCTAGCATACTAACCGAGATATGGGGATCATCCCAGAAGTGGGGCTCGCCCGGCTCAAAGAGGGGTGGTTTCAAGGCGTATTTTGATATTGTCGCCAGGGTATCCGGATTCAAGTTCATAGTTTTTCGTCTTTCAATACCAGGGCTCCGGTGGGGCAAACGGCAACGCACTCACAGCAGACCTGGCCGCTAATTTCTCCCATCGGTCCATTATAAAAGTTTGTCATCACCCTCTCGAAGCCACGGTTGGCAAAACCGAAGACGCCGCCGGCCTTCTGCCGGCTCACCCAGACACACCGGCCGCAGAGAACGCACTTGTTGGGGTCGTAGCTGAATTGAGGGTTAGTATCATCGACAGGCAGGTCGTGAAGCAGTCTTTTCAAATGTCTGGGCTTGAGAGAAAGGTGAAGGTGACGGGCGATTTTCTGTAATTCACAGTTACGATTGGCCAGGCACGCTCCACAAGTCACCGGTTCTGAAGCCATCAACAGCTCAAAAGCGGTGCCGGCCAGCCTCAATGCCGCGAGGCCTTTGGTATTGACCACCATACCCTCCCTGACCTGCTGGGTGCAGGCGGGAACCGGTTGGCTTAGACCTTCCACCTCAACGAAGCACAAACGGCAAGAGGCGGCCGGCCCCGGCTTATCTCTCAGGGAGCAAAGGTTAGGAATATAGATACCGTTATCCAGAGCCGCCCAGAGTAGACTATCTCCATCAGGGGCGGTTATTCTCTGATCATTTATGGTTAATGATATCGTTCTCATGATCGTTTTCCGGCAACCGGCAGTTCACTGGTTGGGGATAGTTTCACAATGGCATTGTACTGACCGGGGCAACTGACCAGACAGCTATCACATTTGACGCACTTCTCCTGGTCAATGACCTTGATTCTCTGTTCATTGGGGGTTATCGCCTCCACATAGCAGGTGCCGATACAGGCATCACAGGAGCGCTCTCACTTATCGGGCAGGATGTGGTAGACGATCAGTTCCTGGCACATGAGGGCCCGGCAACATCCCCGGTTGATGTGTTCCTCGTATTCATCCCTGAAATAGCGCAGCGAGGTCAATACCGGATTAGGGGCTGTCTTTCCCAAACCGCAGAGAGAGGCAGCTTTGACATCCTCAGCCAGTCGGGCCAGCGTCTCCAGAACCTTCATCCTGCTTTGCCCCAGAACAATCTCGTTAAGCATCTCCAGCATCTGCTTGGTACCCAGGCGGCAAGGGGTGCACTTACCGCAGGACTCCCTCTGGGTAAATTCCTGGAAGAAACGGGCTATCTCCACCATACAGTCGTCCTCGTCCAGCACCACCATCCCCCCCGAACCCATCATGGCCCCGATCTCCCGGAGAGAATCAAAGTCGATGGGTAAATCCAGGGCGGATTCAGGCAGACAGCCTCCCGAGGGACCTCCAATCTGCACCGCCTTAAAGCGTTTCCCGTCCGGAATACCGCTGCCCACCTCAAAGATAACCTGGCGCAGGGTGGTACCCATAGGCACCTCCACCAGTCCAGTATTAACTATCTTACCGGCCAGGGCAAAGACGGCCGTGCCCGTGCTGCCCTCGGTGCCGATGTCAGCAAACCAGTCAGCCCCGTTCTGAATTATGGGACCGACAGTCGCCAAGGTTTTTACATTGTTGATAAGAGTCGGCCGGCCATGGAGACCGCTGGTAGCCGGATATGGGGGCCTGTAGTCGGGAAAGCCCGGTCCACCTTCCAGGGACGCGATCAGGGCAGTCTCCTCCCCACAGACAAAAGCCCCCGAGCCCTGAAAGAGCCGAATATCAAAGCTGAAACGGCTGCCCAGAATATTCCTGCCCAACAGGCCCTGTTTTTTGGCCTGCCTGATGGCCAACCGCACCCGGTGTACAGCCAGGGGATACTCGGCCCGAACATAGATATAGCCCTGGCGGGCACCGATGGCGTAGGCGGCGATTATCATTCCCTCCAGCACCGAGTGAGGATCGCTCTCCAGAATGGCCCGGTCCATAAAAGCACCGGGGTCTCCTTCATCAGCGTTACAGATCATATACTTGAGTCTACCGGGAGCACCACGGCAAATCTGCCATTTTTGTCCGGTGGGAAATCCAGCTCCACCCCTCCCCCTCAGCCCCGATTTGTTGACCTGCTCAATGATCCCGACCGGCTCCATCTGAAGGGCTTTCGTAAGGGCGGCGTAACCTCCGTTGCCAACATAGTGGTCGATCTGCTCCGGATCGATGTGACCGCAGTTTTTCAATATCAGCTTTTTCTCGTACCCGGCTCGAGGAAAATCCGTGAAACTGGGAATGAGGTCATTTTCCTCCAGGGCACCGAGAATGAACTCGTAACAAGGATCATCTCCCAGAACAAAATCCCGGACCAGTTTTTCGGCAATAACCGTGTTCACGCGTCCGTAACAGATGGCCGGATAGCCGGGTTTTCTAATGATAACCAGAGGCTCGGCATAACAGTGACCCAGACAGCCAACCTCGATTACCGGACAGTCCAAGTTCCGTTTCTTGACTTCATTCCTCAGCGCTTGCAGCACTTCCCGGGCTCCGGCAGCCCTCCCGCAAGTAGCGGCCCCGACCAAGATAACCGATCTGGTGGTATCCTCCAGTTCCTGCCAGCGGGGCTCGGCACGGCTTTTTAATTCCTGGAAAGCAGCAGCAATTACTGCCGGGGCACTTCCTTTCACCTGTTCTCCTGATCGGCCTGTTCGTCTCTCTGGCGCTCAAAAGCCAGCAGAATGCCATCCACCCTGGTCGGCTCAACCTGACCCTCCGGGTTGTCATCCACTACCGTTACCGGAGCCAGGACACAGCAACCAACGCAGGCAACAGTGTCCAGGTCAAACTCCCGGTCCGGGGTAGTCTGCTTCACGTCTATGCCCAGCCTTCTTTTCCAGGCGTCTAGAGCGATATAGCCACCTTTCATGTGACAGGCTGTCCCCAAACAGACCCTTACCGAGTGCTTGCCGGGTGGGTTCAGGCGGAACTGATTGTAAAAGGTGACGACGCTGTAGACATCCATTTCGGCTATGCCAAGAAATCGGGCGATCTCAAGCATAGCCTCACGAGGCAAATAGCCAAGTTTACCCTGGACGGCTTGCAGCACAGGCAGCAGATTTTCTTTTTTCCGGCCGAACTTCTTTAGAATAAGCTCTGTCTGCCGGCTAAACGTAGTCTCTTCTATTGTCACTTTTTACCTTTTTGTAAGATCGTTTGATTACCCATCGCCCAATTCTCATTCTCTTCGGAAAGCGAAAAGGGACCAGGTGGCGGAACTTAACGGGGAAGCAGTCCTGCTTCAATCAAGAAACAGACTACAACCTGGGGGTTCCAACAATGTCTTTTACATCGAGAAGTGTTTTCCCATCGAGTTTCAGGCCCTGGTCGATAATCTCCAGCACCAACTCTTTTTCATCAGGAAATTTGTATCCGTCGTAGTCNTGTTTCAGCAGGGGAACGAAACCATTTCCGGAGCGGTAGGCAGCGTTGAGGTTGTGGTCAAAGCAGACTCCGGAAGTAATCTGCAGGTTCTCAATCAGCAGTCTTATCTCGCGGAGGCGTTCGTGAGGGGAGGTNAACTCAAGTCCCCCTCTGCGGTAGGCTTCCAGCAAGGGAGTTCTGCTACTCGGCACGAAGGGTCTGAAACGTNTGAAGTGGGGATTTATCTCAGTCAAGACGTTAGCGGTGTTCCTGGCGTGCTGAACCGAAAGATCCTTGCCCCCCAAACCGGGCATTACATAAACGGAAAGCTGAAAACCTGCTTCAAGGGCCTTCTTCCCGGCAACTATGTGATCAGCGGCGGTTGCTCCCTTATCAACGACTTTGAGCAACTCGTCATCGCCTGTCTCCAGCCCAATATGCAGTCTGGTAAGGCCAGCCTGACGCAGCCGGGCAAGTTCCTCCGGTTTCTTTTTGACAACGGTTTTCGACCGAGCATAGGATGTAATCCTCTCCAGACTGGGGAAGGTTTCCTTGAGATAGGTTATTATCTCCACCAACTGGTCGGTGGGCACTATCAACGTGTCGGCATCCTGCAAAAAGACAGTCTTGGCCCCGGAAACCAGCCAATTGAAGACATTAACCAAGCAATGGAACTTCTCAAACTCATCGCCGTCCTCGCTGGTCAATTCCTTTCCGTAAAGACGGCGGCTCTGAATCAGAGAGGCTAGCGGTTCTAACCGGCCGTCCAAACCAAGCCTCCAGGAGAGAGCTTTTAGCTCATCACTGATGGTCTTNACCGAATCAATATCCGCTTTCACCTCATCTACGGANCTCAACTCAAACGGCTCGCGGCTATAAAATCTGGCGTAACAGAAAGTGCACCGGCTCCAGGGACANTTCCGGGTTACCCGGAGCAAGAGAGAAGAACTGCCACCCTCACTGGGCGGTCGGATTGCCCCAATTTCATAGGAATGGGTCATCAAACCGGTCAGATCAACCTCAGAACCTTTATCACCGATGCCCGAACCATGTGTCATTTGATACTCTCCCAGCTTTAATTATAGTCCAATGCTCCAAATAAGGGCAAGCATCAGGNTCGACAAGAGACCGGTTTGAGCATTTCCGCCTGCCCATATGTTGCCTTTATGAAACCTATCCCCCTGACCTCCTTCCCTTGGAGAAGGAGGCGAAAATCCAAAGGCAACCGAATTGACCGAGGCGTCTGGGGTGTGTTATTCTCGCCTTAAGGGAGATAGATATATTGGACTCATTCGACAGGCAGTGGCAGCGCTGGTTTCCTGAAGACAGGGAAAACAAGTCTGAGACCTCTCCTCCCCGGGGGGCCAACCGGGGACTGTTAATACTGGCGGGACTCTTTGTTCTGTTTTTCGTCATAAGTGTTCTGAAAGGGTTCTACACTGAGTGGCTCTGGTTCTCCAAGCTGGATTATGCCAGCGTATATAAGACTATCCTGGGCACCAAAGTGGGGGTCTTCTTTCTGGCAGCTATCAGTTTCTGCGTCCTGTTTCTGGGAAATCTGGTTTTGGCTACCCACCTGGTACCCAAAACCGAGGCACGGTTCTGGCCCTGGACGATAGTGCGCCAAATACAGTCGCTACTTAAAATAGGCGTCATTCTGGGCACCGCGTTCCTCAGTCTGATATTTGGCCTGGCGGCCCAAAGCAATTGGGAAGTGATACTCCGCTTTCTGAACCAGCAACCTTTTAACATCCTCGACCCGGTTTTCCAGCGGGAGGTCGGCTTCTATGTTTTCTCGTTGCCTTTCTATCACCTGCTTCAAGGCTGGCTGGCAGCGGCCCTGATAGTTACTCTTATCGGCAGTGCCGGGGTATATCTTCTAAGCTACGGAGTCCAGCGGCTCAAGTTCGATTTTCGCCGGCGGGTATTAGCCCACATAGGTGGGATGGTCATAGTCAGCCTGGGGCTCTTTGCCTGGGGTTACTGGCTGGGTATCTGGGAGCTGGTTTTTTCCAGCCAGGGAGTGGTCTTCGGGGCTAGTTATGCCGACATGAATGCCAGGCTGCCGGCACAGTGGATTCTGATCGCAGTAGTGGTCATCCTGGCGTTCGTTATCCTGGTTTCGATATGGCGGCGCAACTCCCGCTGGCCCGTCTACGGGCTTGGGGTATGGATAGCGGTTGCCATCCTAGCCAGCGGTATCTACCCGGCCCTGTTACAGCGCCTTCAGGTGGAGCCCAACGAGCTGGCTAAGGAGAGGCCCTACATCGAGCACAATATCCGGTTTACCCGAGAGGCCTTCGCTCTGAACCGTATTGAGGAACAGCAGTTTCCAGCCGAAGACACGCCGACTCCCCAAGACATCGCTCAAAACGATACTACTGTCAACAATATCCGGCTCTGGGACCCGCGTCCTCTGAAAAACACCTATAACCAGCTTCAGTCGTTTCGACCTTACTATGATTTCAACGATGTCGATATCGACCGCTATGTCATCGATGGAGAGTACCGCCAGGTAATGCTCTCGGCCCGGGAATTATCAGCTGAAAAGCTGCCCGTGGAGGCACAGACATGGGTCAACCGAAAACTGCAGTTCACCCACGGATACGGCCTGACCATGAGCCCGGTTAATGAGATCGGGGCTGACGGATTGCCAGTGCTACAGATACAGGATATACCCCCCAGCGGCATCTTCGACATTGAGCAGCCTCAACTGTACTTTGGTGAAAAAACGGACGATTACGTTATCGTGGGAACAAAGACCGAAGAACTGGACTACGCTACCGGGGCTGTGACTGTCTACAGTTTCTACCAGGGCAACGGCGGGGTCAGCCTGAGCGGTTTCTTCCGGCGATTGGTCTACGCCTGGCAATTCGGTGACTTCAATCTCCTTATCATCAACGAACTGACGCCGGAGAGCCGGGTGCTGTACTACCGGAACATCCAGAAAAGAGTGAATCACCTGGCCCCGTTTTTGAAGTTGGATAGTGACCCTTACCTGGTGATGATAGACGGCCGGTTATTGTGGATACAGGACGCATATACTACCAGCAACCGCTTTCCCTACTCCGAGCCGGTGGCGGGAGGGCTGAACTACATTCGTAATAGCGTTAAAGCCGTTATCGATGCCTATCAGGGCGGGGTCACCTTTTATGTCACTGACACAGAGGACCCCCTGGTACAAACCCACCAGGCTATCTTCCCCGGTCTCTTCGTCCCTTTCGAACAGATGCCGGAGTCCTTGCGGATTCACATGCGCTATCCCGGGGACATGTTCAGTCTTCAAGCTCTGGTATATCAGACTTATCATATGCAGGATGCCCGGATATTCTACAACAAGGAAGACCTGTGGGCTGTTCCTAAAGAGGTCTTTTTCGGCAACCAGCAGCAGGCGATGGATCCCTACTACATAATCATGCGTCTGCCCGGGGAAGAGAAGGAAGAGTTTCTGCTGATGTTACCCTTCACCCCGGCTAACAAGGACATTGCCATCGGCTGGCTGGCTGCCCGCAGCGATGGGGAAAACTATGGCAAACTGCTGGCTTACCTTTTCCCCAAGGGACGGACGGTGCTCGGTCCCAGCCAGATAGAGAACCGGATAGGACAGGATACCGTCATCGCCGAGCAACTGGCACTGTGGGGGCGGGGTGGGGCCAGAGTTATCCGGGGTAACCTGTTACTGATACCTATCGGCGAATCAATGTTATTTGTAGAACCGATCTTTCTCGAAGCGGAGAGCGGGGGGCTACCCGAGTTGAAACGGGTTATTGTGGCCGCCGGAGAAAAAATAGCCATGCAGCCGACGCTCAAGGAAAGTCTGGCCGCCATATTCGGGGCTGAAGCACCCCCGGGTACACCTGAAGTAACGCTACCCGGCCCGACTGAAACCGAAAAGCCGCCAGCCACTGATATGGTCGATCTGATCAATGAAGCTCAGCGGCATTATGACAATGCTCAGGAGTATCTCCAGGCAGGCAACTGGAGCGGCTACGGTGAAGAACTGGCGGCCTTGCAAGCAGCGCTCAAACAACTGGCCGAATTAGCTACCGGGGAATAGAGAAGTCCCATTCTTCGGGGAAGCCAGACCACCTGTAACAATCATTGGCTAGTGTTCCTGAGATTGTTTCACCCCGAAATGACCGGGACCGGCGATAACACAAACAGCCAGACTCGAATGGATTCTTTTAGAACAAGTAATGTGGGGGGCCTTTGAAAGGGAAAGTTATCATGGTCCAGGGGACCGTCTCCAATGCCGGAAAGAGCGTGCTGGTAACGGCTCTCTGCCGCATTTTCAAGGATGGCGGCTTCACGGTAGCCCCTTTCAAGGCCCAGAACATGTCTCTCAATTCCTTTGTCACTCCCGATGGAGGGGAAATTGGCCGGGCCCAGGCGGTGCAGGCCGAAGCAGCCCGGATAGGTCCCTCGGTAGAAATGAACCCCATTTTATTGAAGCCCGAGGGCAACAGCCGTTCTCAGGTGGTGGTAAACGGACGGCCCCAAATGAGAACTACGGCAGCCGATTACTACAAGTTGAAATCAGAATTATGGCCCAAGGTGGCCGAGGCGCTCGACAAACTCCGTTCCCAGTACGAAATTGTCGTTATCGAGGGGGCCGGCAGTCCGGCGGAAATAAACCTGGCCAAAGACGAGATAGTGAACATGCGTCTGGCCAGATACTGCCAGGCACCGGTATTGCTGGTGGGTGACATTAATCTGGGAGGTGTCTTCGCCGCCCTGTTGGGCACACTGTGGCTCCTGAACCCGGAGGACCTGAGTTTAGTCAAAGGCCTGGTAATCAACAAATTCCGGGGAGACGTATCACTGCTTAAACCGGGAATCAAATTTCTCGAAGAGAAATCTGACATCCCGGTGCTGGGGGTA
>NYYM01000045.1 GCA_002685815.1 Dehalococcoidales bacterium | reverse complement strand
TGCCGGTCTGTCCGATATTTAACGCCGGCAGAGAAGAACTTGCTACGGCTACCTACCAGAAGAAAGGGAAGGAGTGGCGTCAGTTGACTGAAGAGCGTTTGACTACCATTGATTCCTTGTGTTCTGAAATAACCGCTAAGACGGTGTTCTGCGGCGAATTCGTGCCCTCGATCGCCGATAAGCTGAAGGAACAATTGAAGCAGAAAGCGGTACTCTTGTCTTCCGCTCAAGGGTTAAGGCGGGCCGGTTTTTTGGCCGAACTGGGACTGAAGCGATTCAGAGCCGGTGATTGTGATAATACAGCCGGTCTACAGCCGTTTTACTTCCGGGGACCGGCCATTACCAAAGCCAAGCATCGTTAAGGGCCCTCTCTTTGATACCCTTGACGGACAGTCTTGCTGAAGGGCGAAACCCCTTCAAGAATCGCCCTCTGCTTTTTGAAGAGAGAGGAGAAAAGGAGCATGAGTCAATATGGAGAAGTCTTTGGTTCTTATAAAACCGGATGCCATGCTGAGAGGATCAGCCGGGGCGATTATCGGCCGTTTGCAGGGGCAAGGGCTGAAGCTGTTGGCTCTCAGAATGCTGCATATGGACAAGGCCCTGGCCGAACGCCACTACGCGATTCATGCCGGTAAACCCTTCTTCGAGGACTTAATCGACTATATCATTTCTACCCCGATAGTGGCGGCCGTTTTTGAGGCGGAGGGGGCGGTGGAGAAGATCAGAGGAATAATGGGAGCCACCGATCCATCCAAAGCGGCGGCGGGAACCATCAGGGCAGACTTCGGCCAAGACATACAGCAGAACGCGACCCACGCTTCTGATTCACCCGAGACGGCCGAAAAGGAGATTGAGCTCTTCTTCAAAGGAGACGAAATCTTTAGTTATTGAATTCTGAGCAGAGGACTAGCCTCGCTCCACAGTTCGTCCAACTGGTAGAATCCCCTCTCGAAAGAGGCGAAAATATGGACGACAACATCGCTATAATCTATCAGGAGCCAGCCTGACTCCACGTTGCCCTCATGGTGATTAGGTAGGACGCCTTCTTTTTTCAGGGCGTGTTCAACTTCCTCATAGATGGTCTTGATTTGCCGGGTACTTTCCCCGCTGCAGATGACAAAGTAGTCGGCAAAGCTGCACACGCCTTTTATGTCCAGCAGAACAACATCGGTGGCTTGTTTATCAGTGGCAGCTTCAACCGCCTTGTGGGCTATTTCCAGCGCTTCCAGTAATTGGGCCTCCCCGGTTAAGGATCAGATTCGAGCTATCACAATTATATCACAGTCAGGATATCAGTCAGCCGGCTGTTTGACTCACCTGGCTTGGGGCCGGACCTCTTCGTCCGCGGTACCGGCCCTGGTTTTCCTGAGAGACCTTATCTCTGGGATCAGCAGTCCCAGGGTCAGGATTGAGGAGAGGGCATCGGCGATAGGGAATGAATACCAGATACCGTTAATGCCCAGGTATTTGGGCAGGATAAAGACCAGCGGTAGCAGGAATAGTACCTGACGTGAAGTGGCGGTCAGAAAAGTCGGCACTGGTTTGCCGAGCGTCTGAAATACCACCGAACCTATCATCTGGAACCCCAACAGGTAGCCTGCCAGGAATATTAATCTGGCCGCAACGGTGCTGGCTGCCACCAGGGCTTCATCGGTGGTGAAAATGCGGAACATCGGCCCTGAGAGCAGGTAAACCAGGAGGAAAGCAAGCACGGACAGTACTGAGGCCGATACGGTGGCAAGCTTGATAGCCCGGAATGACCTGTCATGGGTCCCGGCCCCGTAGCTGAAGCCTAGAATCGGTTGCAGTCCCTGNCCGATACTAACCAGGGGCATAAAGAGGAACATCATCAGGCGGATTACCAGGCCGTAGGAGGCGATGGCCAGGTCTCCTCCGTGGGAACGGAGATTTCTGAGGATAACTACCGCTACCAGGCTGCCCCCAGTGGTCCTGAAAAAAGAGCCCATGCCGACCGCGATAATCTCTCGCAGNACCCGGCCATCCGGGNCCAGGTCTTTCAGGTGAATCTTCAAAGTGCTGTTTTGGAACAGGTAATAGTGGATGACGTACAGGGAGGTCACTGCCTGCGAGAGAATAGTGGCCATGGCCGCTCCCCTGACGCCCATGTCCAGGGCCACGATGAAGACGGCATCCAGAATGATGTTAAGGCCGGCCCCAATTACCATGCCTATCATCGGTACCCGGGCGTTTCCCTCCGCCCGTATCAACTGGCCGATTCCCATCGCAAATACCTGGAAAAACGTGCCCAGAAGGATGATATCCAGGTATGACCTAGCGAAGGGGAGTATTGTTTCCGTGGAGCCAAAGAGCTTTAACAATGAAGCGATATTGGGCAGGCCGACGGCCGGAATCAGCATTCCTATCAATATGACACTGAAAAGGCAGTTACCCAGGGTGCGCTCCGCCCGGTCTACATCTCCGGCCCCGATGGACCGGGAAATGATGGAGGCTCCCCCAATGCCGACTATCATTCCGAGTCCCATTACAATCATCTGCACCGGGAAGACAACCGTTAGGCCGGCAATGCCCAGTTGCCCCACCATCCGGCCGATAAAGATCGTGTCCACCACGTTATAGAGAGACATCACGAACATGCCTATCCCGGCCGGCAGGGACATCTTCAGCAGCAATTTGCCGATGCTTTCAGTGGCCAGCATTGTTTGTCTCTGGTCATTTATCTTGTTTCTCATGCCCCTTCCTGTTGGCGCTACCTCGTGGTGGTGATTTCCCGGTGAACGTACTGCAACCCGTCAGGGTTATGCTTGTTATCATCCTGCCTTCCGCGCTGTTAATGAATCTGAAGAGGCTTGGTTACTCGTTAGTTCTGCCAGACGACCGGAGCGTACGGCCGCAAACAGATAGGCGGTGACGTAACTGCAGAAGGGCGACCAGTGGCCCGAGAATTGCACTGCTTCCTCCGGCTGGAGAGGCTTGCCCTTGTTGACCAGGGTGCCCAGAGTGCGCAGGAGGGCCAGGTCGCCGCTAGGGAATCCGTTGCTACGTCCCAGAGAGCTGATAAGAAGCCAATTGGCTGTCCAGAGTCCTACACCGCGTATGCCGGTAAGGATACGGATGACTTCCTCATCCGGCTGATGGTGGAGTCCTTCCGGTTCCAGCTTTCCTGAAGCTACGGCAGCCGAAATATCGATAATATACTCCGATTTTCTGGCGCTGAACCTAATGGCACGGAGCCCCTCCGTACCAGCAGCAACCAGGGCTTCCGGGTGCGGGAAGGCGCGATAGGTAACCCCGTCTATTTTCATAGGGGCACCGAAAGTCTCAGTGAGCCGAGTACGTAGCAGGTAGGCTATGTGAGAACTGATCTGCTGACCCAGAATAGCCAGAACGAGCGCCTCAAAAACAGAAGCGGTGTGGGGAAGGTGTAGTCCCCGCAACCCGCTTACTATTGGAACCAGAACTGGGTCTTGCAAAGCAATGACGTAGAAGGGTGACAGGTCAGATTCTGCATCCAATATCCAGGCTAGCCGCTGTTTTGCCGCGGCTACCGTTGCGTCATCCAGATATGGACCGGTTATCACTATCTCAAGCTGCGGTGAGTCCAGCGTGCCTAAAGAGCGTGCTCTGGCAAGACACAACTCCCCTCTTACGTCCAGCAAACGGCAAAAGACAGCCCCGTCAAACCGGTTAGCAGCATGTTGGTCGCGAAAGTGGACGGCCGACAATGCTGTCAGGTTAAAATCGTAAGGTGGTACCGGAGTGAGCGTGACTGAAGCTTGTTCCATTATCTCACCAGCTGAAGTTGCGGGATTCGGAAGTTTGACTTAATTCGTCTTATCCCTGGCATTCGCTTCTAGGTTTAGAAGGGCTTCTTTTCTGCGAAGTCCCCCACCGTAACCTGTCAGATTGCCATTCGAGCCTATGACTCGATGACAAGGCACAATGATGGATACGGGATTTCTGCCGACAGCCCCGCCTACCGGTCGGGCGGCATTATCCCATCCAATGGAATGTGCCAGATCACCGTAAGATATGGTCTCTCCATAGGGAATGCCCTGTAATTGCTGCCACACCTGGCGCTGGAAAGGTGTACCGCGAAGATCAAGGGGAAGATTGAAGCTGAAGAGTCTTCCGGCGAAGTAACCATCCAGTTCCGAAGACACCAGCAGGGTGTCTTCGCTTTCTCCTTCTTCTATCTGAATACTGTCGTGTTGCCAGCGGTCGATGCGATTCTCCACCTGTTCCTCCGGCTCAACGCAGACGATGCCCTGTTTCGAACCGAGGATGATATAGGTACCCAAGGGGCTTTGGTAGTGTGTTAAAATGAAAGTCTCGGGCTCAACAGGAGGGGCATCCGGTTTGCAGACTTTGCAGGCACGGTAGCCATCGGTTCTGGCTTCTTCCCGTGACTGGAAGTAGACCCGATTCCTCGGTTTCATACGTTTGCCGGCTGGACAGCCGTTTCTGCAGTAGATTTTGGTAGTGCGGCATCCCTGAATCTCATTCAGATTACGTGCTTCAACAGTCATTTGTACGCCTTCAAATAATGTTGAGGAAACAGTTGGAGGGTCTTAATCACCATACCATTGGGTGCAAAGGGTGTCAATTTGGGCGCAAGCTGGATTGGCGCGTTTGTGAACGAGAACATGGTCAATTTCTCCAGTTCGGGGCTACTTCCGCTGGGCAGAGGTCTCTGGGTAAATTCTTCGATAATCAGCCGGGTTACGGAGGGAGCCGGCAAAGCGTTATATCCGCCACCGTCCTCACGGCTGAAATCAAGTCCTCGAGAGATACTGCTGTGAACAACACGGTCATCATAGTTATGGGTTTTCTGAAGCACACGGTGGCCAGACAGCCGTAGACAAAATCAGTTTTGAGTTGATAAACTGCCGCCAGCCATTTATAGTGGATGTAGCAAGAATTTCGGTGTAGAGGAAAAAAGAAAAATGGCCGAGCTTCTTTTCGGAACCGCCGGCATTCCACACAGTGCGAGTACCAGAACCACCTTAGATGGCATCCGGCGTGTTGCCGATCTCGGACTGGGCTGTATGGAGGTGGAATTCGTCCAGGGAGTGAAAATGGGCGAGGCCGGGGCCAGGCTGGTGGCCGAAATAGCCGCCGCGGAGGGCATAGCATTATCGGCCCACGCGCCCTACTACGTAAACTTTAACGCCCACGAGCCGGAAAAGATAAGAGCCAGTCAGGAAAGATTGCTTCACACGGTGCGAATTGGCTCTCTGTGCGGAGTGCGCAGCATCGTTCTCCATACCGCTTTTTACCTGGGTGACCCCCCGGAGCAGGTTTATGATGCGGTAAAGAAATACCTCGGCGAAGTAATTGACAGGATCAGGAAAGATAATTACCGGCTTCTGATCCGGCCCGAGGTGATGGGCAAGCCGAGCCAGTTTGGCACCATAGATGAGATACTGCGGTTATGTACTGAATTGGAGCGGTTGGCCCCCTGCGTAGATTTTGCCCATTGGCATGCCAGAACGGGAGTCAATAACTCTTACCGCGAATTCAGTGCCGTCCTGTCCCAAATCAATGATTCACTGGGCCGGGAGGCCCTGGATGACATGCATATTCATTTCTCCGGAATCCAATACGGGGCCAAAGGCGAAAGAAAACACCTGAACCTGAAGGAATCCGATCTGAATTACATCGAACTGCTGAGAGCATTGAAAGACCATGAAGTCGGCGGTCTGGTAATCTGCGAAAGTCCCAACCTGGAAGGGGACGCCCTGATGCTGCAAGAGACTTATCAGGGCCTGNNGGAATCAGCCTGACTGGGCGACACGGGGAGCCAACGGTGTGATCCGACCCGATTCCTGGCGATTGCTTCATCGTCCCGAATTCAGCAGGACATCTCCCGATGACAGGTGGAATCCGGTCCATCTAGTCGTTGCAATTCCGGTTACGGCGGATGAGTTGACGATTACGACACAGAGTTGGGATTCGTTCAGTNTTCCTATGTGGAGGGATTTCTGATATAATACATGGGAAGAAGCGGGGATTATCCTCCAGAGGTGCGGCGATGGTATTCAACTGGAAACGAAGCGGTCTACTATACACCGTTATCTTGCTTGGAGCGGTGCTTATTGCCTTTCTTCTCCTATCACCGCCCCAGGGTCCGGCTGAAGTCCCNTTGACTGAAGTGATAGAGATGTCCCAGGGCAATAATATTGAGAAGGTGGTGGAGGAAGGGGAATGGCTGATAATTACGACCAAGAATAACAATGAAATCAAGACATACATCGGTATGCTTNATTATAATGATCTGCGGGAACTCGGGTTTAGTACTGACCTGGAGTACGAAATCAAACCCGGGGGCATAAACTGGGGGAATATCGTAATCGGTTTCTTACCTCTTCTTCTCTTTGGTGGTCTGCTCTTCTTCATCTTCTTTCGTGCCCGAGGCGTAAATAACCAAGCGCTTAATTTTGGCCGCAGCCGGGCNCGGCTGGCCCCGGCGGACAAACCCACGGTGACATTTGAGGACGTGGCCGGGGTCGATGAAGCCAAACAGGAGCTCCATGAAGTAGTTGAATTTCTCAAGTCACGGGAGAAATTTCAAGTTTTGGGAGCCCGTATCCCGAGGGGCGTGTTACTGATTGGCCCGCCGGGTACGGGTAAGACGCTGCTGGCCAGGGCCATAGCCGGGGAAGCCGAAGTACCCTTCTTTTCCATCAGTGGCAGTGAATTTGTGGAGATGTTTGTCGGCGTGGGCGCCTCCAGGGTGCGGGACCTTTTTGACCAGGCCAAACGTCAAACTCCCTGCATTATCTTCGTCGATGAGATTGATGCCGTGGGGCGACAGCGTGGGACNGGGCTGGGGGGCAGTCATGATGAAAGAGAACAGACCTTGAACCAGATTCTGACTGAGATGGACGGCTTTGATACTGATACCAGCGTGNTCGTTCTGGCAGCCACCAACCGCCCGGACATACTTGACCCGGCGTTGCTGCGCCCGGGCCGGTTTGACCGGCGAGTCGTGCTTGACCGTCCTGATATTGCCGGTCGGGCCGCCATCCTGAAGGTCCATTGTAAGGATAAGGTGGTTGATGAGGGAGTTGACTTAGATATGGTGGCTAAGCAGACGGTTGGTTTCAGTGGGGCTGATCTGGCCAATCTGGTGAACGAGGCAGCTATTCTGGCTGCCCGGCGGGGTAAGAAATCCGTGGAGATGTTGGAGCTGGAGGAGTCCATTGACAAGGTGCTGCTGGGGCCGGAGAGAAAGAGCCACCGGGTGAGCACCAAGGAGAAAGAGGTTACGGCTTACCACGAAGCGGGGCACGCTCTGGTGGCCCATATGTTACCCGGCATTGAGCCGGTCAGAAAGGTATCCATTATTCCCCGGGGAATGGCCGGAGGCTATACCAAGATGCTGACCGAGGACAGAGAGTATGCCATGCGGTCTTATATCAAGGAAACACTGGCTATGGCTATGGGTGGCCGGGCCGCTGAAGAACTAATCTTCGGTGAAATAACAACCGGTGCTCAATCAGATATCAAGCAGGCAACTAACCTGGCCCGCCGCATGGTAACCGAATACGGCATGAGCGAAAAACTGGGCCCCCGGACTTTTGGAGATAANCAGGAGATGGTCTTTCTGGGCCGCGAGATTTCCGAGCACAGGGACTACAGCGAGAGGACAGCTAATGCCATCGACGGAGAAGTTGACAGTATTATCAAAGAGGCCCATGAAAAGGCCAAGGTATTGCTGGTCGAAAACAAACCGAAATTGGTAGAGCTAGCCCAGAAACTGATCGCCGAAGAGACCCTGGAGGGTGAAGTGCTGGACACGCTGTTTGGTGAGCCGGCCGTGCCCCGCAAACGGAAGGTAAAGCCAACGGTGACTCCGGCCTCGATAGAGGTAAAAGCCGAGACGGNAAAATCAGGGTCTAAAGCTAAGAAAGCCCCGATTATACCCAACCCACTGCCGAACCAGGCTCCGGCCCCATCCGATTAGGGTCAAAAGATCCAGGCGCAACTCCGTATCGGGGNACGCTTTTCCGGGCAGGTGAGTAAGGTCTATTGAGTGGAAGTGTTCCCTAATCTAGCGNCCTCTTCTTCGGCCACGACTCTATCCAGTTTGACAAACAGGGGCTTAGGCTCCACTAGTCTCTGCCCAGGTTCCGGGACAGTCGACTGCCAGCCGTAATCCTCCACATTTCCCTCAAAGCCGAGATACTGGTGCACTTTTTGGGAGCTAAAAGGNAGGAAGGGATAGAAGACCGTCTTAAGAGAAGAAATTACGCACAGGGCAACGTACAGGGAGTTGGCGGCGGCCTGCCGGTCCTCTTTGATTGCCTTCCAGGGAGATTTTTCGTCCAGATAGCGGTTGGNTTCCTGAGCCAGGGACATAGCTGACCGCGTGGCCTCTCTGAAATTACAGCCGTAAAGGAGCCCATCCATAGCCGCCAGGGTGTCTTCAGCTTTCTTGANTAGAACCCGACTCAGTTCATCAGGCTCACCGGCCTGGGGTACACAACCGTCAAAATTGCGATAGGTAAAGGTCAGCACCCGGTTGACCAGGTTGCCGTAGGTGGCCACCAGTTCGTCATTGTTGCGGCGGACGAATTCCCGCCAGGAAAAATCGGAGTCGCCGGTCTCGGGCATATTTGTCGATAAGAAGTAACGGAGCGGGTCAGGGTCATATCGGGACAGATAATCCGGCAGCCAGACGGCCCAGTTCTGGCTGGTGGACAGTTTCCTGCCTTCAAAAGTCAGGAACTCGTTGGCCGGTATATCATGAGGCAGATTGAGCTCATCACCATAACCCATCAGCATGGCCGGCCAGATGATGGTATGAAAAGGAATGTTATCCTTGCCCATGAAATAGTAACTCTTGGCCTGGTCTCCCTGCCAGAAGGAGCGCCACTTTTCCGGGTCTCCCTGGAGGCCGGCCCATTCCTTGGTGGCCGAGAGATAGCCAATGACGGCTTCGAACCAGACATAGATGCGCTTGTTTTCAAAACCTTCGACCGGTACCGGCACCCCCCAGTCTATATCGCGGGTGATAGCCCTGTCTCTCAGACCCTCCTTGAGGTAGCGCCGGGTGAGGTTGAAGACATTTGGCCGCCACTGCGTCTGTTTGGCTGCCCAGTCGGCCAGCTGTTGTTGGAAGGCGCTGAGCATGAGGAAGAATTGTTCCGAGTCTTTGAAAATGGCGGAAGTGCCGCAGGTACGGCAGCGCGGTTGAATCAAATCGGGAGCGTCAAGCAGCTTCCCACAGGCATCACACTGGTCGCCCCGGGCGTTGGGAGCTCCACAGTGCGGACAGGTGCCCAGGACATAGCGGTCAGGCAGGAACCGCTGGCATTGAGGGCAGTAAGTCTGAGTGACCGTTTTCTTCTCAAGATATCCTTCCCGGAGCAGTTTGAGGAAGATGTCCTGAGTGACCTCGGCGTGGTTTTGAGTGCCGGTGGTGGTAAAAAGGTCAAAAGAAATGCCCAATCGCTTCCAGCAGTCGAGAAATTCTTCCTGGTAGTAATCGACGACTTCCTTCGCGGTCTTGCCTTCTTGCTCTGCCTTGATGGTCACCGGCGTGCCGTGGGAGTCCGAGCCGGATACCATGACAACCTCATTTCCTTTGGTGCGGTGGTAACGGGCGAAGATGTCGGCCGGCAGACCAGCCCCGGCGATATAGCCCAAGTGGATCGACCCGTTAGCGTAAGGCCAAGCAACAGCGACAAGAATTCTCTCATTCATCTCGCTTTCTACTGTAGCACAATCGGATTACCGAGGCTAATACTCAGTCTTGGGGAAGACGGTCAATATCCTTTCGTCTTTCTCCTCTTTGTAGTAGGCGTAATCCTTTTTGATGGAACAGTCCATGCAATAGAGGGCTGTCTTTCCTCCCTCCGCTTCAACCCCGTCCTCTTCCTCAACAGCCAGGTAACGTTCTGAATGCGGTACCAGACGGTGACACTCGTCACAGTGGATTTCTCCTGAAGATATACAACCTCGGCGCATCGTTTAGACCCTCCTGATATTTTTCCAGCCGTAATTCAAGTCTGTTCGAGCCAGGCCCGGTACAGCTCTTTTTTTGATAAGCCTGTTTCCCCGGCCAACTGAGATACCGCTTCTTTTGCCTTGGCACCGGCGAGAACCCGGCTGCGCAATTGTTGCCTGACGTCGTCGGTTAGTTCCGGCTTATTGTTATTAATTCTGCCCTCAACGACCAGGGTGAACTCACCCCGGGGCTGAACGAAGTGCTCAATTGCCTGACTGATGTTGCCCCGGAAAATCTCCTCGTGGAGCTTGGTAAGTTCCCGGCAAACGGCGATTCTTCGGTCGCCGAGCGCTGTCAGCATGTCCTTCAAAGTAGCCAGCAGGCGATGGGGGCTTTCCAGGATTACGATGGTGGAGGACTCATCAGCGGCGGATTTAAGGAGGTTTCGCCTGCTGCCAACCTTGCGGGGCAAAAAGCCCAGGTA
>NYYM01000044.1 GCA_002685815.1 Dehalococcoidales bacterium | reverse complement strand
TGCTACGGAATGCAGGCAATCACCAAGCAGTTGGGAGGGCATGTAGCTCCGGGCGAGAAGAAAGAATACGGCCACGCCGTCCTCCACCTGGGCGATTCAGAAGCTGCCCTGTTTGCCGGCCTGGATGACTCCCAACCGGTCTGGATGAGCCACGGAGACAGAATCGAAGAAATGCCCCCCGGCTTTTCCGCTATGGCCTACACGGAGAACTCACCGGTGGCGGTTATGGGCAACGGAGATAACATCTTCGGCCTCCAGTTCCACCCTGAGGTAGCCCACACTCCCCAGGGAATGACAATGCTGAGAAACTTCGCCATTGATATATGCGGCTGCCAGGGAAATTGGACGATGGGCAGCTTTATAGATGAGAGCATAAACAGAATCAAGAAACAGATCGGCAAGGGCAAGGTGATTAACGCCCTTTCCGGTGGGGTTGATTCGGCGGTGGTTGCCAGCCTCATTCACCGGGCGGTCGGCGACCAGCTTACCTGTATTTATGTCAATAACGGACTGCTACGCCGTGAAGAGGTGGAACGTACTTTCAAGGTCTTCGACCAGAACCTGGGTATGAAGATTATCTATGTCGACGCCACAGATAGATTCATTGACCGGCTAAAAGGGGTTGTCGACCCCGAGGTAAAACGCAAGGTTATCGGTGAGGAGTTCATCGAGGTGTTCGAAGAAGAAGCAAACAGGATTGGCAGGGTCGATTACCTGGCCCAGGGGACTCTTTATCCCGATGTTATCGAGAGCGCCGCTTCGGGCAGCACGGCCTCAGCCAAGATAAAAACCCACCACAACGTCGGGGGGCTACCGGACAAGATGAGACTTAACCTGATTGAACCGCTGCGCTACCTGTTTAAGGACGAGGTGCGTCAACTGGGGATGGAGTTGGGGATGCCGGAGGAGATGGTCTGGCGACAGCCGTTCCCTGGCCCGGGACTGGCGATCAGAATCATCGGCGACGTTACCCGTGATAAACTGGAAATACTGCGCTCGGCTGACTTCGTGGTTATGAACGAGATTAAGAAGGCTAATCTTTACCGGCAGCTATGGCAGACCTTCGCCGTGCTGACCGATGTCAAAAGTACGGGGGTAATGGGCGATTTCCGGACTTACGGTTACCTGGTTGCTCTGCGGGCCGTGACCAGCGATGATGTTATGACGGCTGACTGGGCCCGCCTGCCATATGATCTGCTGGCCCGTATCTCCAACCGCATTATCAACGAAGTGCCCGGCGTTAACCGCGTCGTCTACGATATAACCTCCAAACCGCCCTCCACCATCGAGTGGGAATAGAGGAAGATGCCGTTTTGTCCGGAGTGCCGGGACAAATTTGAAGACCGGATAGAGGTGTGTCCAGACTGTAAAGTCACCCTGGTGAAGAAACTACCCACTCCGCCTGAAGAGGGAAGGAAAACGGATCAACCGCTGGTACGGATTGCCATCGCTCCCAACGAACCGATAGCCAAGATGTGGGCCGGAGTACTGGACGAATATGACATTCGTTGCCTGCTTAAGGGGATACAACTAGGAGGGTGGGCTGCCTACGCGCCAGCTTTTGAAATGCGGCACGATATCTATGTACTGGAATCAGAAGTTGATACGGCTAAAGAGGTACTGGCCCCATTTCTGGTAGATCAAGAAGGAGGCAAATTCTGAAGATTCTTGTTATCGGGAGCGGGGGCAGAGAGCATACCTTTGTCTGGAAATTGGCCCAGAGCCCCAAAGCCGGAGAGATCTATGTTGCCCCGGGAAATGCCGGCACAGCTCAAATCGCCCAAAACGTTGGCAACAACCCGGATAATATCGAGGGGCTGGTCAAGCTAACCCAGGAAAAGGGGATTGAAATGGTGGTCGTCGGGCCAGAGGTACCACTGGCCGAGGGCATCGTTGACCGCTTTCAAACCCTCGGTATTCCCATTTTCGGTCCGACCAAGGGAGCGGCCCAGATAGAATCAAGCAAGGCGTTCTCCAAAGGACTGATGCTGAAGTACGGCATCCCCTGCGCCCGCAGCAAGAGCTTTTCAGACTACGGTCAAGCGGCAGATTATGTCAAAGGACAAGCTTACCCTTTGTGGATCAAGGCTGACGGACTGGCTGCGGGTAAAGGAGCAATCATAGCCGAATCCCTTCTTCAAGCCCAAGAAATTCTGTCCGACCTCATGGAGACAAAATCCTTGGGGACAGCCGGTGACACGGTGATAATAGAAGAAAGCATGTCAGGGGTGGAAATGAGCTCATTCATCTTCACCGACGGCCTGACGGTAACGCCAATGGCGGATGCCTGTGATTATAAACGGATAAATGATGGAAACGAGGGCCCCAACACGGGAGGCATGGGTGCCTACAGCCCGCCCCGCTTCTATACGCCGGAACTTGGTGAGAACGTCAAGGAGACAATCATGGAGCCCGCAGTAAAGGCGATGAACAGGGAAAAAAAGCTCTATAAGGGGATTCTCTACGGCGGGCTAATGATTACCGAAGACGGGCCAAAAGTAATTGAATTCAATGCCCGATTGGGTGACCCGGAGGCGCAAGTGGTTCTACCCCGCCTCAAGACCGACCTGGTGGATATTATGCTGGCGGTAATAGACGGTGATCTAGGCCGGATAAATGTGGAACTGAGCGAAGAAGCCTGCATTGGAGTGGTGATGGCTTCGGGAGGTTACCCGGGCAGATATCAAACCGGCTTTCCTATCAGCGGGTTGGATGACGTGGACAAAGAGATTACGGTTTTTCACGCCGGGACAAGGATCAGCCCAAGCGGCGAGGTATTAACCAACGGGGGGAGAGTCTTGGCTGTAACGGCGATGGGGGAGACCCTGGCTGAAGCCAGAGAGAAGGTCTATGCCAATATCTCCCGGATCCACTTTAAGGGTTGTCACTACCGCGAGGACATTGGTTCAATAAGAGAGTGAGGAAGAGAATATGCCCAAAGCAGGGGTAGTCATGGGTTCAAAATCCGACACTGAAGTTGTACAGTTGACGCTGGATGTACTGGAAGAGCTCGGGATTGATTACGAAATCAGCGTGATCTCGGCTCACCGCACACCGGAAAAAGCCCGTCAATATGCTCAGGAGGCAAGGGGGCGAGGAATCGAGATCATGATTGCCGCCGCCGGGGCGGCAGCCCATCTGCCCGGGGTACTGGCCAGCTGGACTACCTTGCCGGTCATCGGCGTACCCCTGGCAGGCAGTGAACTGAAAGGCGTTGACTCACTTTACTCCATTGTTCAGATGCCGGCCGGAATACCGGTAGCCACCGTGGCCGTTGGGGCGGCCGGGGCGAGAAACGCTGCCTACTTGGCGGCCGAGATATTAGGCCTGAAATATGATGAGATAAGAGACGCCTACGAAAAATACAGAAGTAACCTGCGAGGAGAAAACGGATAATTTAGCGGTACTCCGGGCCGGGTGAGCTAGTCTCTGGAACAATATTATCCGGGCCAGATATTCAAGAAAGGATTATGGAGAAGTCCCCGATAATGATGTCTGCCATATCCCGAACGGACGACGAACCGCACGAGGCCAGTGAAATCATCCCCAATGTTTATCAACTAACCATCCGAAGTACCAACGTAGTGCTGATTGTCGACGAGGAGCTAACCCTTATCGATACCGGTCTCCAGGGCAGTTCCGCCGGGATAGTCGACTTCATCCGTCAACTGGGGCGTTCACCAGAAGAAATCAGCCTCATTGTCCTTACCCACAACCACGTAGACCACGTGGGAGGACTGGCCGAACTCAAACATTCCACCCCAGCCAGGACGACCATTCATGCGAATGACATTGGCGAAAGGGGAAACAGACCAGCAGCAAGAGCGGAAGATATCGATATCCGGCTGGAAGGTGGAGAGGTGCTGAAACCGATGGGAGGTCTCCGGGTTATTCATACGCCCGGGCACACCCCGGGCAGCATCTGTCTCTTCTCACCCCGAACCCGATTACTAATTGCCGGCGATGCCGCACGGAACGGGCGCAAAGCCCTCCATCTCCCTGCAAGAATGGCTGGGTCAGACATGAGACAGGCCGCAGAATCGATAGAGAAGATGGCGGAACTCGATTTCAGCATCCTCTGCTTGGGCCACGGCTTGCCACTAACTGAAGATGTCCAAGTCAAAATGCAGGGACTGATAGAAAGAATCAAGGATTGACAACAGCCACAAGAACTGGTTATCATCAATAGTCCATAATGAGAGTTATCGCTGGTAAAGCCAAAGGTCATCGGCTCAAAGCACCCAAGGTGGCCACTACTCGCCCGGCGACCGATCTGGTCAAAGGAGCGATTTTTTCTATCCTGGAGAACGCCACCGATGATTGGGAACGAGTGCTTGACTTGTTCTCGGGAAGCGGAGGTTTAGGAATCGAAGCTTTGAGTCGCGGGGCTAGCTGGGTCGACTTTGTTGACCGCGAACCCAAATGTTGTGCTATAATTAAGAGGAATTTGGAAAAGACGGGGTTAACAGAACAGGCCCACGTTTACTGTAGCAGTGTTGCCAAAGCATTTTCGTTTCTGGATAAGGAGTATGACATCGTATTAATAGACCCGCCTTATTCCGATTCATCCATAGGCAGTATTATAGAACAACTGGCAACTTCCAGGCTAGTAGGGCCAAGCACAACGGTAGTGGTGACGCATTCCCCCCACCTTACTCTAGATTCCAGTTATGTTGCGCTTAATCTGATCAAAGAGCATCGTCATGGTGACAGTTATATTGCCGTATATCAAAAGGAGGTCAAGAGATGACCATCGCTCTCTACCCGGGAGCCTTTGACCCGATAACCAATGGACATCTTGACATCGCCATCAGGGCGGCCAAACTTTTCGAAAAGGTAATCATAGGTGTTTACGATACCCCGGACAAGAACGTGCTGTTTAATACCGAAGAACGTCTGGTTTTGGTAAGACAGTCCGTAGCCGATTTTCCCAAAATAGAAGCGGTATCTTTTGGGAATCTGGTGGTGGATTTTGCCAACGAAGTCGGAGCGGATACGATAGTACGCGGACTGAGAATAGGCGCCGACTTTGAGCGTGAGTTTGCGATGGCAATGATGAACAAGAAGCTGGCCCCTGATTGCGAACTGGTCTGCCTGATAACCAGTCCGAAATACCAGTTTGTCAGTTCCAGTCTATTGAAAGAAGTGGCCGGTCTTGAGGGCAGAATAGACGACCTTGTACCCCAATCCGTCGTTGAAGCTCTGAAAAAGAAAACCTTTAGCAAGGTATAGACCGGCTTAAAGAATAAATCAATACCCCGAGGGGTAAATTAGGGAGGAGTACTTAATGGCCTACAAGATAACGGATGAATGCATTAGCTGCGGAGCCTGCGAACCGGAGTGCCCAAACGAGGCAATCACCGAGGGTGAGACTATCTACGTCATCGAAGCTGACAAGTGCACCGAGTGCGTTGGCACCCATGATTCTTCCAGATGCGCTGATATCTGCCCCGTGGATGCCTGCGCAACCGACCCGGACCACGAGGAAAGCAGAGAACAACTACTTGAAAAATGGAGGGGCATACACCCCGGCGAAACTCCGGCCGCCAGCTAGACCAGCCCGGTTTTGTCCCAGGTAACAACGATAGCTTCTTTCCGAAAGGAAGATGCTTCACGTCAAACTCGTCACCTCGTCAGGGAGAAGAGCCAGCGCCGCAGTTAAGCGGTCTATCGGCGTCTATCAGGCTTGATTCCCTGGCGATTCTTGTTGCCTACAAGGATGTTTATCGCAAGTGGTGGCACGACGACGGACCACGACGTCCCCGGCGCAAATCCAGCAACGGCCTCACAAATCCAACCCAACTTGTCCGGGCTTATCTCCGCTTTCTGCTCCGGCGGGATGACTTGATCATCCGTAGTGCAAGGCATCAATCGGATTCAATCTGGCCGCTCTCATGGCCGGATATATACCGGAAGCAAGACCGATGAAGACCGAGACCAGAATAGCTGCCAGAACAATAAACGGAGAGACTACGGCGCTGAGGGTGAAGCCACCAAGGTCAACCTGAGATATTCCCCAGGCTATTAACCAAGCGCCGGTCAAACCAATGGCGCCTCCGGNCAAACTCAACATAGCAGCCTCCAGGAGGAATTGCACCAGAATATCCCGCCGCTTGGCCCCTATCGCCTTGCGCAGGCCTATTTCCCGGGTACGCTCGGTCACCGAAACAAGCATAATGTTCATTATGCCGATACTGCCCACCAACAAGGAAATGCTACCGATCAGTCCTAGGAACACGGTTAAGGCCAGGGTTATGATCTCAAATGTGCCCAGAAGCTGTTCCGGACTGATTACTGAAAAATCATCTTCGGCATCGTCAGCGATACGATGGCGTTTTCTCAAGACAGTCTTAATTTCTTCCGTCGCCTCGTCCAGGCTGAAACCAGCGGCCACCCGAAGAGTAATCTGTTGAACAGCATCGTCTCCAGAGGGGGTCTTCTGAGAGAACAGCCGGGCCTGATAAGTGGTTATCGGAGTTACCGTTATGTCATCCCAACTGAAGCCAAAAGACGATAGACCCCGGGGGGCCATAACCCCGACAACAGTGAACCGTTTGTCCCTGATCTTAACCCGCTGGCCGACCGACTCGACATTTTCAAATAGCTCTTCGGCTACCTTACTACCCAGCACCACTACCATGTCGCGGCGGGCAAGATTAATTTCAGAAATGAATTGCCCGTCACTCATGTCAAAGCCATAGACACTCTGATAGGCGGGGCCGCTGCCGTGAATTACGGCCNACGAGTCTTCATTCCCAGCGATTATCCGGACAAAATTTTCGTTGGTCGGGACAACCGCTTCCACCGAACGAAGACGCTCAATAGCATCAGCATCATCCATTGTAATGCTGGCTGTAGCGTAACCGGGGGCCATGGCAGCGAGTCCCGGAGCTTCAGGATTGGAAGGCTGCACAAAAAGCAGGTTGGTGCCGAGTCCTTCAAAAGTGGAGGTAATCATGTTCTGGAGACCGGCCCCAACGGACATCAAAATAATTACGGCCCCAACACCGATTATCATACCCAGCATGGTAAGCCCTGAACGTAACTTGCTGGCTAATAGCGATTGCACGGCGATGCCGAAGAAAACGATAATCTTCATAGTTGACAGTTCTCAAGACTAAGAGATTGCATCTGGCGGTTCAACCTGCCCTTTCATCACTGACAATTTGTCCATCCAAGAGCTTAATGACACGCCTGGTTTGGGAGGCCACATCCATCTCGTGCGTAACAATTAGCACGGTAATACCGTCCTGATTAAGTTGACGGAAAACGGAAAGGATCTCTTCGGTGGTAGCACTGTCCAGATTACCGGTCGGCTCATCAGCCAAGATGAAAGCCGGGTTATTGACTAAAGCCCGGGCGATAGCAACCCGCTGCTGCTCACCGCCTGACAGCTCGGTAGGCTTGTGATGAGCCCTGGCAGCCAGACCGACCCGTTCCAGCGCCTCTAGAGCCCGCTGCCGCTTGCGGGGACCACCGCTATAAATAAGGGGCAACTCAACATTGGCCACGGCGCTGGCCCGTCGCAAAAGGTTATACTCCTGAAAGACAAAGCCGATTTCTTTATTTCTCATCACCGCCAGACGATTATCATTAAGCTGGCTGACATCGGTCCCCTCGAAAACATACCGGCCCGAAGTAAGCTGATCAAGGAAACCGATGACGTTCATCAAAGTGGATTTACCGGAACCCGATGCCCCGATGATAGCCACCATCTCGCCTTTTTCGATGGTAAGACTGATTCCTCTTAGAGCCGGGATTTCCAGCTTCCCCATCCGGTATATCTTGGTTATATCATCCAGTTCAACCATGTCACCAATCCCAATAATGCAGTGTCGTTGTGTCCCAGCTCATCTTTCCAGGATAGTTTCACCTTTTTTCAGACCTTCAAGAATCTCGGTGTGAAAGCCATCGCTGATGCCGGTCACAACAGTTCGGGTCTCACTCTGCTCACCAAGCGAAACGTTTACCACGGTGTTCCCATTACCGTCCCGCTTGACGGCTCGGGCAGGTACCAAGAGAACATTACTCCGTTCGTCGATCACGATGTCGGCGTTGGCGCTCATGCCACTTCTCAGTCCGCTGCCTTCGGTAACATCGAAAGTGATCTTCGCTTCAAATACTATCACCCCGCCTTGTTCCCTGGGCAGCAAACTTATGTAGCTAAGGGTTCCCTCAAGCGCCAAATCCGGTAAGGCATCCACCTCAATAAAGGCACTTTGTCCCAGCTTTAGTTCAGCTACGTCGACTTCGTCCACGTCAAGCTTCAATTCCATCCTGACAGGTACTATCAGATAGGCAATGGGAGTTGAGGCGAGGACAGTGTCTCCTACATCAACGTGAATTCTGGCTACGGCGCCGTCAAAGGGAGCAATGATAGTGGCTTTATCGAGCTGCCTGCGAGCCTGCTCCAGGGACTGTCCGGCAAACTCCAATGCCTGTCCGGCCACTTCAGGAGCAAGCCTGGCAGGGACCAAAGCTCGCCCGGTTGACTCCAGCGCCTGTCTGGCTACTTCCAAAGACTGTTCGGCAATTTCTACCTGCTGTTTCTTCACAGCAACATTTTTAGTATCGGTGCCCAACAGCATAGCATCCAGCGCATCTTCAGCCGTATTGAGTCTTGCCTCGGCCAGGATCACCCGCTTCTGGTTCTCCTCATATCCCGGTGTGCCCGTGTCATAAGCGGACAGGGTGGAGAGAGCCGCGTCCAAGTCTCTCCTGACAACGTCAACTTCGGCCTGGGCTACCTTTATATCGGATAGGGTAGAAGTTATTATGGTCTGTTCCAGACCAATTTCAGCATTCTTCAGGTTTATCTCAGCCTGAGTGACGACCACTCCGGCCTGGGCCAGAGCCACCTCGGCCTGAGCGAGGGCTACCTCTGCCTCGACCACGGTCACCTCAGCCTGGGTATTGGTTACCTCAGCCTGGGTCAGAGCCAGTTGGAGGGTATCAGTTTCCAACCGGACAAGCACCTCGCCCTCACTGACCAGCGTGCCTTCCTCAACGAGTATCTCTTCTATCCTGCCACCAACGCCGGAGGTCAATTCCAAATCCTGGGAGACCTCTATGTTACCGCTACCGCTAACTGTGATCGTTAGATCCCCCCTCGCCACCTCGGTCAACCGGTCGGGAGCTTCCTCTTCACCCCCAAACGAATTACAAGCCGCGGAGCCAAGCAGTACACAAGATAGCAGTAACCCAACTATTAGCCGCCAACGTTTCACATTCAACCTCCGTATGATAACTAGTTCTGATCTTTATTTCACTCGCGACTGGCCTTTCCGGTATTCCTGCTCCCAGCGTTCCAGCAGCACAGGGAATTTCGCTCAAAAAAGAGGTACATATCACGCATCTCCTCCAACCACTGGCGGTTGAAGTGAGCTTTATCTCCAATCAGGTCCAGTCCGCTTTCGGTGATCTGCCGAAAAGCGGTAATCTGGTAAAGACTGTCCTTGATCATCTGATGCCAGGCCCTAACCTTAATACGAAAATAATCCCGACGCTGACCCGGCAGGCTAATCCGTTCAATGAGTCCAACCCTGATGAGAAGGCGGGTGATAGTGCTGATAGACCCTTTGCTGGCCAAGAGGGCCTCTGTCAGTCCACCGCGGTTGATGGGCAGGTCAGAAATCACCAGCCAGCCCAGAATACGACCGGCTATTCTCGGCATACCCGTCTGCTCAAAAAAGATACCGACCTCTTCCACAAAATGCTTTTCTTCTGCTTGAGGCGGGTTACTCATGGCAAGCCCCCCCCTCAGCCGGAATTACCACCAGTCTCATACATTATAGTTGGCATAGTAGATTCTGTCTATACTGAACATACCCTAAACAATAAATACTCTGGTGTCAGGAGCATATCCGAGAGGGTTAGGACGGGCGAGCAATACGCCGGAACCGAGTCGTGACTACAATCGGGAGAAAAAGAAGGAAAGTATCTGTAGTATTATGATGGCCGCCAGCGGACTAAGATCGAACATGCCGATTCTGGGAATAATACGGCGTAGCGGAGCCAGAAATGGCTCGGTGACCCTGAAGAGGAAGATGGTCAGCATATTGGTTTGCCCCGGTGACACCCAGGAGAAAATCGACCTGATGAAAACGGCCATGGTGAGTACCTCACACAGAAAGGCGAGAAAGCGAAAAAAGTCAAGGTTCATTTTTGCTCACCTCCGAGTAGCCTGGCCTTGTTGTAGGCAGCGGTAACCGCCTTGCCGACCAAATTTCTGAATTTTCCTTTGTCAAACTCGTTCAAGGCTTCCGCGGTAGTGCCGCCGGGGGAAGTAACCATCTCACGCAACTCGGCCGGTGATTTCCCTGAGTCTCGAATAAGTTGACCCGAACCAAGCATGGTCTGTAACACCAGTTCCCGGGCTACGTCAGGGGAAAAACCGGTATCCACCGCCGCCTCAACCAAGGCCTCGACGAAAAGGAAAAAATAGGCCGGCCCGCTGCCGCTTACCGCCGTAGCCATGTCAAGATATTTTTCATTCTCACAGTAGATTTCTTTGCCAATAGCGCCAAGAATGGAACCAGCCCACCCTTTCTGTTGCCCGGTCACATCAGGAGTAGCCGTCCAAACGGTCATACCCTGACCAATTTGGGCAGGGGTGTTAGGCATCGCCCTGACAATATTGGTGTGGGCCAATCCGGAAGCTAGGGTCTGAATGGTAGCCCCGGCAATGATAGACAGCACCAATTGAACGGGNTTTAGCTTTCCTCCAAGCTCGTCCGTAACAACTGCTAATTGCTGTGGNTTGACAGACAATATCACAACATCGGCTCCGCCAACGGCCCGGAAATTATCGCCGGTTACGCTGACGCCGTATTTCTTATCAAGCTGATGGCGGCGGTCCNGGCTNAAATTACCAACCGTTATGTCTCCCGGTGAGCTCAANCCTCCGTCTAGAATGGCAGAGAGCATCGCCTCGCCCATATTCCCACCGCCGATAAAACCTATTTTCATGACGTTTGTTAAACCCTATCCCCTTTATCCCCCCGATTTCATCGGGGAGAAGTGTTTTTTATGAGAGGGACTTCGCACTCCTTTAATTTTGTCTCTTATCCTATTTTACCACCAGATTGACCAGTTTACCGGGAACGTAGATCTCCTTGATTGTGGTCTTAGCCTCCAGGAACGGCCTGGCTTTCTCGCTCTCCCGGGCTTTTTCTTTGGCTTCGGCTTCGGTGATNGAGACCGGGACGGTAATGCGGTCGCGCAGTTTACCGTTTACCTGAATTACTAGGATGATCTCTTCCTCTTTGATCAGTTCCTCATCCCACCGGGGCCAATCCCGGTTATGAATACTGTAATTCCGCCCCGTCTGGTGCCACAATTCCTCGGTCAGGTGAGGGGCAGTTGGCGCCAGCAGCAGTAGCAAGGTTTCCAGAGCCTCTTCCCAGACTGCCGGTTTGACCTGAGCCGTTTCTTTGGCCTTGANCAGGTAGTTGGAAAACTCCATCAGGGCNGCAATCATGGTGTTAAACCGCAGCTTNTCCAAGTCAGCGGTCACCTTTCTGATGGTCTGGTGGGTAATCCGTTGCAATTCCAGATGGACCTTACCTTCAGAAGGCTTATCGACTCCTGCCTTCGCCGTGTAGGATTCCAATGCCAGGGTCCAGAGCCGATCCAGCCACCGAGTCATACCGCTGATGCCACTGTCAGACCAGTCTCCGCCCTGGTCCCAGGGCCCGAGGAACATGAGGTAGGCACGTACGGCATCCGCCCCTATGCTGGAGACCAGGTCATCCGGGGCGACTACATTNCCCCGCGACTTGCTCATTTTCTGGTGCTCCTTGATGATAGTACCCTGGTTGAAAAGCCGGGTGAACGGCTCATCAAAGTCAATCAGGCCCATGTCCCGCACAGCTTTAACCAAGAAGCGCGAATACATGAGATGTCCAACGGCATGTTCAGCTCCGCCGGTGTAAAGGTCAATGGGCATCCAGTATTTCATCATTTCCGGGTCAAAGGCAGCCTTATCATATTGAGGGCTGCAGTAGCGCAGATAGTACCAAGAGTTATCCAGGAAACTATCGATGGTATCTGTTTCACGCTTNGCCTGACCATGACACCGAGGGCAGGTGGTGTTAACAAACTTATCGTTTTGCTTCAANGGAGACACTCCGGTGGGACTAAATTCAGCGTCCTCGGGCAGAAGCACCGGCAAGTCTTTTTCCGGCACNGGAACAAGGCCGCACTTTTGACAGTAAATCGTGGGGATCGGGGCTCCCCAGTACCGCTGGCGGGAGATAAGCCAATCGCGAAGCCGGTAAGTCACGGTCTGTTCTCCCCAGCCTTGCTGGTTCAGGTAGTCAGTGACGTCAGCTATCCCATCCTGACTGGAGGTGCCGTTAAACCGGCCCGAATTCACCATCGTACCCGCTCCGGTATAAGCTTGTTCCAGTTCTGCTCCATCCCAATCAGGCGGGGATATCACTACCCTGATGGGCAGGTCATACTTTTTGGCAAAGGCGAAATCGCGCTCATCGTGGGCCGGCACGGCCATTACGGCCCCAGTGCCATAGCTTAACAGCACATAGTCGGCTATCCAGACGGGCATTTTTTCTCCGTTGAGCCTGTTTACGAGATAAGCCCCGGTGAAGACGCCGTCCTTTTCCTTTTCTGTGGACAGGCGCTCTATTTCAGTTTGGTGCCGGGAGCGGACAATATATTCTTCAACCTCAGCCTTTTTTTCGGGTACGGTCAGTTTAGCCACCAGGGAGTGCTCCGGGGCCAAAACCATAAAAGTCACTCCGAAAGCAGTATCCGGACGGGTGGTAAAAACCCGTATCTCATTTTCTTCAATCCCGGGATGGTCAAGAGCGAAAGAAATCGCAACACCGGAACTCCGGCCGATCCAGTTCCGCTGCATCAGTCTTATTTTCTCCGGCCAGTCAATACCTTCGTGCTCCAAAAGCTCATCAGCATACCGGGTAATGCGGAAAAACCACTGCTCCAAGTCTCGCTGAACGACCTCTGTGTCACAGCGTTCACAGCCACCGCTAACCACCTGTTCATTAGCCAGCACGGTCTGGCAACCAGGACACCAGTTTACCGGGGCCTTACTTCGATAAGCCAGACCGTGTTCATATAGTTTCAAGAAGAACCACTGGGTCCACCTATAGTAATCGGGCAGACAAGTATTGATTTCGCGGGTCCAGTCGTAAACAGCTCCGATGCTCTCGAACTGGCGGCGCATATTCTCAATGTTCTGCATCGTCCAGGTATGAGGATGAATTCCCTGTTTGATAGCCGCATTTTCAGCGGGCAGACCAAAGGCGTCAAAACCCATAGGGTGGAGCACGTTGTAGCCCTGCATTCGCTTGAAGCGGGCCCGGACATCAGGGGGAACATAGTTATACCAGTGCCCAATATGGAGGTCCCCAGAGGTGTAAGGAAACATGGTCAGGGCATAGTATTTCGGTTTTAGGCTGTCATCATTGACCCGGTACAGACCATCTTCAGCCCACTTGTGCTGCCACTTTCTTTCAATATCACGAGGGATGTATTTGACTACCATGTACCTTTCCTTTTCCAGTCTGTAAACAGAGCTTTTCCACCCTGCTAGGTCAGCAACGAAGAGGCCAATCACCAGAGCCGTAGAGTGCCAGAGCACCAAAAGGCGGAAGCCTTGCTCTCACCCTCGGCTCTATATTGTAAACATCTCCATCAGACAATGCAAGCTGTTTGTTTTGTGTGCTGAGCATAATGTATAATAACCGTGCGTCTCGTGACGAGAGTACTCTGCAGCCAAACTCCATAACCGACCTAGCGGATCAAGCCGATTCATAACCGTTTTCGTAGGAGGTATCATGTCACCTGTCAGTGCAACATACTGGGGCATCTCGGGATACGTGATTTTCTGGGTCCTGTTTGCGGTTGCCATAGGACTGTTCTCCCGGCGGGCGTATTTCCTGGTCCGCGTTATGCTGCTGGGGCAAAAGGAAAATCGCTTCGATAGACTGGGGTACAGAATCAGATCCACGCTATTTGAGACTGTTTTACAGTGGTGCAGCCTGAAAAATGTTAACCGAAGCGGCCGAGATCTGGCCGGAATCGGGCACGCTTTCCTTTTCTGGGGCTTCAGTTCGTTACTTATTGGCTATATTCTGTTCATTGGGTTAAGCGGAGGGCTCGGCCTGTGGGACATGATCATGGGCAGCACCTTCGAGATAGTCTACTCCTCAATTCTGGACCTAGCAGCACTACTCGTCGCCACCTCCGTTATCTGGGCAGCAATAAGACGGTATGTGATAAAACCCAAGAGGCTACAGGGTGAGACATCCGCCGAAGCCGGCATCATCTTGATGGTGGTTTTCAGCCTGATGGTGCTCCATGTGAGCATTGAGGGCTTCGGCTACGCTGCCTATGATATTTCGGAGTCCTGGCCCCCGTTGGGAGCAGCATTGGCCGGCTTTCTTAACAGTACCGGCTTGTCTCAAGGAGCATTAGTAGCGGGATACCAAGGGGTGTGGTGGCTCCACTATATCATGATTATTGGCTTTCTGGTCTTTATCCCCCGCTCAAAACACCTGCATCTGCTGGCTTCTTTTCCCAACGTGGCTTTCAGAAAGTTGACTGCCAAGGGTTCCCTTGAGCCCATCGACCTGGAGCAGGCCGAGACCTTCGGAGTACCGAACATTCAGGACTTCACATGGAAGGACTTGCTTGATCTTTATTCCTGTACCGTGTGTGGTCAGTGTCAAGACCAATGTCCGGCAAATTCCAGCGGCAAGCAGCTTAGTCCCAAGAAGGTAATCCACGACCTGAAAGATCATCTGATGGAAGTGGGTCCCGAGCTGCTGAAGGTCGCCGGTGGCGCGGAAGCTTCTCCGGATAGTCCCGGCAAAACCATAGCCGGCGA
>NYYM01000043.1 GCA_002685815.1 Dehalococcoidales bacterium | reverse complement strand
AAGAAGGCCGCCTGGAGCCCGGTGAAACTGTGGTCATAGACAAAGTCGAGAACCTGAAATTATACGTATCCAAAAAATAATAGGGTGGTAATCAAATGAACTTAGGTCTCGGTGATTTTACAATAGACCCCTGGCTGATTGTCGTAGTCGCAATCAGTGTTGTCGTTTTCGGCGTGGTCACGGTCATTTGGGGAATTCGTGCCCACCGCCTCCAGGTAGGCGCCGGCAGAGAAGAACTGGTTGGCAAAACTGCCGAGGTCAGAGTTGCCCTGGAACCCAAAGGAACAGTCTTTATTGACGGTGAACAGTGGTCGGCCGTGGCAGAAGCGGGCCGGGCGGAACCCGGGGAGGAGGTAATTATTACCAGAGTTGATGGCCTGAAACTATATGTAACCAAGAAATAATTAAGGAGGTAAACAATGAACCCAATTATTATCGCCATAATTGCCTTAGTCGTGGTTTTGTTGCTCTCAATGGCGGTCAAGATTGTCCCCGAGTTTGAGCGGGGGGTTCTTTTCCGTCTAGGGCGGCTGGTAGGGCAGAGAGGCCCAGGCCTCTTCTTCATCATCCCCTTCGTTGACCGGATGGTGAAGACTGACCTGCGGGTAGTAACTATGGATGTCCCCTCACAAGAGGTAATCACCAAGGACAATGTCACCATGAGGGTAAACGCCGTGGTCTATTTCAGGGTGGTTACCCCGACTGACGCGGTCGTTAAGGTGTTGGACCACATTAGAGCCACCTCGCAGATATCACAGACCACCCTCAGAAATGTGCTGGGCCAGTCCGAACTTGATGAACTGCTGACCCAAAGGGAGATGCTCAACCAGAGGCTTACCCAGATTATCGACGAGCACACCGACCCCTGGGGAGTAAAAGTCAGCACGGTGGAAATCAAGGAGGTTGAGCTTCCGGAACAGATGAAGCGGATGATGGCAGCCCAGGCTGAAGCTGAGAGGGAAAGGCGGGCCAAGATCATCCATGCCGACGGTGAGTTTCAGGCTTCCGAGAGGCTGGCTGAAGCCGGAGCCATTATTGGCCGGGAGCCGGCCACCCTCCAGCTCCGCTACCTCCAGACGCTGACTGAGATAGCTTCGGAGAGAAACAGCACTCTCATCTTCCCCCTGCCCATAGACCTTATCAGCTCATTCATAAACCGTGGTAGCAGCAACCAGACCTAATCGGCACCTACAGTAGAGTTAATCAGAGATGGTGGTTGAAGAGGCTAACAGCTTTTTCAGCCACCATCTTCTAGTTACCCAGGCTGACATCTCCGGCCACAATCTTGGTCAGCCCACCATCGGCCCCCCGCACCAAAAGACTGCCGTCCTGTCCCACCGTTTCGGCCACCCCCTCATGAACGGAGTCGCCTTCCTTCACCCGGACATTCTTACCCAGTGTCACCAGATTATCGCGCCACTCTTCGTAAAGAGACCCTCCCTCCGACAAGACGAAATATGAACGTTCCATCGCAACCAGCAATCGCCTTATCACCTCCAGGCGCGATACCTCTCCACCCAGTTCATCGGAAAGACTGGTCGCGATGGGCTGAATCTTGGGAAAATCAGCCAACCTCAGATTAACATCTATGCCGATGCCGACAACGCTGTAATTCACTCTGTTCCCCTGTAGATCGTTTTCTATCAGAATCCCGCACACCTTCTTGCCGCCGATCAGAACATCGTTGGGCCACTTGATTTGTGCCCTCAGACCGGTAACCGATTCTATGCTGCCCACCACCGCCAGTGAAGCCAGCATGATGAGAGAAGGCAGGCAGGATAGTTCCGGGCGCAGAATCACGGACAGAGCGATGTTGCCTTCAGGCGTCACCCAGGCTCTCCTTAACCGCCCTCTCCCCTCCGTCTGTTCCCCGGCAATGATAACCGTTCCTTCAGCCGCTCCCTGTCGCGCCTGCTCTCCGGCAATCTCCATCGTTGAAGTCAGACTGGAGAAGTACAGAACTCTCTGCCCGATAAAGACGGTTTCCAGGTCTCTGGTGATAGCCTCGGCTGATAAATTGTCTTTCGCCATTCACTCCCATCCCATACAACCTTGAGCTGAATAAAGCCAGTCTAAATATAGCATAACTCAATCCCGTCCAATTAGAAATTCTTTTATTGTAAAAATACCTGGGATACAATAAAATACTAAAGGTTAAGAGGAGGGGTCGCATAGTGGCCGAGTGCGGGCGCCTGCTAAGCGCTTACCCTGGGAAACTGGGGTCGAGGGTTCGAATCCCTCCCCCTCCGCCGGATAAAGTGATATCCCCCTGAAGAAAACCTATTTCCCTCAATATCCGTACCGAAGAAAAACTATGCCACACTACCATATCTGGACTATCGGTTGTCAGATGAACAAGGCCGAATCGGAGCGGGTGGGCAACCTCTTCGAGCAACATGGCTACCAGGCTACCGCCAGCCTTGATGAAGCCGATATAATCGTGCTCAATAGCTGCGTGGTGCGCCAGAGCGCCGAAAACCGGGCCACCAGCCGACTTCAGTCCCTTAAACCGCTGAAAAAAGCCAATCCCGGTCTGATCCTGGCCCTGACCGGCTGTTTGGTAAATTCTGATAATGCCCTGCTCAAGAAAAACTTCCCCCATGTCGACTACTTTTTCAAGCCCGGAGACCACCCCCAATGGCTGGAACAAGCCAGTTGGGCTCAAACGTTACCTCTGCAGGTACCCGCCAGCGAATACGTTCCCATCATTCAGGGTTGTGATAACTTTTGCTCCTACTGCATTGTCCCCTACCGCCGCGGCCGGGAAATAAGCCGTCCCTTGGCCGAAATAAGAGATGAAGTCAGAGAACTGGTGCTCCGCGGGGCCAAAGAAATCACCCTGCTGGGACAAAATGTGGATTCTTACGGGCATGACCTGCCCGGCCGGCCGGACCTGGCCGACCTGCTCTCTGAGCTAAATGACATCCCGGGCTTGTCCCGCCTGCGTTTCCTCACCAATCACCCCAAAGATATGACCACCCGGCTCATCGCAGCCGTGGCTACACTGGATAAGGTCTGCGAGCAGATAAATCTGCCCGTCCAGTCAGGTGACAATGACATACTGGAACTGATGAAACGGGGCTATACCGCCGAGCACTACCGCCGCCTTATTACGCAAACCCGCCGCCAGCTACCGGAAGGCGCCATCAGCACCGACGTCATTGTCGGCTTCCCCTCGGAAAGTGAAGAGCAGTTCGGGCAGACATTTAATCTGCTCTGCGAGCTAAGGTTTGATACCGTACATGTAGCTGCCTATTCTCCCCGGCCGGGGACTGTCGCCGCCCGAGAACTTGATGATAATGTCCCCACCGCTGAAAAGAGCCGGCGGCTAAATGCAATCGAGCACCTCCAGGAGAAAATCGCCGCTGAAATCAACGCCCGGTTGCTGGGCGGGACAGTCGAAATTCTGGTAGAAGGCAGGAAGAAGGGCAAGTGGCAAGGTCGGACCAGAAGTGGTAAAATTGTATTCTTCACAGACAACGGTAATCACCTGGGACAACTGGTAGATGTCAGGATTGAGAAGACAGGTCCCTGGTCAATGCAAGGAAAGATTGCACTAAATAAGTGATACAAGGAGAGGAACATGGGAGCCGGCTTTTTACCCCTGGTTGGCGTTATGGCCGTGGTTACTTTGATGATATATTTCATCATGGTCAGGCCGGTACGCCAGCGAGAACGTCAACACGACCAGATGGTAGACCTACTGGAAAAGGGCGACAAGGTGATCACCGCCAGCGGCATGTACGGCCAGGTTGAAGGCATCTATGAGGACAGCATAGTCATAAAGGTTGAATCGGGAGCGATGGTAAGGATGACCAAAGGTGGCATTGTCAAGAGGCAGGATGAACCGAGACGATACTAATACCATAATAGACCTCGCCCTGGCTGAAGATACAGGCCATGGTGACGTCACCAGCCAGACCCTGATACCCTCCAACCTTCAGGGCAAGGCCTACATGCTGATTAAGGCGGGGGGAGTGCTGGCCGGCGGGGAAGTAGCTAAAGAGGTATTTCTCAAGGTTGACCCTTCTCTGAAGGTCACGCTGCTCATCATAGACGGGGCAAATGTAAAACCGGGAGACATAATCGCCACCGTTTCCGGCAACGTCACCGGCATCCTCAAGGCCGAACGGGTAGTCCTCAATTTTCTCCAGAGGTTGAGCGGCATCGCTTCACAGACAGCCCTCTACATCGCCGAGACAAATGACTGCAAAGCCAGGATTGTTGATACCCGCAAGACTACCCCCGGTCTCAGGACACTGGAAAAGTACGCCGTGCGCATGGGCGGCGGACAAAATCACCGGCTCCACATGGGTGACGCCATTCTGATCAAGGACACTCATCTGGCAGTCCTGCGGGCTCTGGGCATGACCTTGAAAGATATTGTCATTAAGGCCAAAGAGGAGGCCCCCCGGGGAATGACCGTCGAGGTGGAAGTTGCCACCCCTCAAGAGGCTTGTGAAGCGGCTGAGGCCGGGGCCGACATGATTATGCTGGATAACATGGACCCGGAAGAAATGAAATGTGCGGTCAGCTCACTGCCGGATAACGTCAAAACCGAGGCTTCGGGAGGCATCACGCTGAAAAATGTCCGGGCCGCCGCTATGACCGGGGTTGATATTATCTCTATCGGCGCCCTCACCCATTCCCCGATGGCCCTCGACATTAGTCTCGAGCTCGAGCCGGAGACTCTGAAATTATTCTAGATCGTCACTTCAGCGACAGCAGCTTAATGGGCTAACCAGGCCCGCAATCCGGTCAATAACCCGTCACTTATCCCCGTACCTGGCTACAATTCCCTATCGGGTAAAAGCTTGCGCCCGTCTAATTATTTGGGCTGCTACCCGACTGCTGAAACTTTTCTCGGCTGTCGACCATTATTGTCACCGGACCGTCGTTCTGGATTTCTACCGCCATGTATTGCTGAAAACGCCCGGTTTCCACCTTCAAGTTGCTGGCCTTAGCCTGTTCTACAAACTGATCGAACAATATCTCAGCTTGAGCCGGAGAGGCTGCTTCGGTAAAGCTGGGTCGCCGCCCCTTCCTGGTATCGGCCAGTAAAGTAAACTGGCTGACCACTAACAACTCCCCTTTTATATCCATGACCGAAAGATTGAACCTGCCCTCTTCGTCGCCAAAAATGCGCAGGCCTAACGTCTTTTGTACCAGGTACTGCACTTCTTTCTCTCCATCCCCACCAGCCACCCCCACGAAAACCACCAGACCGCGACCGATCCTGCCCACCTCCTCCCCGTCAACCGAAACCGAGGCCGCCCCGACCCGCTGCAGCAGTACCTTCACTATTTACTTCCCCTTTCTCCGCTCATTTTACCCCAACCCATCAGCCGAAATAAAGCAAACACGTCTCCTCGGGGTGTTGCTCAACCTCAGTCGTGTGATGCTCCGGTCAATCTTGTGACTTGAATCTGCAGCAATGCTGATTTGATGCAATTGGATATGATATAATGCTTCGTAGTGGTTTCCAACCCATTGTACAGGTAAGTTGAATTATTATTGTGGAGGAGAAAGTTCGTCAGGATTTAGTGGTATGACGTCGTTGTAATGGTATGTGTGGTATTGTAGGTTTCATCAGTAAAAACGGTAATGGTATCAGTATTGATACTGGCATAGAAGCACTAAAAAGGTTGGAATATCGAGGCTACGATTCTGCCGGGATAGCCTATTTGGATGAGAAGACCAATAGTGTTGGTTGTCTGAAGGCTGTCGGAAGAATCAGTAATCTCGAAAAGAAGACCGACGAAACGGATTTTGTATCTAATGACCCGGTGATTTTACACACTCGGTGGGCTACTCACGGAGAAGTAACTGAGGAGAACGCACACCCTCATTCTGATTGTCACCAAAATATCTGGCTTGTTCATAATGGAATCATCGAGAATTATCAAATCTTAAAAGAAGAACTTGAAAAAGAAGGCCACATATTTACTTCAGGTACGGATAGTGAAGTAATTGCACATCTTATTGAGAAATTTTTTGACGGAAACCTTGAGGACGCGGTCAGGGCTTCCCTGAAGCTTTTAACAGGAACCTATGGACTCGTCGTTATGGCTAGAGATGATCCGGATAAGTTGGTAGTAGCTCGTTTTTCTAGCCCCTTACTCATCGGTCTGGGTAAAGACCAATACATAGTTGCGTCAGACCCTTCAGCCGTGATCATGCATACCAAGAAAGTAATATACCTCGATGATGGTGAAATAGCTATCATAGGTAGAGATAAGTTTACCGTTATCAGGGAGAAAAAACCTGAGAATATAGAGATGGTACCGGAAGAGTATCAGAAAGCCGGGTATCCCCATTTCATGCTGAAAGAAATAATGGAACAACCNACGACCGTTANNGATGCCTTAAACGGAAGAGTGTCGGNTGCAGATGGGACTGCAATTTTGGGAGGGCTGGAGTCGGTTAGAAGCGTTCTCAAGCATATCAACAGGATACATATTGTGGCATGTGGGACGGCCCGCCATGCAGGTCTGATTGGTGAATATATGCTGGAAGAATATACGGGAATTATTACGAAGACTGACGCTGCATCGGAATTCAGATATAGGAACCCGATATTGGACAAAAACTCACTGGTGATTGGAATCTCCCAATCAGGAGAAACAGCCGACACTTTGGCGGCGTTAAGGGAAGCAAAAGGAAAAGGGATTCTTACCTTAGGGATAACCAATGTGGTTGGATCGAGTCAGTCAAGAGAGACATCTNCGGGGGTCTATACTCGCTCCGGGTTGGAGGTTGGAGTAGCTTCCACCAAGGCTTTTACTTCTCAGTTGGTGGTTATGGCCCTGCTCACTCTTTTTCTGGGACGACAACGGCAGTTATCATTGTCTCAGGGACAATTAATTNCTAAGGAGTTGCTACGACTACCCGAATTANTTCAGCAGGTGCTACAAACAAATAGCCAAATAGGGGAACTTGCACACAAGTACAAAGACTTCGAGAATTTCTTATATTTGGGTAGAAAATATAGCTATCCAATCGCCCGCGNGGGTGCTCATAAGATCAAAGAAACAGCCTATATTCATGCTGAAGGTGTCAGGGGCGGTGAGCCGAAGCATTGTGAAATTGCTCTGATATCCGACATGNTTCCTTCGATGTGTCTGGCCCCAAGCGACAGCGTCTATGACAAAATGGTTTCAAATATAGAAGAATTAAAAGCAAGAAAAGGGCCGATCATTGCGGTGGCCAACGAGAATAATAAGAGTATCAGCAGTATAGCTGACGATGTAATTTATATTCCTGAAACCATAGAAATGCTAACCCCGGTACTTACTGTAATTCCGCTTCAACTCTTCGCATATCATACTGCGGTGTTGAGAGGTTGCGACGTGGACAAGCCAAAGAATTTAGCTAAATCAGTGACAGTAGAATAGGTCTTTCCTAATACCCTTTTTGCCCAAACCTTCTCTTCCTTCAGTCCCCACCAAAAATCAGCCTGCTCCCCCAACCAACTGAACACGCGACCACCAGGCGGAAAACACTGNTGCAAATTGTCCCTTCCCTACGCCGACAAAAGGACCCCGAAGCAACAGCACCTCTCCCTCTTTTNCCCCCTCTCGTTAGCGATGAGAGGGGGAAAAAGAGGGAGAGGTCGAGAATTAACCATCAAGAAGTGGCATATTTCCCGCCCCTTCCACTGGACTTTTCTCTGAAAAGGGGGTACACTTAAGTAAATATGGCTAGCTTAATGGGAAACAGATGATATGTCTTCAGCAGCTGTCATTAATAGTGAAACTTGAAAAAGCACTGAGTCCGAGGGGGACCGGTGCTTTTTAGTTTAAGGAGGTGTAGTAATGCAGTCGAGCCTGATTGGTAAAGTTGAAAAAGCCAAACGCTATGCCCAGGAGAAAGACCGGATTACCTTTTCCGAACTTTCAGTGAAATTCCGTGGTGAAAATGACAATTACGATGTCAGCTATCATGATGACAAATGGCACTGCTCCTGCCACTTCTTCTCAAGCTGGGGCACCTGCAGCCATACTATGGCTCTGGAACAAATTCTGGATAATATGCTGCCTGAAGAGGCGCTGGTAACGCCCCACGTCAGCATAGCCTGAGTTTTACCGGCCATACCTTCCGGGAGTAACCGGCATACAAATGGTTGCTTTTAAACAATTTCCCGCTTGCCTGTCGCCGGGTCATAGCCTTTTACTTTTCCACCGCCCCAGCCGGAAATATATGGCGTAGGCAATTACCCCAGCAAACATACCAGCCACTATCGCCCATCGCACTCCCAGGACACCGAGATCGGTATACTTGGGCAGCAGATATGCCAGGGATATCTGCACCAGCCAGAAATTCAGCATAGCAATCAGCATTGGGGGCATGGTGTCGCCGGTACCTGAGATGCATTGCTGCAGCACAAAATAGATACCTATGCTTAAGTAGCCCGCCGCCGCAATCCTCAGGAAAGAACTGGACACTTCAACCATTCCAGGATTAGTGTTGAATACCCGTATTACCTGCTCAGCCCAGACAAATACTCCTATTGCAGCAATCAGGCCAAACACTTCACCGATACCCACCGCCATCCAGCCGCTCTTTTCGGCCCTGTCCGGCTG
>NYYM01000042.1 GCA_002685815.1 Dehalococcoidales bacterium | reverse complement strand
AAGGTTGAAGCTTTGATCAGTGTTGATGAGAGAGGCCAGATGGTGCTGCCTAAAGAACTGCGTGAAAAGGCGAATATCCAGGCCGGTGACAAATTGGCCGTGACCAGTTGGGAAAAAGATGGCAGGATATGCTGTATATCCCTGACCAAAGCCGACGAGCTTACGGAAATGATGAGGGCCATCCTTGGGCCTGTCATGAAGGATATTTTATAGAGAAATACGATAAAAGGGGTGTCATAAAATGCGAAACGATGAAATCAGGAAAGCCGTGAGAGAGAGATACGCAGCTGTAGTTTCACAGGGGAAAGCAACCGATTCCGCTGCAATGGCTGGTTGCTGTAGTCCTGAACAGTCTTCGGGACTGGCCGCCAGTTGTTCTCCCCAGGCGGATGCCGCTTGCTGCAGCCCTCAGAATACTCGCAGCAAGGAGTTGGGCTATTCGGACGAGCAGTTGGGAGTAATTCCTGAAGGAGCCAATCTGGGACTTGGCTGCGGGAATCCTACTGCCTTGACTTCTCTCACAAAGGGTGAAACTGTTCTTGACTTGGGAGCCGGTGCCGGAATCGACTGTTTTCTGGCTGCTGAAGCGGTTGGCGAAACCGGAACGGTTATTGGTGTCGATATGACCCCCGAGATGATCGAAAGGGCCCGGGAAAATGCCGCAAAAAGCGGCTACAGTAATGTTGAGTTCAGGTTGGGGGAAATCGAAAACCTGCCGCTGGCCGATAATTCCGTTGACGCCATCATATCGAATTGTGTCATCAACCTGTCGCCGGATAAGAAACAGGTCTTCGAGGAAGCTTTCCGGACCCTGAAACCGGGGGGCCGGGTGATGGTCTCTGACATAGTCCTGTTGAAAGAACTCTTCGAGTCTATCATGAATTCCGTGGAGGCCTATACCGGCTGTGTTGCCGGGGCAACCATGAAAGAGGAATACCTGGCCGCCGTGAAATCTGCCGGGTTTCAGGAAGTGGAGATAGTTTCCGAATCCCCCTTCGGGATAGGAGAGCAGGACGCTTCCCTGGCCAGCCTGAATCTTCGGGCCGTCAAGCCGAACTAAGCGGCACAATCTTGATAAGTTACATTACGGTTCTGGAGCTATCCTGATTGGCCAATATGATTCTAAGGGATGCGTGAAGGGGCGAAGCCCCTCACAAAAACTCTATCTCCTTCCCCTTAACAAGGGGAAGGAGATAGGGTTACAACGACCTGATGGTAGGGTGGGCAACTAATCTTTGAGAAGTTCCTTGAGTCTGGTGATCGCCTCTTCTTGCGGTACCAGTTCGACTTCCTTCTCGGAGCGCCGTTTCACTTCCAGGCTGCTCTTCTCCAGGCTGCGGGGGCTGATCGTTACCCTGAGGGGTATCCCCAACAGGTCGGCATCGTTGAACTTTACACCCGGTGATTCATCGCGGTCGTCCAGTAGCACCTCAATACCCAGTTTAGTGAGTTCTGTGTACAGCTTTTCACTGATTTCTGAAACTTCGGAACCGTCCCGGTAAAGCGGGCAGAGATGGACGTGGTAAGGGGCGACCATCGAGGGCCAGATGATGCCTTTGTCATTGTGGTTCTGTTCGATAATTGCCGCCAGCAGCCGGCTCGGCCCGATACCGTAACAGCCCATAATAATAGGGCATGATTCTCCCCGCTGGTCGATAAAATTAGCACCCAGTTTTTCGGTATAGAAGGTGCCCAGCTTGAAGATATGTCCCAACTCTACGCTCTGATTGGATGACAGTTTTTCTCCGCACCTGGGACAGGCGTCTCCCTCCCTGGCTTCGGCGATGTCCGCCAGAACATTAACCTTGAAGTCTCTCGGATAATTAACATTCTTGACGTGGGTTTCGGGCTTATTGGCCCCGGCCACAAAGTTTGTCCCTGAGGTTATCGAGTCATCGGCGACAACTTTGATGCCGTTGATACCCATCGGTGAAGCCGCTCCCGGCACTAGGCCAGCCTCGATAACCTCCTCCTGGTTAGCCATGCGTAGATCGGTGCAATTCAAGGCGTTTTTCAGTTTTAGCTCGTTCACCTCAATGTCTCCCCTGATGACGACGAAGACCAGTTTTCCATCGGCGATATAAAACACCGCTTTCAGCGTCCGGTTATGAGGGATTTTCAGCATTCCGGCCAAGTCTTCTATGCTGGCCATCCCTGGCGTGGATATCTCTTCTATTGCTAGCAAGTCGCCATTCTCCACTCTACCCTTGTCGCTTTTGGCTTTTTCTGCGTTGGCCGCGTAACCGCACGAACAGTGGATAATCTCATCTTCACCGGAATCCGTGATAAGCATGAATTCGTAGGACTCTTTGCCCCCGATGGCCCCGCTGTCCGCCTCGACCAATATCGTGGGCACGCCGCAGCGCCGGAATATGTTCTGGTAGGCCTGGCGCATCTTTTCATAGCTTTGGTCCAGTCCCTCTTCGTCAACGTCAAAGCTGTAGAGGTCTTTCATGATGAACTCGCGGGCTCTCACCAGTCCGGCCCTGGGCCGGGGCTCGTCGCGGAACTTGGTTTGTATCTGGTAGAGCATCAGGGGCAGGTCACGATAGCTCTGCACGTTGTGTCTGACCAGTTCGGTGATAACTTCCTCGTGAGTCGGGCCCAAAGCCAGCGGTCGGTCTCGGCGGTCGGAGAGGGTAAACAGGATCTCTCCCATGACTCCGTGCCGCCCGCTTTCCTGCCACAGCTCCAGCGGTTGCAAGGCCGGCATCCTCATCTCTTGCCCTCCGGCCTCGTCCATCTCCTCGCGGATAATCCGCTCTATCTTCTGCAACACCCGCCAGGCTAGGGGCAGATAGGAGTAAACACCGGCCGCGGTTTGCCGTATCATCCCCGCCCTCAGCAGCAGTTGATGGCTGGCGGTGTCAGCCTCAGCGGGCAACTCTCTCTGAGTCTTACCGAATAGTGCAGAAATACGCATTACTTACTCCGTTTTGAGAAAATGCTAACCCAGTATAATACATCATTCTTCTTTAGTCACCTGAAAGACTAGCCAGGCTAGATATAGAGGTGATATTTATAATATGGGCCGGAGGTGATTCGTTTTGCAAATTGCACTTTTTGTTCTTAATTCGAAGCCTTTTTAGTGGGTAGGACAGTCGCGGGAGCCCAAACAAATGGTTAGACCAAGCACGCTTCGTTTTGTTAGAATCATCCGCTTTCATCAGAGGTGCGTTCAGGCTGATAATTCTTCAGAATACTGGTGATGACATTCTTGAGGCAAGTGCTATCTGTTCCAACCAGGCGGTATTTTGCCGAATACCACTTTGACAGCAGTTTCGAGGCTTCCCCGAGCGCGCGACCGTTATCGGGATCATGTTCAAGTAAAGAACGTAGTCTGACGCGAAGGACCGCTATTTCAGGGTCAACGTTTTCCAGGTTGGTAATATTCCAGAATTCGCATATTTTCGTAGTGTCCAGAGAGACGGAATAAAAGCCTTGTTTACGGGCATTCTAATTGCCTTTCTGACCGCCACGTTTCCTTTTCTTCTTGTGGTCGGCTTCATTGTGGACAGGCAGGCGATATTCCCAGTTTATAGGAGTAAAATAGCACAAGAGTTCTTGATTAACAAGGCGATTTTGTCAGGCAAACAGGACCGTGCGCGGCACTATAATTGTCTCTTATTACTTGATCAGGGAATCGAACCAAGCTTGTTTTAGATATGTCATAAGAATATACTGTATCTACGATGTGGTGGAAAAAAAAGAACGTCTGTGCCTATTGGGATTGCAAAACGGCCATCTCTGACGATGAGTTGCTTTGTGCTCAGCACAAGGAAAAGCGGAATGCCGGCTTTATTGATCGTTGCCCCAAATGTCAGCGTTTCAAGGACATAATGTACCACCTGTGCCAGGATTGTTACGTCGGGCGTAGCGTCAAACCGTTGGGAACCTCAACCCGGGAAGACCAACCCAAGCAGAAATTCCGCATAGAGTATTCGGAGGAATGGTCTGATATCTCCCAGATAAGGGACAAGTCTTATGTCTATATCGTCGGATTTGATGACGGATCGGTGCAGGTAGGGCAGACCAGGGATATGGCTATCCGCCTGGCTGAACTCAGCGAGTCGCGAGAAACCGTCACTGAAAAAAACACCGGCGCTAAATTCGAGGAGCCTCAACAATCTGATGTGGGAAGAAGTCCTCGGTTGGATTTTATGGAAGTGACCGATGGCGAGAAGGCGGGTGATGCTCGCATTGCTCAGTTGAACCGGATGATGGAGTCAAACCCGGGTCAGATTGAGGCTATGATCTACGAATTCCACCAGCACATGCGTGAATTCGGTTTTGAAGTGGATTGACGGATTGCTTCGTCACTGCGCTCTTCGTAATGACTTTTTTATTTGTCCGTTTCTTTAGAAGTTATGTTTCAAAGTTCGTCATACAGGTCTCGCCACTCAGGATTCAGCGATTCCACGAGCCGGTTCTTTCTCGCTCTGGAGCCACCTTTCAATCGCTTCTCTCTGATAATAGCGTTCTCAGGGTCGTTTAATACTTCATAGTATACCAGTTTGTCGATGCCATACTTCGCCGTGAATCCTTTGGCGACCTCTTGGTTATGCTCGTATACTCTTCTTCTCAGGTTGTTGGTTACTCCGATGTACAAAGCTACATTTGTCTTGTTTGCCAAAATGTATACACAATACTACCTGTGAGGCATTGCATCTCCGAAATGTCATTGCGAGGAGCGTAGCGACGAAGCAATGACGTGTCTTCTAAAGATAGAACCATCTGATTTGCCAGATGCAAGGGAATTTGCTCTCACTCGCCCTTGTAGTCAAGTTTCGCTCCCTTCACAGAGTTTCGGCGAAGTCCGATTGCGGCATTAAGCAAGGCAAGTTCACCTTTGTCAATATGCAATTTTTGCAATTTGTCAGTCGGGTGAAATTCTACTCTCCGTACGTATTCATCAAACTCGATAGTTTCTGGGGTATAGTCATCCGCGTGAGCGGTATAGATAAGCCAGATGAAGCCTGGGTAGGGATACCGATAGTCGGTTGGTTTTGGTCCCAGATGACGAAAGTGCATAAACTCGCGCACGGATAATTCCTTCAGCGACCATCCGGTCTCTTCCAGTAATTCTCGCCGGAGCGTCTCTTCAGGCGACTCATTCTTTTCTCTTCTTCCTCTGGGCATCAGGTAGAAGTGGTTCCTCTTTTCACGTAAAATATGGACGTTATCATCGCGAAATACGATCGCCCGTACCGAACTGAGGTACCGCACCGGCGGCTGTTCGGAGTTTAGGTAGCAAGCCATTTCGAGAGGCATTTCCCCCCAGGAAAAGCTGTCCTCGGCAAGCAGCCTGCTCGAGGCGAGATAGTTTGCTAATTGTGAGTCGAGTGTTTCCATTGTAATAAGCGAACTTCTTCCCGGCCCTAAAGCTCCCCCACCTCCCCCATCAACACCTTCACAAAATCCTTTTCCTCTATCGTCCCCACCTGCTCGCCCTTCTTGAACAAAATGGCCCTGCCTTTGCCGCAGGCGATACCCACGTCGGCGTCTTTGGCTTCTCCGGGACCGTTGACGATGCAGCCCATCACGGCTACTTTTACCGGCTTGTCGATGCTCGAAAGCTCTTTTTCCACTGCCTCAGCCAGTGCCACGATATCAACCTCGGCCCGCCCGCAGGAGGGGCAACTGACCAGTATCGGCCCATGCGCGCGCAGGTTCAGGCTTTTCAGTATCTCATAACCGGCAGTCACCTCTTCCCTAGGGTGGGCCGTCAGGGAAACACGNATAGTATCACCGATGCCCAGGTAGAGCAGCGTGCCGATACCCACCGTGCTGCGGANCACCCCTGTCTTTGGCGTGCCCGCCTCGGTAATTCCGATGTGCAGCGGNTAGGGCATCTTCCCGGCGATTTCCTGGTAGGCTTCAATGGTTGTCGGCACGTCAAAGGCTTTCAGTGATACTTTGATCAGGTCGAAATCGAGGCTCTCCAGCAGTTCTATCTGCTCCAAGGCCGTCGCCACCATCTGCTGGGCCGTGTTTAACTCCGGGTTGGCCTTTTTAGGCATACTCCCGGCGTTCAGCCCAATGCGGATGGGCGCCTCTCTCTCTTTGGCCGCCCGGACCACCGCTTTTACCTTCTCTTCTTCACTGATGTTGCCCGGATTCAGACGCAGCCCGTCGGCCCCGGCCTCCAGTGACGCCAGAGCCAGCCGGTAGTCAAAATGAATATCGGCCACCAAGGGTATGGAAATACCCTTCCGTATCGAGGCTATCGCTTCGGCCGCNTCCATATCTNGCACGGCCACCCGCACCAGCTCGCAGTCTTCCTCTTCCAGCTCTCTGATCTGCGCGATGGTCGACTCAACGTCACGGGTATCGGTATTGGTCATCGACTGCACCACGATAGGTGCGTTTCCGCCGATGGTCACCTGGCCAATCTGAATAGGTTTGCTGATTCGCCTGCTGTTCATGNTTTTGCGGTAACCTCACTCGCCCTCGGATTTTTATGACTCCATCGTCTCAAACNAGGACAGGTATTTTTCTTTTGTGACAGGCCTGGCCGTATTCGGAGTAATCCGCTAGGGTATCAGGCTCTGGCCGTTGATTATGCGCATAATATCCTGGTAGGTTATGGCCAGGAAGAATGCCATCAGCATTCCGAAACCGAAAAGGTGCACCAGGCTTTCGGCTTTGGGGGGCACCCGTTTCCCCCGGCGCAGCCACTCCAGCAGCACAAAAACCACACGGCCCCCGTCCAGGGCGGGCAGAGGAAACATGTTGATTATAGCCAGATTNATGCTCAGAAAGGCGGCAAATTCCAGCAGCGGGCTGATTCCCGCCCGGGCCACCTCGCCGGTCAATTGGGCGATGCCNACTGGTCCCGCCAGCACCACCGGTGCCGTCCCGATAAACATACTGANTATCCCGTTCTTGAACAGAATGAAAGTCTCGATACAGGAAACCACTCCTAGTGGGATTGCCCTCCAGAAAGGTGAACTCTGGCGGACGCTGACAGCGTCCGGAGAACCTATCAGGATTCCCACCGCCCCCTGCCCTGCGGGAGGATTCCATCGGGGTGTGACCAGTACCGTCTCCGTAGTTGCGTCCGAATGCCGCATAAGCATCGGCACTTCCTCGCCCAAGCCTAGCTGGAGNTAACGGGACACGTCGCCCCCGTTGCTGATTGTTTTCCCGTTCACACTGAGGATGGTATCTCCCGGCCTGATTCCGGCCGTTGAAGCTGGAGAGTTCGGGGCTATTTCCTGCACTATTACCTCGCCGCTTACCACGTTGTGGGGTACCATGAAAGCGATGGAGAAAAGGAGCACCGGAAGCAGAAAATTCATCAATGAACCGGCTGTCAGCACCAGCAGACGGGTACTGTATCCTTTGCTGGCCAGGCTTCCCGCCACCTCCGGGTCTTCTTCCCCGGCCATTTTGACGAATCCCCCTAAGGGTATTGTGTTCAGCGAATATACCGTATCGCTCCGTTTTATAGAAAACAAACGCGGCGGATAGAAAAGNCCGAACTCCTGTACCGTCACCCCTCTGGCTTTGGCAGTGGCAAAGTGTCCCAATTCATGGGCGATGACCAGCACTACGATAACCGCCAGGAAAGAGACCACGGAAATCAATAGTGTCATGGTTTCTTTCCCTCGCCCAGTTGCCCGGCTTTCTCCCTGCCCCAGCTATCGGCCTCCAGAATCTCATCCAGGCTAGGGTCGGTCACGGCTTTGTGCTGGGCCAGTGTCTGCTCCACAAGCCCGGCAATATCGCTGAATCTGATCCGTCCCGAAAGGAAAAGTTCCACGGCCACTTCATCGGAGGCACACAGCACCGCCGGGTAGGTTCCTCCCTGCTTCCCCGCCTCGATAGCCAGTTTCAGACAGGGGAAGGTACCGAAATCAGGCTCCTGAAAGGTTAGACTTCCTGTTTCGCCCCAGTCCAGCTTGCGAAGTTGTTCGTTGGGCAGTCGCTCGGGGTAAGACAGCGCGTACTGAATCGGCAAGCGCATGTCTGGGTAGCTTAGTTGGGCTATGATTGAACCATCGATGAACTCCACCATCGAGTGTATTATACTCTGNGGATGGATTAGAACCCTAATCTTGTCAAAAGGCATATCAAACAACCAGCCCGCTTCAATTACCTCGAGCCCCTTGTTCATCAGGCTGGCCGAGTCAATGGTAATTTTCTTGCCCATCTGCCACGACGGGTGTTTCAGGGCCTGCTCAGGCGTGACTTTCTCTAACTGGGCCGGNGAATAGTCACGGAAAGGCCCCCCTGAAGCCGTCAGGATAAGCCCGGCCGGGGCCGTTATCTCCCCGTTCAGGCACTGNCAGATAGCGCTGTGTTCGCTATCGACCGGCAAAATCCGGGCCCGATTCAGCTTGGCTTCCCTGGTAATAATCTCACCGGCCATCACCAGGGCTTCCTTGTTGGCCAGGGCCACATTCTTACCGGCCCTCACTGCCGCCAGTGTCGGGCTCAGCCCCGCTTTGCCGGAGGTAGCCATAACCACCGTATCTACCTCGGCCTGGCTGGCAATGTCATCTAAAGAAAGCAGTTCATACTCAACACTGCTCTGATGGACCGGTTTTCCCTTACCCTGATGATAGACGAAATCCGGCTTGAACTCGTNGATTTGCTCGGCCAGCAGGTCCAGGTTCTGTCCCCCGGCTAGCCCCACCACCCGGAACCTGTCGGGCAGGGCCCGCACAACGCCCAGCGTCTGCCGCCCCACCGAGCCCGTTGAACCCAGNATGGACAATCGCTTCACTGCATCACACACAGGGCAAAATAGTAGACCACTACCCCGGCAAAGACCACGCTGTCTNTCCGGTCCAGGAAGCCCCCGTGCCCCGGAAGCAGGCGGCCGGAATCCTTCACTCCCATGTTGCGTTTGAACAAAGATTCGGCCAGGTCNCCAAACTGGCCGAAAACGCTGACCAGCAGACCCAGCACTGCCGCTTGCCCCCAGTTGATAGGTAGCACAAAAGGCGTCGGCAGGGTGAAAAACAGGCTGGTCAAGACCGCCCCAACAACTCCCCCGATAGCCCCCTCCCAGGTCTTGCCCGGGCTGATTTGGGGAGCCAGNTTGTGTCTGCCCAGCGCCGTACCGGTGAAAAGAGCGGCCGTGTCGGAAGCGAAGGTAATAAAAAGGGCCAGAAAGACCCAGTTTCTCCCNTCGTCCAGTCCTCTCAGCGTCACCATGTAGCTCAGTAGCCAGCCGACGTACAGAATCCCGGCTATCGTCCATACCCAGGCGGNCATGGCTTGCTCCTGCCGCCCTCGCAGCATCACCCATATCAGAGGCACCATTATTGTTGAGGTTAGTAGCAGNGGTCCCAGGAAGTCATACTCAAGATGGGGGCTGATGATAAATAGCAGGCTCCAGACCAGCCCGAAGTAGCTTAGTGGAGATACCTTGCTGGCTTTGACCAGGCGGTAGAACTCAAAGACGGCTACCAGGCCCCAGACGGCCACGAATATGGTGAACCAGGGCAACGGTTGTTCAAACCAGACAGCAACGACCAGCAGAGATAACCCTGACAGTCCTGTTATGACTCTCTTCTTAAGCATGCCCGTCAGCTGGTGTCGTCTGAGTGGGAAACCTGACAGCCTTTTTCGTGCCTGGAGCAGCCACCGTCATTTTCTCATCCCCGTGCCGGTTAGACCTGCAGCAGTTCCGCTTCTTTGTCATGCCCCAATTGTTCCGCATCGGTTGTGTGGACGTCGGTCAGCTTTTGTAACTCCCCCAGGGCCCGCTTGTGCTCATCCTGTGACAGCTCTTTGGCTTTCTCCAGTTCCTTCAGTTCGTCCATCGCTTCGCGTCTCAGGTTGCGCACCGTTATTTTTCTTTCTTCCACCCTCTTCCGGACTATCTTGATCAGCTCCTGTCGTCTCTGTTGGGAAAGAGGTGGGATGTTTATTCGGATCACTTTCCCGTCGTTGCTTGGGTTCAACCCCAGATCGGACGACTGGATAGCCTTCTCAATGTTGTGGATAATGCCCGGGTCCCAGGGTTGGATCACCAGCAGTTTTGCCTCGGGCACGGAAATACCGGCAATCTGGTTTAGCTGGGTAGACATACCGGCGTAGTCTATTTTGATATGTTCCACCAGGCTGGGGGTAGCCCGTCCCGTACGGATAGTGGCCAATTCTTGTTTCAGCCCCTCGGCCGCCTTCTGCATCTTTCCTTCAATACTTGATAAATGCTGGCTAACCATTTTCCCTCTCGTTAAGACACAAAAGTGCCGATAGGATCTCCGTTGACTGCTCTTTCCAGACTGCGGGGTGCCAGGAGATCGAAGACGATTATCGGCAGTTTGTTCTCCAGGCACAGAGAAAGGGCCGTGGCGTCCATCACTTCAAGACGCATATTCAGAGCTTCAAGGTAGGTCAGCTTGTCAAACTTCTTGGCGCCGGGCTTTTTGCGCGGGTCGGCATCGTAAATGCCATCGACTTTGTTCTTCGTCATCAGCAGGACCTCTGCATCGATCTCCACGGCTCGCAGCGCTGCTGCCGTATCGGCCGTCATATAAGGGTTGCCCGTGCCGGCTGCAAAGATGACGGCTCTCTCCTTCTCCAGATGGCGGATGGCCCGTCTTCTGATATAAGGCTCGGCTATCTGCTGAATGCCGATAGCTGTCTGGGTTCTGGTAACCACCCCTTCTCTTTCCAGGCAGTCCTGAAGGGCGAGAGCATTGATAACTGTGGCTAACATTCCGGCATAGTCGGCGGTGACCCTGT
>NYYM01000041.1 GCA_002685815.1 Dehalococcoidales bacterium | reverse complement strand
ACTGGCCCGGCCCGGGGATTTCTTTGATTTCACACGCTATCGGCCTACTATCTCCATGATAGACGGCCAACGCCAGACGAGTGTCCCCAATACTACCGTTTCATACAGCAAGCAGGAAACGGGGAACGACTTTATTTTCCTCCATCTTTTAGAGCCCCACAACCATAGCGAAGACTACGTCGACGCGATGTTGCAACTACTGGAGAAATTCGATGTCAAGAGGTACTGTCTCCTGGGCAGCATGTATGATTATATGCCTCACTCCAGACCCCTGATAGTCACCGGGGGAACCGTCAGCAATAAAACCGGGGAGGGAAACGAGCAACCGGCTGTCAGGCGCAGCAACTACCAGGGCCCGACGACAATTACCTCCCTGATATCACAGCGAGCCTCCCCTGCCGGGATTGAAACGATGAGCTACATCGTGCACCTGCCACAGTATACCCAGTTGGACGAAGACTACATGGGAGCAATACGGATGCTAGAGGAGCTCGGCTCACTGTATGACTTGCCGAAAGACGACTCTTATGTCACCAAGGCCGAGAGGCAACAGGAACAGATTAACTCGGCCCTGGAAAAGAACCCCCAGCTGAAAACCATCGTTGAGCAACTGGAAAACCATTACGACTCACGGGCCGAGACAAGGAAAGAAGACGAAACGCCCCGACTTTCGCCTGAAGTGGAGACCTTTCTGGCCGAAATGGACAGGCGCTTCCGCGAAGACTAGGCGGTTGTCACATCTCGCTAACCTCATGTTGATGGGCCAATAGCTCTTCGATCAGGCCAGCGTGAACCTGCACGATAAAGGGATCCAGGCAGGGCAGATACTGCATCTGGCGTGACTCATCCATGTAGCGGAATCCACACCTGTGGCGTCCCCGGCAGTTCGGGGCTCCGCAATCACACTCCCAGACCTGCCCGCCAATGTTGCAAAGGCTATATTCAAGGGATAATTATTCGCCTTCCTTGATGTCGCGCATTGCCATGAAGCACGACACCTTATTTACAGTATAGTAAAAGGAGTTAGGCGTGCAGGGATGATTCATGTAGCAATGAGGCTCACCAAGCAAAGCCTGACTGCCGTCCGGATACCATTGGCAGTGGTGGTGGAGTTCACCCTTTTCAGGATTCAAGGGATGCTGTTCGGTTATTTCTCTAACTATATTTACTTTGCAGATCACGGAGTGCTTCAGAAAAAAGCTGGTGGTGAAAACACCTTTACCGTGGATGGGAGAATTCCTGACTTCAAGAGACATGAGTCACCTCCGATTTACCTGTTGATTTGGCAGTCTATGAATGCACAGGGTGAGATGACTTATTTCTTCATGCCGCGAAACCTCCTGGCTCTCGTTTTGTTTCTTTTACAGTCAGCATCTAGAGTCTTTTCTTTTTGTTAGAGATGTAATCCACCAGCAGGTATTGCCCCAGGTTATCAGCGCTGGTAAAGAAAACCCTTCCTTTATTCATACGTGCCATCTGGGTAACGAAGGCACCGAGAAAGCGGCCGCTGTCAAGCATAAAGGTATTTATCACAATCCCCTTCTGGGTACACTTTCTGACTTCTTTCAAAGTTACTTGGATGGTACAAGGAGAGGGAGGATACTGGAAGAAAATCTGCTCGCCCTCAAAGTGAGCCGTGGGCTCACCGTCCGATATCATTATTATCTGCTTGTTGGTGCACCTTTCTTTATCCAGCAGCTTCCTGGCCACATAAAGGCCGTGTTGCATGTTGGTGTAGGGGTCAAACTCATCCCAACCCATAGAGGTCAAATCCTCTTTCTTTATCTTGCGGCCGTAGCTCGAAAAACCGACGATGTGGAGGGTGTCCTTGGGATACCGGCTCCTGAGAAGCCCATCAAGGGCCAGGGTGACACGTTTGGCCGCTTCAAAGTTACCTCGCATGGGCATGGATAAACTCATATCCAGCATCAGGACAGTGGCTGACCGGGTTAACTCTTCTGTTCTGAATACCTCAAAATCATCAACTTCCAACGCCACAGGCGGGGCTCTCGATCCCCGGTAGAGAGAGTTCATGATAGTTTTTTGGAGGTGAACATGAAAGTTATCACCGAATTCATACTTCTTGGTCTCAATTATCCTCTCACCACCCACTCCCCTGACATTAAGATTATGTCCCCCGACGNTATCTTTTCTAAGCTGAGCAAAGATGTCTTCCAGCGCCTTCTGTCCGATTTTNCGCATGCCACGGGGGGTTAATTCAAATTTTCCGTTTTCCCAGCGGATGAAACCCGCTTCTTCCAACAGCTTGGTTATGTTGCGCAACCTGTCAAGGTCGTCGGCTGCCTCATCGCCCATCAGTTCCCTGGCCAGATCCCCATCCACCGAGTCCAGAGTCCGGTTATATCTGGCCCCTTTGAGTTGTTCCTCCAGCTTATCCATTTTCTGCAACTCTTCCATCAACTGCAAAGCTTCATTATAGGAGAGTGATTCATCGCCGGAGAAGGAATACCTTCTCCCCGATTTATCACCGGGCCGGAGAGTCTCCAGGTTAGCGGCCATTTTAGCCAACTCAAACTGAGTGCTGTCATCAAGCATCGACTTCAACAAATCGCCCAGTGACTCCCTGTCTTCGCCCGACAGACTATCCATCAGGGATTGTGCCTGGGCGATCTGGCTCTGCAAAGTTTCCATCAACTCATCAAGGTCTCGGGGAGGGTTGTCGCCNAAATAGTCACCAAACTGCTCCATAAAAGCGGCAAAATCAGGCTCTTCGCCCCTCATCCTCTGTTCCAGCATCTGGTTTAACGCTTCAACCATATGCCTTATGTTGGCCAGGGAATCGGGATCCATATCCTTAACTTTCTGGAGAAGGTCCCGACCGTATGATTCCATGGCCTGCTTCTTGAGCATATCCATCAATTCCTTGAACTGATTTCGGGCGTCTTCATCCACAAAGTCATAATCAGTCAATTCTTTTATCCGACCACCAGTGTCCGGCGGCAATTCATCAAGTCGGGCCCGATTTTGGGCCGCCCTGTTTTGAACATTCTTTAGCAGCCGCTGGCGTATTTCAGCGGATAGTTCGCCGTCATCTTCTTCGACTTTTTGCCTGGCCTCGTCAAGTTTCCGCTCAATTCCCGACCGCTCAGTCNCCAGAACCTGATCCAGTTTCTCAGTAATGTTATCGAGCATGGAGCCCAGGTCATATTTATCGAGATGGTCCTGCTTGGCCTGGCGCAATCGCTGAAGTAACTGCTGGATGCTCGGCAGGCGCCTCCCCTGACTGTCCTTAAGACCGCCATTCTGCATACGACGCAAGGCATCGGCAAGATCCCCGGAAGACAACAGACTCTGGCCCAACTCATCCATAAGCCCGTCTGCGGTCAGATCAAACAGGTCCTGAGTTCCGTCCCACTCTGAGTAGCGATGAATACCCATATTAGTGCCGATAAACCGTTTTACCATCGGATTTNCCTTTGTTTAGTCTTCTATTCAGATGGAGCCCTTCAAAGATAAACTCCACGGCGGCGGCTACTTCTTCCGGCCTTTCCGAATCGGTCACCGTCTTTATGATGCCCGTCAAACCGATCATTTCCTTGACGCTGCCCATGTAAGAGCCGGCCCGCATCATATCCGAAACGGAGACACTGAAACCATCAGTGAATTGGGCGACGATTTCCTCCAGTTCACCCACTTGATAGATGGCATTAAATACCTTTAGTACTGCCTTTTTTATCAAGTCATCAATGACTTTCTCTTCCTTGGTGTCTTCAAAGCTTTCCAGTTCTATCTTGCCGCTGGTTGAGGCGTGAATATAGGCAAGATCACTGACGCGAGGCACGGCTAATTTCTCGCCCAGGGTTACGGNCCGCCTGATGGCGTTACTGACCATGGTTTCATGATTAGCAATGGTAGCTCTGACACTCACACCGGAACGCTGATTGATGTCCGGACTCTGCCTGGCGAGATGGGTTACCTCGGCAATAATCTCTTTCATATACTGAGGCACGTAACTCTCGATTTCATCGTCGCCAAAATGCCGCCGTTCCACATCAACGATTGATATTTCATCCTGAATAGTGGGGGGATAGTGGGTACGTATTTGAGCCCCGTACCTGTCCTTCAGGGGAGTTATGATTCTACCCCGGTTGGTGTAATCCTCCGGGTTGGCGCTGGCAACAAGGCAGATATCAAGCGGCAATCTGATGCGATATCCCCTGATCTGCACATCCCTTTCCTCCATCAGGTTGAAAAGGCCAACCTGTAACTTCTCGGTCAGGTCCGGCAGTTCGTTGATGCAGAATATGCCCCGGTTGGTCCTGGGAACCAGACCGTAGTACATGGTCAACTCATCCGAAAGGTACCTGCCCTCGGCGACCTTTATGGGGTCTACGTCACCAATCAAGTCAGCGATGGATATGTCCGGTGTGGCGAGTTTCTCGCCATACCTGTCCTGCCTAGGCAACCAGGTAATTTCGGTGTCATCTCCCTGGTGAACCAATTTTTCCCGACATTCCCAGCATATGGGAGTCAGAGGATTATCGTTGATTTCGCAACCCTTGATTACGGGTATCTCATCGTCAAGCAGGTTTACAAGGGAACGCATGATCCTGGACTTGGCCTGTCCGCGCTCACCGAGAAAGATAATATCCTGGCCCGAGATGATGGCATTTTCAATCTGGGGGATAACGGAATCATCAAAACCCGTTATTCCGGGGAATATCTTCTTCTTCTTCTTTATCATAGCTAACAGGTTGCGCCTCATTTCCTCTTTCAAGGGGACGGACTGGTAGCCTGAAGNCTTGAGTCCACCAATAGTCGTTGCTTTTTTCCGTTTAGCCATGTTACCTCTCAATTCTTATGAATTATTGGTCTTTTNACCGCCAGAGCCTCGGACCCNGTTTCATAGAAAACCCAATTACCAATTTTACTACAGGGAAATACCGAATGACAAACGCTCTCTTTATCTCAGTCCAGGCCAAGAGATCCATTCATCCGAAGGCAGTGGAACGCCCGGATTCACCCCNGTTGTTCGGCTTTAATCGTTTATTGTATCATAGTAGCAGGTGAGACCGAGAAGCATTACCGGCCGGGAGATACAGAATGTGGCTTCAAACCAGAATGTTCCTGCTGATCGCCCTTCTCTTTGCCATCCTCTATGGTGTAATCGTCATTATCGGAGAGCAGATGGGAAANGGGAGCGGCCTGATTTACGTCATCNTAGCCTTCGGCTTCCTCGGNATCCAGTATCTTATCGGCCCGGCCATTGTCGGCTGGTCGATGAAAATAAAGTGGGTCTCTGAAAAAGAGGCCCCCGACCTGCATCAAATGGTGGCCGAATTGGCCGAGAAAGCAAACCTGCCCAAACCTCGCCTGGGTATCTCCCAGATGTCCATACCCAATGCCTTCGCATTCGGCCGGACAAGGCGGGACGGGCGAATCTGCGTCACCCAAGGTATCGTCAATCTGCTGAACCGGGACGAACTGAGGGCTGTCCTGGGGCACGAAATGGCTCACATTAAGCACCGTGACATGGCGATCATAACCCTGATTTCAGTCATACCTTTGATAATGTACTGGATAGCCTTCAGTATGATGTGGGGAGGGGCTCTGGGGAGCCGCAGGGGAGGAAGCAGTTACTCAATGATGATCGGAATCGGCGCTTTTCTGCTCTACTTCATTACCAATCTGCTGGTGCTTTACGGTTCCAGGATACGTGAATACTACGCTGACCGGGAAAGCGTGCGACTGGGGAATGAACCGCACTATATGGCTACCGCGTTGTACAAACTGGTTCACGGTAATGCCCGCTTTAAGGACAGCCCGGAACTGAAGCAGGCGGAAAAAGCCCGAGCTTTCTTTGTCAACGACCCTGCCCGGGCCTGGCGCGAGGTTAAGGAGCTAACTCAGATTGACCAGGATATGAGCGGTACTATTGATATAGGCGAGCTGATGGACCTGCGTCAGAAGGAAGTACGCTTGAATACTTCCGAAAAACTGATGGAACTATTCACGACTCACCCCAACATGCTGAAAAGGATAAGACACCTGTCCACTCTTGGCTTTTGATTGGTCCGGATGGATTATTGCCACCGACGACGACCGTTCCAGCTTGACAAATCCGTACCGCGCGTCGGTGGCTGGGGCCGTCAGTGAGTCCGACCAAATACAGGGAGGCGCAAAAGATGCGAATGGTGAATATCGGCACGACCGGAATCTCCGTAACGGAGCTCTGTCATGGAACTTTGGTCCTGGGGCCCCTGCAAGCGAATCTGACTGCGGAAGAGGGGGCCAAGGCTATACGGAAATCATTCGAAATGGGGGTCAACTTTTATGACACGGCCAAGGGTTATCAGACCTATCCCCATCTGGCGCTTGGACTGCAGGAAATCGATAGAAAGCAGGTGGTGATTTCCAGCAAGAGCCATTGCCGTTCATACGATGAGATGAAAGCCGACGTAGAAGAATGTTTGGAGAAACTTTCCCTGGAACAAGTGGGAATATTCCATCTGCACCAAATCAATTCTCGCGACGGCTTGAAGAACCGAAAGGGAGCCCTCGATTGCTTGGTCGAATACAAGAACCGGGGGCTGGTCGAAGCGATCGGCGCCTCAGTGCATACTATCCCCGGCCTACAGGCAATAAATGAAGAACCGGCTATCGATGTGGTCTTTCCCGTTCTAAATCGAAAGGGGCTGGGCATTATCGACGGCAATCTGGAAGATATGCTGGCTACGCTCGACGAATCTAAACGTCTGGGCAAGTTTGTCTATTTCATGAAGCCTCTCGGAGGAGGGCATCTCGACCAGGAAGTAGAGGAGGCTTTCAAGTTTCTGCGCGAACTACCATCCTGCGATGCCGTGGCCGTGGGTATGAAAGATGAAGCCGAGATTGAAATGAACGTAGCTATCTTTAATGACCAAACTCTGACAGAGGATTTGAGGAAACGGGTGCATACGGTAGCCAGACGACTGGCCGTCTATGACCGGTGCACCGTGTGCGGCCTGTGCATTGATGCCTGTGACCAGGACGCCCTCAGATTGGGCGATGATAAAGCCGTTGTCGACGANTCCAAGTGTATCTTATGCGGCTATTGCGCCGCCGCCTGTCCTGAATACGTGATTCGNGTAGTATNGGGGGATAGCGGAAAGTGGTAGGCTTGGATGATAGGCCTCANATTGTTGACAAACGCTTGAGAGNACACTAAACTCAAATCCGGAGTGTCTAAATAAAGAGCCAAAACGGTCAGGTGAACCCTGAACGGGAGAAAAGATAAGGACTACCCGAGCCAATGCCGGTTGTCTATTGAGAGACCACNAAAACAAGTGGGGGAATGAAATGGTAGTAACATCCCAGGACAAGTTTACGGAAACGGAAAAGCGGTTAAGGGGCGAGATCGAGAGCAAACACGGCAAAACCCCGGAAGAGTTGTACGAGGAAAGGGAAAAGAGAGTAAGGGACACCATTGCTCTAACAGAACCGGACAGAGTGCCCGTCTCTCTCCGAATGACATATTTCCCAGCCCTNTATGCTGGGATACCCACATCCGCGGCCTACTATGATCCGGCTGCCTGGAGAACGGCACTGGTCAAGACACTGATGGATTTTGAACCCGACATTTTCCAGTGTTCCTCCGGCACCAGTCCGGGACCGGTCATGGATGTGCTGGGCCCAACCCAAACCAAGTGGCCGGGCGGTCCACTGCCCCCGGATGTCTCCCACCAGGCGATTGACGTAGAAACGATGAAAGAAGACGAGTACGATATTTACCTCAGCGACCCGACGGGTTTCGCTTTGCGATATATGCTGCCGCGAGCTTTTGAAGCCCTGGCGCCCCTGGCTGAACTTCCTCCGCTGGCTGACAGAGCCCTGGGATTCGCCGGGTTGACTCCCATCTTCACCCGGGAGAGCTTCCAGAAGATGGCCAGGGCTTTACTCGAGGCGGGACTGGAAGCGGAGAAATGGCGCCAGGCTCTGGGTACCGTTGACATTGACCCGATCAACCTCGGCTTCGTCCCGAATGCGCACCTGGGCGGAGCCGGCGGGGCCCCCTTCGATTCTATTTCGGATTTCTACAGGGGGATGAAAGGGGCGATGCTGGATATGTTCCGGCACCCAGACCAACTGCTGACCGCTTGCGACAGGATACTACAGGAACGGATAGCGAAAGCTGTCCCGGCCAACCCTAATGCACCGGGAAATCCCAAAAGACTGTTTCTGGCCCTGCACCGAGGAGCCGAAGGTTTCATGTCTAAAACACAGTTCGAAAAATTCTACTGGCCGGGTCTGAAGNCCGCTATGTTGAGATCGATCGAGTTGGGCTTTGTTCCGATGCCATTCTGCGAGGGAGCCTATGGCGACCGCCTAGAGTATTTCCTTGAGATGCCAAAGGGAAAGGTAGTTTGCCACTTTGACCTGACGGATATGGCAAAGGCCAAGGAGGTACTGAAAGACCACGTGTGCATCATGGGGAACGTCCCTTCAACCTTGTTGCAGGTCGGGACCCCTCAAGACGTGGACGAGTACTGCAGGGACCTGATAAAAGTTTGTGGGAAAGGCGGTGGCTTTATTCTGACCAACGGCAGTTCTACGGATACAGCNAAACCGGAGAACGTTAAGGCAATGATTAATTCTACCCAGAAGTACAGTCCTTAAACGGGAGCGACAAAAGAGGTTACTATTGCCGAACAAGATACTGGTATGTGATGAGTCAAAGTGCACCGGTTGCCAAAGCTGTGAAGTCTGGTGTGGTTTTCATCACTTCCAGGAATGCAGTCCTTCATTGGGGAGATTAAGGGTNATCCCCCATGAAGACAAGGGGGAATTCGTGCCGGTCCCTTGCCACCAGTGCCGTGACGCCTGGTGCCTGAGTTCGTGCCCTTTTGACGCTATGAGCCGGGATGAGGAGACCGGGGCAGTGGTTATTTCACAGGAGTTGTGTACGGCCTGCCTTATCTGTATCGATGCCTGTCCTTTCGAGGTTATTAAACAGACCAGCGAAGGTGAGGTATTCAAGTGTGATTTATGCCAGGGAGACCCTGTCTGTGTCTGGAGTTGCACCCGGGGGGCGATAACCTACTCGGAACCAAGCCGGGATTATCTTGACCGATTGACATCTCAGGCAGATAGAAGTGGAGGAGCAGTATGACTTCCGGTTGGGCAGGAAACATTCTCAGGGTAGATCTAACGGAAGGAAAGGTGACCAGCGAACCACTGCCGGAATCCTGGCAGACCCAGTTTTTGGGGGGCAGCGGCATTAACGACTGGATACTATGGAACGAGGTGCCACCCGAAGTCGAGCCCCTGAGCCCCGAGAACCGGCTTATTTTCGGTGTCGGCCCTTTGGCCGGCACCCTCATTCCCCTGGGTAGCCGAACCCATGTTACTACGCGGTCGCCGCTGACAGGCATCTTCGGAGACAGCAATGGAGGAGGCTTCTGGAGCACCATGCTTAAGTACGCCGGTTACGACCACCTCATCATTCAGGGCAAGGCGGATAAACCGGTCTATCTCTGGATTACCGATGACCAGGTCAGCATCAGAGACGCTGCTCATTTGTGGGGACAGGACACCTATCAGACGGTGGGAACACTGAAAGAGGAACTGGGGGAAGAAGTGGCGGTGGCGGCTATCGGCCCGGCCGGTGAGAACCAGGTGCTCTTTGCCAATATAATGTTTGACAGGTACCGGGCGGCGGCCAAGACCGGGGCCGGCTGTGTCATGGGCTCCAAAAACCTTAAGGCAATAGCCGTCCAGGGTACCAATAGTGTCACCATGGCCCGACCTCAAGAGGTAAGACCCCTGGCTGAAGAACTAAGGAGAAGACTGGACATCAACCAGTCCCGGGGCATCGCCAGCTTCGCCAAATACGGCACCACTTTTCTGACCACTTTGTACAACGAACTGGGCTGTAACTCGGTAAATAACTATCAAGATACCGTTTTTCAAAGGATAGAGGATATCCACCCCGATAAATTCGTTGACGAATTTGTGCAACACAACATCTCCTGCAGCGTGAACTGCCCCGTCCACTGTGCCCATCACTGGAAAATACCCCAGGGACCGTACAAGGGCGAGATGGGCTCAAAGATAGAGTACATCATCATGGACTCAATGGGTATGCACCTTGGAGTTTCGGATCTGGCGGCCATCCTGCACTTCCAGAACCTGTTGAACAAACAGGGGATGGACGCTACCCAGACCGGTACCAGTATCGGCCTGATGATGGAACTGTGGCAGCGGGGCATCATCACCGCCGCCGATACCGCTGGCACAAAGTTTGAATGGGGCGACGTGACAGGTATCGAGGAAACAATAAACCTGATAGCCCGCCGGGAAGGGGTGGGCCAGTTACTGGCCGACGGCACCCTGGCCGCCGCTTTGAAAATAGGCCGAAAAGCCGAGAAGTACGTCTGCCACTCCAAGGGTATGACCGAGGTCGAGGACGTCCGCGGCTTTCCCGGATGGGCGCTGGGCTACGCCATTTCCAACCGGGGAGCCGATCACCTGAAGGCCCACGGCCAGATAGATAAACAGCAAAGACATGATGTTTCAGAGAAACTTTTCGGTGTGCCCGACGTGGGTAACCCCACTTCAGTGGCCTACAAAGGCAAGAGCGCCAAGTACCACGAAGAATTTGAAGCGATCATCAACTCCACCGGGGTTTGCATGATGAATGCCCTGTCTTTGTCCATTAAATTCAAACCCGAAGAAGCCGTTCACATGGCCGATTATGCACCCATCCTCTCTGTGGTAACCGGCCTGGAGATGAGCGCCGAAGATGTCCAGCAATGCGCTGAACGTATTGTTTGTCTTGAGAAAGCCTATAACGCCCGCCTGGGCTTATCCCGGAAGGACGACACCCTGCACGGACGGTGGATGAACGAACCCTGCCCCTCCGGTATGGGCAAGGGGATGAAAGCCGAGGACTATCTGGAGCAATGCCTGAACGAGTATTACGCAGAACGGGGGTTTGACCCGACGACAGGTTTGCCTACGATCAAGAAACTGCAAGATTTGGGCCTGGATACGGTCGCGCAGGAACTGGTCAGCCGGGGCGTAATCTAGGTCCAAATTCAGATTAGCGAGTCCAGCTTATCCGTTTCGCCATCAGAAATGGCCTGGTCAAACTGAAGGATTAAAGCGACTGCCGTCCTCTGAAACTTATTCACAGGCCCACCACGAAAATTGGATTCTTTATTTAATACTAAGTAGAAAAGAGCGGCTTATAATCAGGTGAACTGCTCAGCGATAGGTACTTCATAATACCACTATCCATCCGGTGTCTTCGGCAACAGTCTTCACATGACAAACGTAATACGGCAGCAAAGGTGAATGTTCCAAACACGATGTTTCAATCCAAACAACCAAACCAATCAAACGACAGCGGGGCAGTTGAACCGTATCTGAAGTCTCACCGCTGGATAATCCTGGCGGTTGTCTGGCTGGCCTACGCCGCGTTTGGCCTGAACATGAGGTCCCTGCCGCCAGTGGTGACTCCGATTCTCCACGACCTGAAAATGTCATACGGAGAGATGGGCTTTGTTCTGGGTAGCTGGCAGTTAGTCTACATTCCCGTGGCCGTCATGGCCGGCATCGCCATGGATAGGTGGGGGATACGAAAGACCCTTTTCGCGGGCATTTTAATCATAGCACTGGGTGAAGGGATGCGCTATTTCGCCACCGGATTCACCACCCTGCTGCCGATGGTGGCCCTGTTCGGCGTGGGGGGGCCGCTCATTTCTATCGGCGCCCCCAAGGCGATTTCCACGTGGTTCAGAGGGACTGACCGGGCCACGGCCGTGGGCATCTATACTACGGCCCCCTGGATTGGAGGCTTGTTCGCCATTGCGGCCACCAACAGCCTGATCATGCCGCTAACCGGATATAGCTGGAGACTCACTTTCGTATTTTACAGCCTGCTAACCTTGGGGGTGGCATCCATATGGTGGCTTTTGGCCCGAGATGTGAGACAGGCCGGGGATGTAGTCGAAATCAGCATCAGAAAGGTTTTCGCCAGACTAATCGGAGCCCCGAATGTCAGAATCGTCCTCTTTACCGGTCTGCTGACAATGTTTGTTGAACACGGCTTCTCTCACTGGTTACCCAAAATATTGGAGAACGGCGGTTTTTCTCCGGAAGAGGCCGGATTTATGGCTTCTATCCCGCTGATCACGGCCATCCCGGCCGTCCTGTTTCTTCCCAGACTGGTGCCACGACATTTTAGAGGTCGTTTTTTGGCCCTGCTGGCTTTCCTGACATCAGCGGGGCTAATGGCTTCTCTCAGCACATACTCTTGGATGCTTCAGGCCGGCCTAATTGTGTACGGAGCAGCGGCGCCTACTCTATTGCCAATGCTGATGCTGATGCTGATGGATGACCCTCAGGTCGGCCCAGAACACATGGGTCTGGCAGGGGGTATATTCTTCGCCATAGCAGAGTTCGGAGGCTTCACCGGTCCATTATTGATGGGA
>NYYM01000040.1 GCA_002685815.1 Dehalococcoidales bacterium | reverse complement strand
ATAATATTGAGCATCCGAAAAGCCCTTCCATCAGAAGTTCTGGCTGTCACGAAGTCATAGCTCCATACGTGGTCCTTGTGCTCGGGTCTCAAGCGGATACAGGATCCGTCATTGAGCCACAGTCTCTTCCTCTTCGGCTGCTTCTTTGGTACTTTCAAGCCTTCTTTCCTCCAGATTCTCTCTACTCTCTTGTGATTTACCTGCCAGCCACACTCATTGTTCAACAAAGCTGTTATCCTGCGATAACCATACCTGCCGTACTTTGTCGCCAGGGCAACAATATCACTAGTGAGCTGCTGCTCATCAGATGATGGTGACAAAGTGCGACGCTGGGTAGACCTGGAATGATTCAACACTTTACATGCCCGCCTCTCTGTAACGCCCAGTTTACCCCGAACACGGATCATCACCCGGCGTCTCTTTGACGGGCTTAGAAGTTTCCCTCCGCAGCTTCCTTCAGAATAGCTTTATCAAGCGAAAGATCGGCTACCAGCTTCTTAAGCCGGGCATTCTCTTTCTCCAAGGACTTCAGCTTTTTGGCCTGTTCTATTCTCAGACCCCCGTACTCTTTGCGCCAGCGATAGTAAGTGAAGTCGCTGACTCCGATTGTCTTGCTGATAACGGCGATGGTCGCTCCTCGACTTAGCAGTATCTCCGCCTCTCGGAGCTTGTTGATAATCTGTTCGGCTGTATATCCCTTCTTGGCCATTTGCTTTCCCCCTTTACTAGATTATAACCGGTGTCGTTTTAGGGGGTCAGGTCATTGGGATATATTCTGCTACCCTGTCGCTGGGTTTATTTTCCTTCGCTCCGGACGGCACACTAGTGGGAAACGTCACCTCAGGTTCCACACACATCGAACATCAACCATTCTGTTGTTTCAAACTGTTTATCGGAATATTGCCCGGCCTAACAAGGTTTCCTTCAGACTGATCGCTCCCTCCGGGCATAGTTCCTGACAGCAGTAGCACCTTATACAGAGGTCATATTGGTAGGTCGGCGGCATGGATTCATCTCCGGTGTACCAGTTTACTGCCTTGGGTTCAACCGGGCACTGTTTTACGCAGATGCCGCAGCGGGTGCATTTTGTCGCATCAATCACTGGCTTCGGGCATAATTGGTTTTTAAGCAACGTCCTGACCGGCCCTCCGGTAACGCTGGCAGGAGGTTTGCGGAGCACCTCGAAGCTCTTGTCGATGAAAGACTCCAGTTTGTCTCCGATTAATTCAATATTCGGGTAGTGGTACGTTCCGAGACCTGCCCTCTCACCGGGTTCGGAGGTCGGTACATAGGCTGGGTCCAGATCAATAATTTTGCAGGCTATTGCGTCAAGAGCTACCGGATCACTGGAGAATAGCAAAACTCCCAGTTTCTTTGGCTTTCCGCTCCGCGGTCCGTTACCCTCCATCGCCATGATAGCGTCCATCATATATAGTCTGGGCCTGATCAAGGTATTCAGATCGACTAGCATCGTGGCGAATTCGTACGGGTCAGCCATCTTGATATGGAATTGACCCTTACGGATACCCGGAATACACCCGAATTGATTTTTTATCGCTCCCGTAAGCCTGGTCAACCCATGGGACTTCAGTTTTGAGACACTTACCAAACCGTCTGCTTCTATGACTCCATTAGCCAAAACAAAGCTGGTGTTTAGTAGGGCTTTATCGTGAGCAACGGATTTTCCTTTATTAAAATCAGCCATTCTGATACCTAATTCATCAGCTACTTGCTTAAATCCACCCCTTTTCATATTGGTCTGGCATCCCCCAAAACCGGAAGAATCCCCGTACGATAATTCAACACCTGCTTCCTTGAGAACCGTACCTGCGGCTCTGAATACGAAAGGATGAGTACAGACGCATTTTTCAGGATTGGAGCCTATCAGTACATTTGGTTTTAATACTATTTTTTCTCCTGCTTGAACAAACTGGCCCACTCCCCCCAGTAAGCTCATGCCTTCCCGGACGGCCTCATTTACGCGTTCACGATCGTAGGTATCGCACCTTATCAGAACTACTTTTGAACTCTTCATCGCTTTTCACACCTGATTTCGCATCTGCAAACAGCGCTGAGAAAACAGGGCAACTGATTTCAGCGGACGGTTGCCCCATGATACCACGGACCCTTGCCCGGAAAGAACCTTCGATGAAAATTGGGAGGGCAGATGGGTAGTTTATCGTCATGGAGTAAACGCGATCCCATGGTGACCCCGGACCAATCTGCCGGAGGAAAATGAGATGGAACGAGAAGGAAATGCGAAGATGATGAAAGAAAGCGACAAATGGCAGGCCGTCGAAGAAAAACTGGAAGAACTAAAGAAACTTGTGGATGAAAACAAAGTCTACCCTGCCGGATAGACACAATCCCCCTCCATCCTTACATCACCTTGCTGCACCAGGATTTCCAAGGCAGCCTCGGCCAGCATCTTTGCGCTACCGGAGTCAAGTGAGCGGTCTTTATTCTGGATCACAGGAAGAATCTCTGCTATGGTGAACGGCCCCTGGTTGAGCCGTGCTCGCATCAATTCATACATGGCTTTCTCCGTGAAGTTTGCGCATATAGTGTCGATAATGTATTGCAAAGATGCCATCTTACCTCTCATATCGTTGAACTAAGATTCCGACTTCTTTCTTGACGCTTTCCACTCACGGTTTCTGCCCGAGTTTTCATCGTGGTACTTGTTTGTCGCTGCTATTTCCTTAACTTTGCAGATTCTTGCTGAAGAAGGCAAAGGTTTTGTCCCAGGCATCCATGGCCTGCTCAGGGCGATAGGCGCCCCGGTCGTATGACCAGAAAGCGTGGCCGGCTCCATCATAGCGGTGAAACTCGTAGTCCTTCCCCAGTTTCTTGAGATCTTCCTCAAGCTGGTTGACCTGTTCCGGGGAAGGATTTCGGTCGTCATTACCGAAAAGGCCCAGTAACGGACACGATAGGTCCTTAGCGTAATCAATGGCTGCCACGGGCTGGGCTGCGGTCAACTCTTCGCTCGAAGCGAATACCCGGCCACCCCACAAATCTACCACAGCGTTGAAACCATCCACTCGACACCCCACCAGGAAGGCATGGCGGCCACCGGAGCAGCCACCGATGACGCCTACTCTACCGTTGGCATTGGGGAGTGACTTCAGGTAGTTCATAGCTGCCTGGCAGTCNCCCACCACGCTGTCGTCCGGAACCCCACCCTGCTCTCGCACCTTGNTCGTAACCTCGTCCGGCTTNCCGTGGCCAAATCGGTTGTACAAGTTTGGACAGATGACGGCATAGCCGTGTTGTGCAAACCGGCGCGCTATCTCTCGGTAAAGTTCGTCCCATCCGGGCATGTGGTGAATCAGAACAATGCCGGGGAAAGGACCCGGCCCCAGCGGTCGGGCCAAATAGGCATTGATCAGATCTCCGTTATGACCTATCAAGGTAGTCGTCTCGGCTAGCATCCCTTCGTATTCATCAGTTGTTAACTGGTTCCACATAGCTTNCNCCTTCAATTCGTATTACGCAGGCTACCATCTCATCTCTATGCCTGTCAATCTGGTGGCCGTCTCATCNAACTTCATCGGCTTCTGCTACNACCGGCCATTAGNCCTTGNCACAGAGACCGACGCGCAATCGTGAGTTCAAACATCGCCAGCGACGTCATCCACTCCGCTTATTTCAGGCTGGGCCGGCNGAAACGTACGAGGATATGACAAGGCCAACCAACTTATGTTCATAAAATGATCGGTCAGATGCGTGATTCGGGACGCTCTCTATACTTGGCGTTCGAGAGCCTAGGTTGGTTCGGCCCTAGCCGTTCCAGTGTGGACGAAGGCTCTCTCCACTCGGCGGCGGATGGTGGCTGTATCTAGCTGGGAACACCCCAGCTATGGCGCGTAGAAGATGTTTCGCAGCACGATGAAAGGACGGTTTGACATCCTGCCCATCCTTCTTACTGAACGAATATTGAATAATTCGAGATTTGAACAAGTTCGCCATTAATCTCGACCACAACTACAACGGTGTAGATACCATTTCCCTGGCCCAGCATCTGGCCGATGTCGGCTTCTATGGCAAACGATCCGTCAGTTTTGATGTCCCATCTCGTTGCCACCACGTCAAGCGGTGACAGGTCAGAGTACTCAAAGCCACTCGGAGGTGGAGATAAAACATAGCCGATTATTCCACCTAAACTATACGAAGAATCATAAGGTGGGGCATTAAGTTCCTCAGGACTAAGAGGCTCGGGTAACGGGTCATAGTGCAAATTGATCTGTTCGATATTACCAACGATAGCCCTACCGGTCGTTGAAAGAATGGTGCTCGAAATATTGGGAAACTCGCTGAACCTAATGAATCCTCCTTCAAAGTGCTGCACCAGATGAAAATTATCGTTGTCGTAGGCTATCCCCAGACTTATTTTCTTGTGCCATCTGTTCAGAATGTTTGCCCTGTGGGAAGGGCTATCCATAAACCTTTCATGGGCTTGCTCCAGCATTTGTTTGGGGTTTCGCGCATCGGATGGGTCGCCACTCATTCCAGTTCCAATGACATTTTCACCGATATAGTCCACTCCCCCGGCCAAGGTATATCGCATATATGGTTTTGAGCCATCCAGCCCCCAATGAGACGAATAACCATTGGCCAGGTTTTCTTCAGCGTGACTCTGAGAAGCTGTATTGCCGGCTAACTCTACCGTGGCAAGACCGTTTNCTGCCCTATCCCGGTTAATCAGTTCAACGGCGAACAGCGCCAATTCTTGATATTTGTGATCCGGTACTTCAGCCTCTTCGGGCATTGGCGCGGGCTCTTGTGGCTCTGGATTAGGGGGGGGTGGTTNTTGGGGGTCTGGCTCTGTAGGTTCCGGTTCTTGTGGTTGGGGTTTCTCTAGCTCTGACTCTGGCGAAGGTGGTTCCTGGGACTCTGGTTCCTCGCCCCTTTCGCCTGCGGTCTCCTTTGACTGCCCTTCTTCAATCTCTTTAGCTGCCTTCTCTTCTACAGNAGGTGTAACCTTTTCTTCCCTGATTACAGGTTCTGCGTCCTTTTCGGAAACTGCCGGGGCACACGACACCAGCGACAAGACCAGTAAAATCAAGACGCTGGATAACCATCTTGTCTTTTCTATAAAGATTTGCTCCTTCGAAGTCTTTCCCTGTGNCTAAACTTGAGTATAGTTGTCAATCTCGAGTTTTGTCAACGACCGATATGACCTCCGGGCAATCATTCAAAGTGTCTTGGGCCGTGCTGTAGAAAAGTTTCTGGAGGTTGGATGGAGGGTAGAAACAAAAAACAAACTTGCCGGAGTCTCGTCTCCGTTTGCCTGTTCGTTGGTGGACTGTCAGATTATTGGCTGACTGTCGTTGACTAATGCTATAATTTAAGCCAAGAATGAGTAGTGACCTGGAATACATCCGTAGTCGGGTTNTTGAATTCTGCACCGAGCGCGGCTATANCCTCGCCCCGGAGGCAGAAAAGATTTTCATTGATATCGTNCGCATGAAGGAAACCAGCGGCGATTACTTTTGTCCCTGCCGGGAACAGAGGCACCCGGACACTGTCTGTCCCTGCAAACCGGTGCGTAACGGGTTAGTGGACGTGATGGGAACTTGTTTTTGTAATCTCATAGTACTCAATAATTATCAGGGAGGTATGTCATGTCAACAGAGACTGTGATTACGGACCAGCGCTATTCTCAGGGTTTTACCTGCCAGGCTTATCTCGACCAGCTGGGTGACACACGTCAGCGGTTTACCCCTCATGAAACGGACTTCCGGCTGGCCCCGGATGATGCCAAGTTTTTCCGGGACACGGTTCAGCGTCTTGGCCCCATTAGAGTGGTTGCGGTCGTCGAGGACTGGTGTCCGGACGTCCACCGGGGCCTGCCCGTCATGGCGACCATTGCCGAGGCGAGCGGTATGGACTTGCGGGTTTTTCCACGGGATGAGAATATCGATATTATGAATCTCTATCTGAACCAGGGAGAGTTTTTGTCCATCCCCGTTTTTGCTTTCTTTAGGCAGAATCTCAATCCGCTGTTTCACTGGATCGAACGCCCCCGGGCGGCCAATCAGTTTATAGAGGAACTGGCAGACGAGTTGTCCAGAGAAGGACTCCCTGAAGAAGAATTATGGGCCAAGAGACGAAAACGAAACCACTCAATGGCCGATACCTGGAGGCAGGAGACCGTCAAGGAATTGAAAGATCTCTTCGCCGGGATGTGAGCAACCGCAAGTGAGTTTGATCAGCCGGACGATCCTTGACGACGACTGCTCCCGAAATTTCGGCCTTCTTCGATATTGACATCATGTCGAATTGAACTGTAACCAACTTTAGTGATACCGCCATTAACAATTCAGGAAGGTGACAGAGATGCCTGCATACGCAGTTTTGACGGTCAGAGTTGATGACCCGAATACATACAATGAATACGCCTCCCGGACACCCCCAATCGTGGATAAGTACGGGGGTAAATTTCTGACTCGTGGCGGTGAGGTCGATACCATTGAAGGTGAGCCATTCAACGACCGTCTGGTAATTCTGGAGTTTCCGTCAAAACAAGCCATCCATGACTTTTTTTCTGACCCTGAATATCAAGCCGCTGCCGAAATCCGAAAAGGAGCGTCTTCAGAAGCTCGAATTCTTGCCATCAATGGAGTGTCTGCTTTATAGACATTCCCCGTAAGTGTAAAATCTTGGATTCCATAATTGCCGGTGCTAGGAATATCCGGCATGGTTGTCCAGTGTCCGATGGAAGATATTCTTTCCTATTGAATCCTTTTGCAGGCGATAACTCCGCCCCAGGGGTCTCATTCTTATGTTGATCCCCTGCAACAACTCGGCGGTGACGGGCTGTACTTTACATAAACTACTACCGTCTAAAATTTAATTGAACTATTTACGGAGTCCCTCCACGTCTTTATGTGTTTTTTACCATGCCGTTGCTACAGTAAAGCAGGTACATTGCTCCTTTTTATCCTCGGGGTGCTGTGACTTTAAGGCTTGCTCGGCCATTCTTCTCGCAACATTATCCAAACCCAATGAGAGGAAGATGACGGCAGAACTGCACAAGAATACGAAAAAGAGAAGAATCCGCCAGGAGACTTCGGTGAAATATTCAAAGCATTCAGTCAGGCCGTAACTGAAATATCAGCATTATTTCACTCGAAGATTATCTAGAAAAGTATCAATCGCTTTCTGCGAACGAAATTGAATTACCGGGGCCCGGTGAGGGATTCCATCAATGTTTTGCATCATTCTCCCATAGCGGCGCCAGTTTTTCAGTTGGTAGAGGAAAAGTGAATCGCGACTGAGAAATTATGTCCTCCACGATTCGTAGTTCGTCCAGAGTAGAGTTCCGTTTTTGCACCTGGTTACGGTCCGTTTTAGCAGCCGCCAGAATGCTACCCGGAGCGGAGGACGCAGCCAGATGATAGTGTCAGCCAAGGGAAGGGTCAGATCGCATACCCGGCTTTAGTTGCCA
>NYYM01000039.1 GCA_002685815.1 Dehalococcoidales bacterium | reverse complement strand
TCAGGAGCAGGAGGACGGTAACCAAGCGAACTATGAGGTCGGATGTGATTATACTCCATCCTCCACTGTTTAATCAAGACCTTCGCTTCTGCCAGTGTGGTAAATATCTCCCTGTCTAATAATTCATTTCTTAGCTTTCCGTTGAAGGACTCGATGTATCCGTTCTCCCAGGGACTGCCCGGTTCGATAAACAATGTCTTCACTCCTATCGTGTTCAACCAGTCTCTTATCGCCTTAGCTGTAAATTCAGGCCCGTTATCCGAGCGGATATGCTCAGGTATCCCCTTCATGATAAATAGCTCAAATAACCGGTCTATGACGTCCTGTGAGGTAATCTTCCTTTGGACCAGTATCGCCAGACACCCTCTTGAGTATTCGTCGATAATATTGAGCATTCGAAAAGCCTTGCCATCTGATGTCCTGGTCGTCACGAAATCATAACTCCAGACGTGGTCCTTGTATTCTGGTCTCAATCTGATACAAGACCCGTCATTTAGCCATAATCTTTTCCGCTTTGGCTGCTTCTTCGGCACCTTCAAGCCTTCTTGCCTCCATATCCTCTCCACTCTCTTGTGATTTACTCTCCACCCATACTCATTATTTAACAAGGCTGTTATCCTGCGATAACCATACCTGCCGTACTTTGTCGCCAGGGCAATAATATCACCGGTGAGTTGCTGTTCATCGGATGGCTCTATCTGTGTACGGCGTTGGGTAGACCTGGACTGCTCCAGTACTTTACATGCCCGCCTCTCTGAGACTCCAAGCTTACCTTGAACCCGGATCATCACCCGGCGTCTCTTTAACGGGCTTAGAAGTTTCCCTCCGCTACCTCTTTCAGTATGGCATTGTCCAGAGAGATATCGGCTACCAGCTTCTTCAGCCGGGTATTCTCTTTCTCGAGGCTCTTGAGCTTCTTGGCCTGTTCTATCCTCATTCCACCATACTCTTTACGCCAGCTGATCTTTTTGCTGATTACGGCAACGGTTTCTCCTCGTTGAAGAAGTAATTCCGCCTCTCGGAGCTTGTTGATGATCTGTTCCGGTGTGTATCCCTTTTTGGCCATTTGCTTCCCCCTCTTACGTAATTATAGCTGGTACCGTTTTAGGGGGGCAGGTCAACCGTACAGTGCACATTGCCCATGCCACCTAACAGTCAATCAAAGGATAAGATATCAGTTTTGCCTATTGATACCCCTGGTGGGGAAGGGGGGACTCGAACCCCCACGTCTTGCGACACCAGATCCTAAGTCTGGCCCGTCTGCCAATTCCGGCACTCCCCCCGGTGGACGTCAGCAAATGTTAGCAAGAAATCGGGGCTTGTGTCCACAGCGGGAGAGACAGACAGGAAAGATGGAGACATTGCCGCCGGGGCGGCTAATTTGTCCGAAGGCGGAATCAGATTAGGAACCAGGAGGGACTGAGGATGCCGTCTTTCTTCTCTGCAATGCTTTAACCCCTTGGAAAGTGTTGGATCGGACAGGTCCATAGCGCTCTCCAACGGCTCTGCCGAACTAGGGCGGACAGAATATCGGACTGGTTTCAGTCATTATCTCAATACCTTTTTGACCGTACCTGCCATTTTGAATAGGTTTGAGTTAGTGCTAGAATGTAAACCTGAAAGGCAAGTCTGCTAATGCATTGTGTCGGCGTTGACATAATAGAAATAGCTCGTATTCAGGCGGCTATCGACCGCTGGGGAGAGCGTTTCTTTCAGAGAATCTATACCGAGGCGGAACTCAGCCTGTGTCGCAGCAGACCTGGGCCCTTGGCTTGCCGGTTTGCCGCCAAGGAAGCGGTCATGAAAGCCCTAGGAACCGGGGTGAGAGGTATCAGTTGGAGAGAGATAGAGATATTGTCTGAAAGGAGTGGTAAACCCTTGGTTAACTTGCTTGGCAAGGCGAGAGACAAAGCTGATAGTTTAGGCCTGGATGATCTGTCTGTCAGCCTCTCCGATTCCAAGGAATACGCTGTCGCTTTTGTCGTTGGGGAGACCAGATAAGGCGGCTCTCAATGGAAACTCCAGCCTGTCCATCGCGATTTTCCCGGAAAGACACCACGGAAAATGGCAGGGTTTCCGCCATCGACAACTTGACAGCCGCTCCCGATTATGGTTAAATTTATTGTAAGGAGCTACCTGAAACCATCCGAGTTTTTGCTTCGGGAGGAGAATCATGAGGCTTCATGCAATGTTGAGGGTCTGGCAGGTTGATAATTGAAGCCCTGTCGCAGGGCAGGGCAGCAGAAACTCGAGCCCTACTCGATACCGTAAGTCAGAGACCAGTCTCGTAACGAGAGGTCTGCTACAGTGGTGAACACCGCGAGTGAGTTGGATCGAGACAGACAGGATTGAAATGGAGAGCATTTAACCGTGCTCTCCATTTTTTTTGGGAATCGGATGTCACGCAAGCAGTTCCGCACTTTTGGCGGGGCAAAGGCCTGCAGCACGGTCATCATGGGACCCGGAGTGAGACTGTGAAGTCTTGAAGAACAGGGAAACGGTTGCTCCGTGCGCAGTCTAAAGGTGTTTGAAACCGGATGCGAGGAAAGTGGCAACCTTTTGGGCCACTTCTTCTTCATGACCGGCCCAGAAATGGTCGGCTCCTGGTATGACGTGGTATTGCTCGGGGTGAGGAACGTCCTTGATATGCTGCCGGAACCCCTCCAGCGGAATCATTTGGTCGGTTTCCCCGACGACCAGCAATTTAGGCCGGCCGTATCCCTTTAGCTGTTCCCAATCAAGTTCCGATAGCGGGGCCGATACCAAGACCAGCAGACTAGCCCGTTCATCCTGAAGGGCAACGCGTAAGGCGACTACGGCCCCAAAAGAGTATCCCGCCAACCCGACTTTCCCGCCATTGATTTCGGGAGATGACAGGACAAAATCCAGGGCGGCTTTAACATCTTCCTGCTCGGTAATGCCTTCTCCAAAGCTACCTTCACTGCCGCCCACTCCCCTAAAGTTAAACCGGAAAGCGGCTACTGCCTGCTCTTCCAGTTTTTGACAGATAGTGGTGACCACCTGATTCAGCATATCGCCGCCCCTCGGGGGGTAAGGATGACAGACAATGACGCCGGGGAAGGGCCCCTTCCCCTCAGGTAGGAGCCATTCTCCCTCCAGGGTAATGTCACCGCAGGTGAACCTGGTCGGAATAAAATTCAATCGTCTATATACTCTTCTGTCTCAGGTTCACCCTTCTTCTTCTCAGGAGACCACCATTTCTTGAGCCGATCCCCAATCTGCTTCTCAAATCCCTGCTCACTGGGAGTATAATACTGGTTACCCTGCAATGAGTCAGGCAGGTTTTGCTGGGGTACAAAGTGATCGGGGTAATCATGGGCATATTTGTAGCCCTCTCCATAGCCCGTCTGCTTCATAAGTGGAGTCACCGCGTTACGCAGGTGCAGGGGCACGGTATCAGCCGCTCCCTTTTTAATCTCTTCCTGGACGCGGGAGTATGCCTGATAGAGGGAATTACTCTTGGGAGCTGTTGCCAGGTAGACGGCCGCTTCGGCCAGCGCTAGATTTGCCTCCGGCATACCCACAAAATGGACTGCCTGCTGGGCTGCCATGGCGATTACCAGCGCCTGAGGGTCAGCCATGCCGATATCCTCCGAGGCAAAGCGCACCAGGCGGCGGATAATATATTGCGGTTCTTCTCCTGCTTCCACCATCCTCGCCAGCCAGTAAAGAGAGGCGTCCGGGTCTGAGCCCCGCATCGATTTGTGAAGGGCTGAAATCAGGTCGTAGTGCTGGTCTCCTGTCTTATCGTAGTTTAAGGCCGGGTGTTGAACGGCATCTTCAATGGTGGCCAGGGAGATACGGCGCTTCCCCTGTGCATCCGGCGGCGTGCCAAGGGTTGCCATTTCCAGGGCGTTAAGGGCAATGCGGGCATCACCTTTCGACATGATGATGAGATGGTCAATGGCTTCCGCTGCCAGTTCCACGTTCAATGCCCCCAGTCCCTTCAGTCTATCCCTCAGGGCTCTCAGAATTATCACCCGGATTTCATCTTCCACCAGAGAGTTCAGGGTAAAGACCTGACACCTGGAGAGGAGTGGGGTGGTAACCTCAAACGAGGGGTTTTCCGTGGTGGCGCCGATGAGGGTCACCGTGCCATCCTCGACAAAAGGCAGGATGGCATCCTGTTGAGCCTTGTTAAAACGATGAATTTCATCTATGAAAAGTATTGTTTTCTGCTGGTAGAGTTTGAGACGTTCTTTGGCCTCTTCGATGACTCGGCGCAGGTCGGCCACCCCGGCGCTGACGGCGCTTACCGGAGCGAAGTGTGAATTAATGCTGTTTGAGATAACAAATGCCAGGGTAGTCTTGCCGCTGCCCGGAGGACCCCAAAGGACGACCGATGGCAGACGCCCGGCTTCAATAGCCTTCCTCAGCACCCTACCTTCACCCACCAGGTGACCCTGCCCCACAAACTCGTGAAAAGAGGACGGTCTCATCCTGGTGGCCAAGGGTGCCTGTTGTCCTTTCTGCTCCTCAGCCTTCAGCTCAAACATATCCTTATTCATCGTGTGTTCTCACCCATTGTGTCCGCTTTCTTTCGATCCGGTCATGACTAGCTGATTATCAGTTCATCCAGGGAGCGTTTGGGGACGTGGTGGCCTTGGCCCTCATCCCGCCAGTACTTGGTATCTCCGTCCGGGCCCATAGCCTCAAGGATCACTTTTTCACCGGGCTCACCCAGAGATATTGCCAGAAGTATTTCGTAGCGTTCATCTAACGCGAAAGCCTCACGGAACTCGTCTTTCTTTACCGAACCGTGCATACAGCCGCCAAGTCCCTTTTCCGTAGCCCCCAGAAGAATACTCTGAGCCGCAATGCCGTGGTCACAACCGGCACCTTTAGCTATCTCAGTATCGAGCAGAATAACTATATAGGCTGCCGGCCGTTCCCCTTCAGCCGGGCCCGGCCATTCCCTGTACTGAGCGGCAAAGCCAAGCAGAGGAAATATTTTGGCATTTTTCTCCGGGTCACTGGAGATGATATATTTTAATGCCTGCCGGTTGGAGGCCGAAGCCGAATTTCTGGCCAGGTCAACCAGTTCTTTCAGCGTCTCCTCTGTTATGGCGACATCCTGGTGAAATCGCCGGTAGCTCCTGTTTTGCATTACCAAATCTCTAAGCATTCAGAGTAACCCCCTTCATTTCTTTTTGTGTTATTCATTATTACTCATAACCTTCGATTTATTCAACCCCGTCCCTGATTTTCGAACTCTATCCTTGAATCATCGAACCCCATCCCCTGTGTCCCCTTCCATTCCTGTCATTCTGAACGAAGTGAAGAATCTCTTTTCTGCTCTACCTCTTCCTCTTTATCCCCCTTCGGCTTCGCTCAAGACAGGCCTCTCCTCCAAAGGAGAGAGGGAAAGGTTTGTAAGAGGGACAGCGCCCCTCTGACTCCCCTTTTCAAAATAAAAGTGAGCGAAATAAGCTATTCCTTTTTCGCATGCCTCCCAAGCCCTTGAAGAGGTCAAATAGATACTCGTCGACCCCTATTTATACCTCTTGACCTCGAACCTGTAGAGCTTTACCGGTTCGTCAGGGGCGATGCCGGCCTTCTGGCGGCAGATGTCAATCTGCTGTTCGGGGCTGTTCACTCCCTCGAGGTCGGGAAGAAGCAAACCGCGGTTGTATCCGGATTCCACGATTACCCCGTATTTCTTGGGATCAAGCTGCGCCTCACTCTGCACCGGTTCGGGAGCGGTGAGAACGTCCACGCTGTAGTCAAGGTCTTCAAGTTCGTCCGGGGAGATGGGCAGGAAACGAGGGTCCCTGGTAGCCGAACTGATAGCGTTGAGGATAATCTCCTCAGCCACGTTATTGGTGGCCGGGTCAAAGGTGCCGATACAGCCGCGTAAATCGCCCGACTTGTGAATAGAAACGAAGACCCCTGCCTTTTCCTCCATCTCGGGGGTAAGCTCTTCTGGCTCAGGGCGTTTGCCTTCCCTGATATAACTTTCCACCGTCTGCCGGGCCAATTCTGCCAACGCGGACGTCCCGGTTATGATTATCCCGGCATAGCCCACTACGCTGCTGTAATCGCCGCTGGTTTCACCGCTGGTCTGGTACCTGACCAGTTCCGCTCCTTTGGCTCCTAACTCTTTGGCCGCCGAAATAAGGCTAACCGCCGGGGCGTAACCGCACATGGTTATACCTAATTCCCGGACCCGCTTCAGCAGTTCGTCTTCGTCCAGATCCAGCATCGCCTCTATCGCCAGAGTGTCCTTCTTTTGGGCCGATTGGTGAGACTCGTAGTGGGTCATGTCACTCGAGGCGATGATCACCACTTTTTTGGGCGATTCCTTGATGATTCCGGCTATCTCTCTGCCAATCTCCTTGTAAACATCCCCCCCGGCAGAGCCGAGCATGATAGGAACAAACTTGCTCTCCTGCCTGAAATACTGCAGAAAGGGGAGCTGAACCTCGATAGAGTGCTCGTTCATGTGAGCCAGGGAATCTTCTCGAAGGTATTTGGAGGCGGCCAGAATTTGTTGGGCCAGTTCCGAATCAATCTCCACCTCNCCCAGGGGTGTCTTCCAGGCCCCCCCGGTCATAATGCTGAAAGGTTCTCCCTGACCGGTATGAGTCGGGCCAATAATGATAAAGGTATCCTTGAACCTTATTCGGGAGAGAGTAGCCCCGGNTACCGGTCCCGAGTAGATATAACCGGCGTGGGGTAAAACCAGGCCAATCACCTCTTCCTTGGCNGATTCCTCGTCAACCATTTCTTTGATCATCTGGCGGAGCTGGTCAGGCGATNCCGGATAGAACTGTCCGGCCACGGCCGGATTTCTAATCATTATCCTCACCCCTTTGGTTGGATACTCTGAAATTAAGCTCGGCCCTGCAGAAACGGCACTTTGAGCCCTCTAGACCGGCTACCGAGGTCTGGTAGCCAACCCTTTCCACGTTAGTCTTGCCGCAGGAATAACAGGTAGTGTTTTCATTCCTGTGGCCGGGAACATTACCGGTATAGATAAATTTGAGACCGGCTTTTTCTCCGATCTCACAGGCACGCTCCAGGGTGGCCAGGGGGGTTGGGGNCAGGTGCATCAAATTGTGNTGGGGGTAGAATCTGGTTACGTGCCAGGGGGTTAGCTCGCCGAGTTCATCCCGTATCCAGTTGGCAATACCCTCAAGCTGCCGGTCGTCGTCGTTCATGGTGGGTATGATGTTGGTCACCACTTCAACGTGCATATTCCACCTGGATTTAGCCCGACTGGTGACCTTGAGTATTTCTCGCCAGTGGGGCGCCCCCGCCAACTCTTTGTACAAAGTATCGGAAAAGCCCTTGATATCCACCCGCCAGGCATCCAGATATGGCCCGATGGTATCCAGCGCCTCAGGGGTGGAATAGCCATTGGTTACGTAGACGGTGTACAGATTGTTTTNCCTGGCCAGCTTGGCGCAGTCAAGAGTATATTCAAGCCAGATACCGGGGTCATTATAAGTCCAGGCGATACCCTGGCATTGGTAGCCTAAGACCATCTCCATTGCGATCTGGGGCTGTATTTCCTGACATCCACGCTGCACCGTCCTGGTATTGACGGAGGAGATTTCCCAGTTCTGGCAGTGTTTGCAATGAAGGTTGCAACCCAGACTGCCCAGGGAGAAAACCTGGCTGCCGGGATGGAAGTGAAACAACGGCTTCTTTTCAATAGGGTCGGCGGCCATCGATGAGACTACGGCGTAATTCAGGGTATAGAGCACGCCCTCGCTGTTCTGGTAGGCGCCGCAGGCGCCGTAATTGGCCGGGTTTATCTGGCAGTTCCACNGGCAGATGTGGCATTGGACTCTGGAGTTTGGTAGCTTTTCGTAGAGCAACGCCTCGTGCTTCGTTGTCTTCATATCCCTAATTATACCATCGGGCTATTCGAAAAAACACCGGAAGCGCCCAGTTCAGAGAGAACATAGGAGAAGGGGGAGAATATCAAAGAGAGGGATTGCCCCTTCACAACGAGGGCAGATGGTGTTTACCTAGAGATGCGCAGCCCAGTCCACCGCATTCCGGAACATTGGGAAGCCGTCACCGTGCTCTTTGGCGCCAAGTCTGGTCCATCGCGGGTGCTGGGTGCCNCGAATATGGCGCTCGGGATGGGGCATCAGGCCCATGATACGCCCCGAGCTATCACAAATACCGGCCACGTTGCCGGCTGAGCCGTTGGGATTATGGGGATAGCCGGCGCTGATGTCTCCCTCTTCATCGGTGTAGAACAGGACAACGTTTGGCTCCGACAGGGCTCCACTTTGGACAACTAGTTTGCCTTCACCGTGGGCCACCGGCAGATACATCCTCTCTATNCCTTTGGTGAACACGCATGGGCTCTGTTGATGCACAGCCAGGTACCCCCAGCGGCACTCAAACCTACCCGAGTCGTTGTCCGTCAGGGTTAGTTGCTGTGAGGTGTCCTTTGATATTTCTGGTAGAAAACCGGCTTTCACCAGTACCTGAAAGCCGTTGCAAATTCCCAGAATCAGCTTGCCGTCTCCAATAAACCTGGCTACATCTTCACCTAGTTTCAACCTTAATTCGTTGGCCAGCACCTTGCCGGCGGCGATATCGTCACCGTAGGTGAAGCCGCCCGGAATAACCATTATCTGGTAGTCAGCCAGCCGCTCTTCATGGCCGATCAGCCGGTTAACATGGACCAGAGATACCTCCGACCCGGCTTGCTGAAAAGCATAGCCCGCTTCCTCGTCACAGTTTGTTCCCGGGGCCCGCAGTATCAGCGTTCTTACTTTAGCCATAGGTTCTCACCTTGTTGAATCTTCTGTTTACCACCTCAACGGTCTCTGCCAGGCTTCTTTGAGCTCATCCAGGGAAGCGTTCAGCATTTGTTCCCTATTTAGTCCGTAGACTTCCAGGATTTCGACATCGGTGACTTGACCGATGGATGCCCAACTGGCACCGCTCATTATCTTTTCAAACTCAGTCTTGTTTTCGGGGGCCACTTCGACCAGGAAGCGGCTGTTTGATTCGGAGAAAAGCAAAAAATCATCCCGGTCCACCGGCTCACCTTGGGGGACGGCTTTCAGNTTGACGGTTGCCCCTANCCCCCCGGCAAAAGCCATCTCGGCCAGGGCGACACCGATACCACCTTCGCTGCAATCGTGGCAGGCCCTGACCAGTCCTTTGCTGGTCGCNGTGCTCAGTTTGTCCATCAGGTTTTTGGCCATATTGGGGTCTACTTTGGGCACACTATTGCCGACCAAGCCGTGAGTTCCAAAATAGGCCGAACCACCCAGTTCATTCTGAGTGCTGCCGGCTATGTAGACCAGATTACCGGCCCTTTTGAAATCCATTGANACAGCCCGCGCGGTGTCTTCCATGACGCCGATGGCGGAGATGAGCAAGGTGTGAGGAATAGAGATAATCTTGCCTTCATATTCAAACTCGTTGTAAAGGCTGTCCTTACCGGAAATAAAGGGAGTTTCGTAGTTGATGGCCATATCGTAACATGCCTGAGCGGCCCGGACCAAAGCTCCCAGCATTTGAGGTTCGTTGGTATTGCCCCAACTGAAATTATCCAGCAGGGCTACCCTGTCCAGGTTACCGCCGACGGCCACAATCTGCCTCAGGGCTTCATCAATGGCCGAGGCTGCCATCCAGTAAGGGTCTATCTCTCCATAGGCGGGGTTGATGCCGTTAGAGATGATTGCTCCCATATCAGAATCAAGCACCGGCCTGATGATGGCCGCGTCACCCGGTCCGTCATTATTCTTCCCTACCAGGGGTTTGAGGATACTGCCTCCCTGCACTTCATGGTCGTACTGGCGTATCACCCATTCCTTGCTGCAGACGTTCCAGGCGCCGAGAATTTTCAGCAGGTCTTTTTTCAAGTCCGAGGGGGAGGTAAAAGCGGGTTCGGCATGTTGGGGCTGTTGCCAGACGGCTTCTCTCTCTACCTGGGGCAGGCCGTGGTGCAGGAATTCCATACTCAGGTCACAGACTTGGTTTCCTTGGTAAGCCAGCCTGAGGTGTCGGTCATCGGTAAATTCTCCGATAACAGCCGCCTCCACGTCTTCATCGGCAATAAGGCTCATCAGCTGTTCCAGAGATTCCGGTGGGACCGCCAGCAGCATTCGTTCCTGTGACTCGGAGATCCATATTTCAGAATAGGACAGTCCGGCATATTTCAGAGGCACCTTATCCAGATCGATACGTACTCCGGTGTCTTCTCCCATTTCTCCGATGGCCGAAGAAAGCCCGCCTCCGCCGCAATCGGTTATCCGGCGGTACAGTCCCTCGTTCCTGGCCTGAAGAAGAACATCGATAACCTTCTTCTCCACGATGGCGTTACCAATCTGGACGGACGTATAAGAGACCGAGCTTGATTCCTCGGTAAGCCGTTCCGAGGCAAATGTGACCCCGTGAATGCCGTCACGTCCGGTTTTACCGCCGATCACCACCACCAGGTCACCCGGTTTTTGCCGGCCCATCCGGCCGAGTTCTTCAGGTATCAGCCCCAGAGTGCCGCAGTAGACCAGGGGGTTGGCGGTATAGCGTTCGTCAAAGAGTACGGCCCCGTTAAGGGTGGGAATACCGAGGCGGTTGCCGTAGTCGGCCACCCCGGCCCTGACCCCTCTGAAAATACGGCGGGGATGCAAGACCCCTTTGGGCAGCTTTTCGTAGGGTAAATCCGGCGGGCCGAAACAGAAGACGTCTGTGGTGGCTACCGGTTTGGACCCCAGGCCGGTACCAAGGGCATCCCGGACAACCCCACCCAGTCCGGTGGCCGCTCCTCCGTAAGGTTCCACGGCTGAGGGATGGTTATGAGTCTCGACCTTGAAGCAGAGTGCCCAGCGCCCGTCGAAGCCGATCACTCCGGCATTATCTTCGAAGACGGAAATGCACCACGGCTTATCAAGCTGCCGGGTCGCCTTCATGATGGTGCTCTTGAGCAGGTTATCGACAGTTATCCAGGTCCCTTCCCATTCGATAACCTCGCCGAGCTTTGCCATTGAGTCGGCCATCGGGTCATCGGCAGTTATCCCGCCGAGAGAGATCTTTCCCTTGAAGGTCTTGTGGACACAGTGCTCTGACCAGGTCTGAGCCAGTGTCTCAAGCTCAGCGTCGACAGGGTTACGTCCCTGTTGCCGGCAATAGGCCAGAATGGCCTGAAACTCTTCATCGCTAAAACCGAATTCTTGCCTTACCTCGGAGAGGCCGGTTTTGTCCAATCCCAGCAGGTCTACCCGGTTTATTTGGAATTCATACTGAGGGTTACTGGCAAAGCCAAATTGTTCCGATTCGACCACGTGCTGGATAATCGGGTTTACCAGCAGTCGGCTACATACGACCTCCATCTGGTCTTTATCCAGGTGCCCCCGTAGCAAATAGCGCCTGCTTGTCCTGACGACTCCGACCCCGGCCCCTAAATCCCGGGTGGCTTTCAGCATGGTTTCTTCGATGGGGTCGGCAACACCGGCATTGTAGGCAACTTCGATGGTATGATAGTCTCCGGCTTCACCATCAGCGGAGAAGGACAAATCAGAACGATATTCCTGGGTCACCGTGTCGGCCAGAAGCTCNCGGCAAATCAGGTCGAGCTTATCAGGTGTCAGGTCAGCCTCCAGCCAGTATATGTCCACGACCCGGACNCCGGAAACGGTTGTTATTCCGAGGTCTTGCATATCTTTGACCAGACCGGCTCCCCGGGCGTCCGGCAGGTGGCTTTTTAAGCGGACTTCTACTCTATGCATCAGAGCTACCCTTCAAAAATCAGAGATTATAAAAGGGGCTTACGCCCCTCCAGATAAACAGTGATAACTTCTNGTCCCGGGTGTTCAATTGTGCTACGAACTGAGTAATTCAGTTACCACCTCATTTATCAGGCGCCCATCCGCCTTGCCTTTTAACTCGGCTATGAGCTTGGGCATGACCTTGCCCTTGTCGCTGATCCCCTGCGCCCCCACTTCTTCGATAATGCGGCGGNCTTCAGTAACAACCTCGTCCCGTGTTGCCGGTTGGGGCAGATACTCCCGGAGGATAGCCAGTTCAGCTTCTTCCAGAGCCACCAGGTCCATGCGATTTCCATCTTTGAAGGCCTGAATACTCTCTTCCCGCTGCCTGGCTTCCTTGGCGATAATACCAAGAACATCACTGTTTTCCAGATCGGCTCTTTTGGCGATTTCCGCATTCTGGATGGCCGACAGGGCCAAGCGAAAGACGGAACGTCTTACCTTGTCTCCTCCCCTTAGTGCCTGCTTGAGGTCATCGCTCAGCCTGTTTTTTAAGTTTGCTTCCACGTTATTATCCCGTCAGAGGGTCCGTTTTAGGGTGTTGGCCCTTTGGTGTGTTTGCGCTTCCTGGCGGTTTCTTTTCGGTTACGCTTGACGCTGGGTTTCTCAAAATATCCCCCGTGACGCACCTCGGATATGATACCTGCCTGGTTCACCCGTCTGGTAAACCGCTTTAACAAACTCTCAAAACTCTCGTCTTTACCGGCTCTCACACCCGTCAACTGGCATCAACCTCTTATTGTCTGCTTGCGGTTCTCCGGCTGTTTGTCACCGGATGAGTGAACGAAATCACCCCCATTCTAGTAAGCCTGAGACACTCTGTCAAGTGATTGGAGCTATCCCCGTTTCCCCCGAATTGGTCATTCCGAGTTGTAACCTTTTGTGACCGGTAAGCTATAATGGAATCGGGGTTGTGAGGCAGAACGTTTCCTACTTTCTCGCTCGCTCGATTATCCTGNCCACAAGCTCCGCTTTCTCTTCCTCCGACATGTCAGCACCAGATTGTTCTTTCAGAGTGGTCACCATCTCCAGGACAAAATNAATTCTCTTTTCCTTGTCCATGCTGGGGAGCATCATCTCGAGGTACCGGGGTATCATGCTCGTCATCATTTGAGGCATCTGTGATTTCTCCGGTTCCGGTTCGCCTCCCATCATCTTAGACATTATTTCCATCATGCCGTCCTCGCCTTGACCTCCGGCCATCATCCCCATCATCATCTGAGGCATCATGCCCATCATGTTTACCCCGCCCATNATCCTGGGCATCATNTGTACCATCATCTTTTGCTTATCCTGGGGACTCATTTCAGCGAAGAACTCATTCATCAGCTTGTCCATCATCCCNTCTTTATTTTCTCCGCTCATTCTGCCCATCATTTTCTTCATCATTTTGTCCATTATGCCCATGACCTCTGCCACCTCTTAGTTTACCTGCTCTACCAAGGTTCCAAGATATTACTACCACCCCCGAAAATAGTCAACTCCGGCATATGACTTGTCAACTGAAGCTGATAGTAGTCACCTCCGAAGCCGTCTTTGCCTATTTCGCGGTTCGAGTTGGTCTTATTGGTTCGTGTGTCCAGACATAATGTTGTAATCNGGATTACAAACTAGCTTTAATTCAATTGCTAAAATTGTGCATAACTGGGTTAATAAAATTCATACGGAAAGGAGGATAAGTCAGTGAGTAACGAAGAACTGAGAGCTCAAACGAAAAAGTCGGCACCACAAATNAAGATCGCCAGATGGCTCTGGGTTGTGGCGATGATGGTCATTATGGTCGCTGCCCTGATAATCGCCGTCATGGTAGCTGGTAACGCCTCTGGCTACTGGGATCACTCCATATCCGCTGAGTTGAACCCTGCCTCCGAGGGCAGCGCCTTACTGGCAGCTCTGGCCGGCATTAGTTCGGCCAAGCTATGGCTTGAACCACTGAAGTTTATGGGAATGGCTCTGTTGCTGACCGGAATCGGGCTAGCCCTGGCGACCATAATTCCCGCACTGCGCTGGCAGTCCAACCGCCTATGGGACTTGCTTTCCTCGGCTAAATAGAGGCTCTAAGAAGGGCCGGCTANCGTTGGCGGTAGGGAAACACTTCTTACGCTCAGGGTGGTCAAGACCGGTACTCCGGTCGAAATAGATATCAAGAATCTCACCCTGAGCGGTCCGGACCCGGTGATAGTTAGGGTGGTGGGNCAGACTCTTTCTGATGTAGGGAAGAGGACTTCNACCGGAACTGCCCGGACGAGGGTGAGACTAACTTCGGTTCCGCAGATGTTTCTGAAATTCTTCCAGCAGTCCCGGATTCGGGCAGCCGTCACTGGCTTTGGCAACCATATCTTCCCGGGGGCCTTCCTGGTACCAGGCCCGCAATGCCTCAGATGTGATCTCGGGCAGGGTATCTATCACTGAGGTATCGAAGCCCATCTCGGCACCTGCCCGGTCAACGGGTAGCCTCGCCCGCCGTGGGTAGATATGCATGTGCCAGCGATAGTACTTCCGGGCCTCGTCCATCTGACTGAAGGGGGCCATGTGCACGGCTATATTAAGATTGGTGATACCNCGGCAGAAGAACAGGCCCTGGAATATGCCCAGCACCGGCTGGATAATCCTCTTCCGGTCACTCTCGTTTGTCTGCATTATGTGGGATATATCTTCCTTGGGGAAGACCAGTATTTCATCGGGACACGACGGGGCAAAATTGGAGACTATGAAAATACCGTCATCGTGGATAATTCTCCGGCCGTCCGCCCTTTCCTCCCGNTCCAGAATATCAAACGGATTCTGGCCGTGTTGCTCTCTCAAGTTTTGGCAATTGACTAGCTCATTGTGCAGGCTGGGACTTGGTACCCGGGTGATGCTTTTCCGCTGGGAGTGGGGATGCTGCTGAGAAGCCCCGGCAAAAACACCCCAGTTGGTAAAATCCATAAAAGAGATGACNTCCGGATCCCGGGAGCACTTCGTCGCCAGATCAAATGACGATTCCATCATCCGCTCCAGGTCATCGAAATAGAGGTCGGAAAGGAGCATTTTATGCTGGCTGAAGGGAGGATAGATGGTTATCCAGTCGTATTTCTCCCAGGGGTACAGATTCGGTACTGAAACCGCCCCGCAGTCATGCACGATGCGCTCTTTGGGGGTGTGCTTCTCATAATCGCAGAAAACACAATTCTCAACCGGATTTACCTGTAGTTCGACTGAAATACCCAGCGTTCTTCGGGCCCGTTCCTCTGATATCTTGGCCACGTTTCCCGTAACTGGGTCTGTCCTGGTGAGATAGGTCAGCTGCCTCGCCTCTCCATTAGTGGTAAAAGCCTCTGTCCGCCCCGAATGTTCCGTTAGAAGCATTCTCTCAACCTCATCGTCAACTACTCCTTAAGCCGTTTTTTCTTACTCCATTAGCCGGGGTTGGTCGGCCAGCAGTTCGGGCGGGGTTACCCCTAGCGCATTAGCCAGCTTGCGCACCGTCCTGGGCATGGGTTTCCGCCGCCTGGTTTCAATCTGATTCACCGTGGTAACGCTGAGCTTGGCCCGTACCGCCAGATCTCTCTGGGACAGGGCCTGTGATTCTCTCAACCGCCGAAGGTTACTCTCCATTGCATCTAAAATCGGATAACCATATTGATTGTTCAAATTACCATGTATTTGTTTCGTTGTCAAGTAGTGTTAGATTTGTTATAAAATAGTTTCGATTCCCTCAAGATTTGAGTTAATGAGAGGGAGTGGCGGAGCATTGATGTTTTTCTTTTTGGCTTGAGGTTCCGGTAAAATAGGTCAACCG
>NYYM01000038.1 GCA_002685815.1 Dehalococcoidales bacterium | reverse complement strand
GAGCAGGGACGAAAGTCGGGCAAAGTGATCCCACGGTACCGTGTGGAAGGGCCGTGGCTTAACGGATAAAAGCTACCCCGGGGATAACAGGCTTATCTTGCCCAAGAGTTCACATCGACGGCAAGGTTTGGCACCTCGATGTCGGCTCGTCGCATCCTGGGGCTGAAGCNGGTCCCAAGGGTTGGGCTGTTCGCCCATTAAAGCGGCACGCGAGCTGGGTTCAGACCGTCGTGAGACAGGTCGGTCTCTATCCGTCGTGGGCGTCCGGAGATTTGAGGGGAGCTTTCTCTAGTACGAGAGGATTGAGAAGGACAGACCTCTGGTGTACCAGTTGTTCTGCCAAGGGCATAGCTGGGTAGCTAAGTCTGGTTCGGATAAGCGCTGAAAGCATCTAAGTGCGAAGCCGGCCCCAAGATTATATCTCCCATCCCGATTTATCGGGAGTAAGACCACAAGTAGACTACTTGTTTGATAGGCGGTGGGTGAAAGGGCAGTAATGTCTTTAGCTTAACCGTACTAATGGTCGAGGGCTTGACCTGCTTCAGAATTGATATTAGATGAAGTTTTTGAAATCTTGAGAGGGGCACAATGCCCCTCTTTCCTTTTATTTGATTTGGGTGTGTTTAGCCTCAAATTAGTGGTTCTGATTTTGGGGAAACAATCCGAGGCTGGTTNGCTNCGGGAATTATTTNNCGTGTTATGTAAATAAGAGTGTTGGCTGGTTGTGCCTTGTGGCTAGGGGGCCCTTCGCTTCAGGTTATTCTGAGCGTAGCGAAGAATCTGATAGCGCTCAGGACAAGCTCCGNGAAGCGGTCTATGATATTACTCTTTTACGCAATAACGTATTTACGTAATTGCGTATTTAAGGCAGACTGGGCGGTTTTGCGGACAGGATTTCAAGGTGGACCTTTAGCCTGTATTACTCTCTCTTATTGATAAAGAGGGGGAAACTGGTTTTTTGGGAAGGGGTTTGGTTACTTACATANGCTAAAAGGAAACTCATTATTAATAAGTTTTACCTTTTGATTATGGTATACTCCGACCAGACTAGCTTTNCAACGATTGGCTATGAATGATTGGACCCGTCCCTGAACCAAGATTCCCATAGGTAAGGTCGGATATCAAAAACTTTGTCTGTAGATAATGCTTACTAGTGGGTGTTCTCTATCTTTGCGGGCTTGACCCGCAACCTTTTTACATTACACTAATTTCGATTTAATATCTTCTACGATTTTATCAAAAACCTGCTCCCGTTCCGTAGGCGTATCATAAATCGTAAAGCCGTATTTCACTAAATGATCAGTTATAGATCGACTGAATGGAATGGCTTCTTGACTAACCTCTCTTAGATCATCATCATCTAAACTATATGTCCAATCGTCTTCCGTATCGTATTTCCTGGAATCGTTGAAAAATTCATCAGCCGTTTTTTTGTTTTGCNCCAACCCTATAAGAAAAAAATTGTCTTTCAATTCTTCTATCTCATACATTTTCAGAATAGGTAATATCTTCTCAAAATTAAAATACCCTCCTTCCAACACAAACCTATTTCCTTTTACAGCGTGCGCCCGCAGGTTTAGCTCATATGCAACGCCGTGACTGGAAGAAAATGCACCAAGAAAATGACCAAGAAACGGCGTTAAATTGTCTGTGGTCTNCCTTCTATTCCAATTAAGCTTAATATTNAATTGTGGATATGCCCCTTGAAACGTGGCGACAAGTTTATCGACACTGATGACAAAGTAATTTAGCTCTTCGTTTATTTTTCTCGCTAATGTTGATTTACCGACTCTTGACGGGCCAGCAATGATTATGTTTTTCATCCTATTTCTTCTTCCAGAAGCGGCGGTAGAGTTCCAGGAGTATGATATTGAGGGTGACGGAGAGGACGGCCGGGACGGCCAGGAGCCAGAGTTGTTCATTGAGGTCCACTCCGGCTCGGACGCTGGCTCCCAGGACAACGAAGGTCAGTACGATGCCGACTGCGATACTGCCGGCGGCCAGAATCAGATAGTCTTTGTTCATAGAGATAATCCAGTTCTAATCCGGTTCTCCTGACGGGGAAAGCGAACCGACCGGGTTCTCCGCTNCCTTCTCTTCACCGGATAGTCTTTACCTGCCAAGTAGCAAGAATTATAGATTATGAAGGGGTGTAACACAAATTCTTTTGTTGATGGCTTTGATTTGACTGAATGTGAGTCCACTCCCTTTTGCACACTTACTCCAGAGTTCATGATAACCCCTCACCCTTTATCCCTCTCCTCTTCGTCAAGGGGAGAGGGATGTATTTTTTGTTAAAGGGGCTTCGCCCCTTTCAATCCCCGATTAAACGGCTTTGTTGCCTGCGCAGAGNTGGAGGTCCGGATTCTTCGTTTCACTCAGAATGACAGGTAGGGGTGAGGAATATCAAGAGGGAGTGAATACTGACGGGTGGGTTAATTTATCGAGATTGCTTCNTCGCCGCGCTTCTTGCAATACAGAGGGATTTGTTAGCAGTCTGACNGANCGTTGTTGGNATTGCTTCGTCGCTGTGCTTCTAGCAATGACAGTGGGGGGCCTGCCAAGGCACGTCTGGTCAGGTTTGATTCGTCGGATGAAACAGGAGGTGGCGAAGGNGAAAGAAGAGGACGATGGGAGCGTGGAAGGACGGCCGGGAGGTACAAACCGGTCACCCGAATGGATTATTTTGATTCACCTTTTGTTCAGGGTCTTGACCTGCTCCTGACTTGATGCTAGACTTAATCTTAGTAGCGCCTGTATTCTACTTCTGAAAGCTCTTTAAAATATTTCTTTATGGTAAACGGTGATAGTCCTCTGGTGGTTAGAGCGGGGTGGAACCACCCGTTCCCATCCCGAACACGGAAGTGAAACGCCCCAGCGCAGAGGATACTGAGGGGGNNACCCCNTGTGGAAAATANGCCACTGCCAGGNGNCTTNNNCAAAAACATATCAGGCTGGCAGGTAATCATTGCCTCAGCTTTTGACCTTTATTTGAGGTTGCCTTATACTATTAATGAGACTAACTACCGGGGGTAGCTCCCCTTAAGGAGAAAGAATGCCTAGCCGATTTGAGAAATTTTCAGAGCGAGCCCGCCGAGTACTTACCTCAGCTCAGGAAGAGGCTCAAAACCTTAACCACAGCTATATTGGCACCGAACACATTCTGCTTGGCTTAATACGCGAAGAGGATGGGATGGCCGCTAAGGTACTCACCAATATGAGTATCAGCTTGAGTAAGGTGCGGTCGGCAGTAGAGTTCATTATTGGCCGTGGTGAGAAATCGAGTGTCGGCGAGGTTGGCCTGACCCCCAGAGCCAAACGAGTCATCGAATTGGCGATTGATGAAGCCCGCCACCTTAACCACAATTATATCGGCACAGAGCACCTTTTGCTCGGCCTGTTACATGAGGGAGAAGGGGTAGCCGCCGGTGTCCTGGACAGCTTCGGCATTACCCTGGAACAAGCCCGCACGGAAACAAACCAGGTTCTCAGCCAAGCCGGAGCCAGAGGCAAGCAGCCGGCTCGTAGCGCCAGCCGAACCCCGGTGCTGGACCAATTGAGCGTAGACCTGACAGCCGCTTCGGTGGCCGGAAAACTCGACCCGATCATCGGGCGAGAAAAGGAAATCGAGCGGGTAATTCAGATCCTCAGCCGCCGCACCAAGAACAATCCGGCCCTCATCGGTGAACCGGGAGTGGGTAAGACGGCCATTGTCGAGGGTCTGGCCCACCGCATCGCCGAGGGTGATGTTCCCGAGACGCTGGAGAACAAACGGGTGGTAACCCTGGATATTGCTTCAGTGGTGGCGGGGACGAAATACCGGGGTGAGTTTGAAGAACGGCTGAAGAAAATCATTACCGAGATAAAGACGTCTGGTAACTGCGTCCTTTTTATCGATGAGTTCCACACCATTGTGGGGGCCGGGGCGGCCGAGGGAGCGGTGGATGCCGCCAGTATCCTCAAACCGTCACTGGCCAGGGGTGAGTTACAGTGCATCGGGGCGACCACGCTGGATGATTACCGCAAGCACGTGGAGAGAGACGCGGCCCTGGAACGGCGCTTCCAACCTATTCTGGTTGAGGAACCTTCCGTTGAACAGACAGTGCAGATTTTGCGGGGCGTCAGAGAACGCTACGAGGAGCACCACAAACTGACGATAAGCGAGGAGGCCCTGACGGCCGCGGCCACATTGGCCGACCGATACATACCCGACCGTTTCATGCCCGACAAGGCGATCGACATCATTGACGAAGCCGCCTCAAGAGTGAGAATTAAACACCGGGCTCTGCCGCCGGCCCTTAAAGAAGAGAAACAGGCCGAGGACAGCCTCAGAAAAGAGAAAGAGGCGGCTCTGGCCAGCCGGGAATATGACGCTGCCGCCGAACTGCGCCAGCAAGAGATCCAGAGCATGGAGAAGATAAGGAAGCTGAAAGAAAAGTGGCAGAATGAGCTGGAACAGGAGAAACCGGATGTCAGCGCCGAAGACATCGCCGAAGTAATCAGTATGTGGACCGGGATTCCGGTGGTGCAGTTGAGCGGTGACGAGGCCACGCGGTTGCTTCAAATGGAAGAGGTGCTGAAGAANCGTATTGTCGGTCAGGATGAAGCTATCGACACCGTTGCGAGGGCAGTGAGACGGGCCCGGGCCGGACTGAAGGACCCGAGACACCCGATAGGTAACTTTATCTTTCTGGGCCCGACCGGCGTGGGTAAGACAGAACTGGTCAGAACCCTGGCCGAGTTTATGTTTGGCAGCGAGGATACCCTGATCAGGCTTGATATGTCAGAATACCAGGAAAAACACACGGTATCCCGACTTGTCGGGGCACCGCCTGGATACGTGGGCTATGACGAAGGGGGACAATTGACCGAGGCGGTCAGGCGCAAGTCATATAGCTGCATCCTGCTCGATGAGATTGAAAAGGCCCATCCGGACGTCTTTAACATTCTGCTGCAGATATTTGACGATGGTCACCTGACCGATGCCAAAGGACGGCGGGTAGATTTCCGCAACTGTATTATTATTATGACTAGTAACATCGGCGCCGACCAGATCAAGAAGGGTGGGGCTATCGGTTTCACCTCTCGCAGCGACAAGGCCAAGGCGGACCAAGCTGATTACGAAAAGATGAAAGAGAAGCTGCTCGAAGAACTGAAGAAGACCTTCCGTCCCGAATTTATCAACCGGATCGACAGCGTGATGGTGTTCCACGCCCTGAGCAGAGAGCATATCCGGGCTATAGTCGACCTGATGCTGGCGATAGTGACCAAGCAGTTGGCCGAAAAGGGGATGAAGCTCGAGGTAACCGAATCCGCCAAGGACTTCCTGGGGGAGAAGGGCTACGATGAGGTCTTTGGAGCCCGGCCGTTGCGGCGGGTGATTCAGGACCTGGTCGAAGACAAGCTCTCGGACAGCTTGCTCCGAGGCCAATTCCGCTCCGGGGATACGGTTACGGTTGACTTTGAAGAGGGTGAGATTGTCTTGCACCCGGCTCCGGTGGGAGCCTTATCGGGAGACGCCCAACCGTAAATCTATCATGATAAGTAAAGCCNGCAAGGGCTATATTGAAAGGGCGGGACTAGAATAACTAAGTGCCGCCCTTTTTTTGCTAAAATGAAAACCGGCCGGAATATAGAAAGGTGAATTACGAAAATGGCGGTGGACTGGGGCTTTGCCTGGCAGATTGGTTTGGTCGGTTTTGGGGTTGTGTTTGCCGTGCTGCTTATTTTAGCTTCGGCAATCTGGCTGACCGGGCTGATCATCAGCAAGACCACGGCCGCCGGTGAAGAAAGCGGAGATAGCAAGAAAGGAGCTTAAAGTTGGCACAGGAAATTGTTGAAGTACCGATAACGGGTAAGCTGATCAGTATTGAAGTTAAGGTGGGGGACGCGGTCCAGGAGGGAGACGTAATCTGCTTTATTGAATCCATGAAGATGGAGAACCCCATCCTGGTTCCGGTGGCCGGCACAATTACCGAGATACAGGTCTCGGTGGGGGAAGTGGTTGAGACCGGTAACGTGATAGCTGTTATCGAATAATAACAAATCCGTATCGATAGATCCGAGGAGATAAGTATTGTTCGGTCTTTTTGAAACCGGGTTTGCCGGGTTGGGCGGCTGGCCCAGCCCCATATTGATGATTGCAATTGGCGTGGTCCTTCTGTACTTGGGCATCGCCAAGAAAATGGAGCCCCTGTTGCTGGTGCCCATCGGCTTCGGGGTGGTGCTGGTGAACCTGCCTCTCGGAGGACTGATGGATCCCGGGGAGTCGGCCGGAGTAATTTACCGCATCTTTTTTCACGGGCTTACCTGGGAAATAATACCGGTCTTTATCTTTCTCGGTCTGGGAGCGATGCAAGATTTCGGTCCCCTTATCGCTAACCCCAAGACCCTGCTCTTGGGGGCCGGGGCCCAGTTCGGCGTTTACTTTGCATTCTTCAGTGCCCTGGCGATAGGCAATCTTATTCCCGGTGTGGTAAAGATCGGCGTAAATGAAGCTGCCGCCATTGGCATTATCGGCGGGGCTGACGGACCAACCACCATTTATCTGACCAACCGGCTGGCGCCCCATTTTATCGGGGCTACGGCGGTGGCTGCCTATACCTATATGGCGCTGGTGCCCATTATTCAACCGCCGATAATCAAGCTGCTGACCACCAAGAAAGAGCGGGCAATATACATGAAACCCCAGCTGAGAAATGTATCAAGAACGGAGAAACTGGTATTTCCGGTGATTGCCTCTCTTATCATCATCCTGCTGGTACCGAAGTCCGCCCCCCTTATCGGCATGTTTATGTTCGGTAATCTGCTGGTTATCAGCGGGGTCACCGACAGGCTGGCGGATACGGCGGCTAATGCCTTTATGAACGTACTTACCATCTTGCTGGGTATTTCCGTGGGGGCCATAATGACCGCCGAAAACTTCCTCAAGCTGGAGAGCCTGATGGTGTTTGCATTGGGCATAGTGGCTTTCTCAGCTTCTACCGCCTTCGGTATACTGCTGGCCAAGTTGATGAACCTGGTGTCCAAGGAGAAAATAAACCCGATGATAGGGGCGGCCGGTGTCTCGGCGGTACCGATGGCGGCCAGAGTCGTCCAGAGGATGGGCCAGGAAGCTAACCCCAGAAACTTNCTCTTAATGCACGCCATGGGACCAAATATTGCCGGGGTAATCGGCACGGCTACCGCCGCCGGTATCTTCCTGGGAATGCTTGGTTGAACCATCGGGGAGTAAGGGTGAAAAAATGAGCGCTGACAGTAGTACGGGGACACAACACGCGGCCATTATCCTCCACAGCGATTCATACGACAGGGTCACCAATGCCCTGTCCCTGGCCAGTGTCTGTCTGGCGATGGGGATGGAGGCAACGATACTGCTGACCTATGAAGGACTGAAGAGGTTCGTTAAAGGGCACTATGAAGACGTGGAGGAAACCAACAGTGAATTGCAGGCGATGATCCAGCAGGGCATAGGCGACGGGAATATCCGGGGTATCGAAGAAAAGCTGGTCAGCGCCAAGGGGCTGGGCCTGAAATTGTACGCCTGCACCAACGCCATGGCAATCAAGGGCCTGGACCTCGAAGATATGGTGGACGAGGTGGACGACATCATGGGGCTGGCCACCTTTATTCAGACTGCCAGGAGCGCCGCCATCAACTGGTATATTTAGACGCTCGCTCAAGCCCGAACATTGTACCCTGTTTATTAAACCTTACCCCATTAAGTTCCCTCTCCTTTGAAAAGAGATGCTTTGCCCCTCTTAAACTCCCATTTCCCCTTGAAAAGGGGAAGGAGGACACAGAGGGGGATGGGGTTACCTCATGATGAAACGCATCCTTGCATAACCGACCGAAATCAAGTAAAGTCAGTCTATGGTGAAAAGGGATAAGTCCAGCTCACGGACTGTCTTTGTCTGCCAGCAGTGCGGCAAGGAAGAACTGAAGTGGCTGGGACGCTGCTCCGGTTGCCAGGAGTGGAACAGCTTTACGGAGCAGACAATCGTGGTCCAGGCTGCTTCCCGTCGGGTTGTTTCTTCGGATAACCGGCCCCAAGAGCTTTCCCGACTGACCGTTGAGGCGGCCGACCGTTTTTCACTGCCCATGACCGAGTTTAACCGGGTGTTGGGTGGGGGACTGGTACCCGGATCCTTGACATTGACTGGGGGGGATCCGGGTATTGGCAAATCCACTTTGCTGCTGCAGGTGGCCGCCCAGGTGGCCCAGGACCGAGGCAGCGTAGTCTATGTCTCCGGCGAGGAAACTCTGCACCAGATCAAGCTCCGGGCGGGACGTCTGGGCATAAAGGGGGATAACCTCTACCTGCTGGCCGAAACCGACCTGGGGATTATCCTGAACCAGATCGAAGAACTGTCCCCCAGTCTGGTGGTTATTGATTCCATTCAGGCCGTTTCTCTGCCCGAACTGGGTACGGCCCCGGGCAGCATCACCCAAGTGAGAGAGTGCACCATGAGACTGATGCAATGGGCCAAGCAGAGCGCGGTGCCCATCTTCATCGTGGGGCATGTCACCAAGGACGGGGCCATCGCCGGGCCCAGGGTGCTGGAACACATTGTCGATGCGGTGCTTTACCTCGAAGGTGAGCAATTCAGCGCATACCGGCTGCTGCGTTGCGTCAAGAACCGTTTTGGATCCACCAACGAGTTGGGCATTTTTGAGATGAAGGAAGAAGGTATGATCGGAGTGGACAACCCGTCGCGGGCCTTTCTGTCCCAGCGTTGGGGGGAGGCGGTGGGCTCAACGGTGGTGCCGGTGCTGGAGGGCAGCCGGCCCCTGTTGGTGGAGATTCAGGCCCTGACCAACCCGACCAGCTTCGGCCTGCCCCGGCGCACGGCCAACGGAATCGACTTCAACCGCCTGCTGCTGATTACGGCCGTGCTGACGCGGCGGATCGGCTTGAAACTGGGCACCCAGGATATCATTGTCAACGTGGCCGGAGGACTGAAGATTGGAGAGCCGGCGGCCGACCTGGGCATCGCCCTGGCTATCACCTCCAGTGCTCGTGATGTGCCTGTCGACCCGGAACTGGCCGTGATGGGGGAGGTGGGTCTGAGCGGGGAGTTGAGAGCCGTTTCCCAGCTGGACCGACGGATAAGTGA